>JBKPLI010000251.1:0-12099 GCA_046731555.1 Actinomycetota bacterium | reverse complement strand
GATCGAGCGCGCAGGCGAGCGGCTGCTGCGGGCGGCGGCGCCGCCGTCGGGGCGCAGGCGCCTGCGCGAGCCGCCTGCCGAGCCGGCGCAGCTCCTCTCCGCTGCCCTCGGCACGCTCGCGGACGAGCTGCACGGGGAGGGCGACGACCTCGATGCACTGTCGCGGCGCGCGCTGGGGACGGCCGCGCAGATCGAGGCGTGCCTCGACCCCGGCGAGCTCGAGCGCGTCGTGTGGGCGGAACCGGACGCGCTCGCGTGGGCTCCGGTCGACGTGTCCGGGCAGCTGCGCGAGCGGATCTGGGAGGACGGCCCGACCGCGATCCTCGTCTCGGCGACGCTGACGAACGGCGAGGACGCCCGCTTCGTGCGCCGACGGCTCGGGCTCGACGACGCGCGCGAGCTCGTCGTCGGCTCGCCGTACGACTTCGCCGAGCAGGCGCTGCTCTACGTGCCGCGCACGATGCCCGACCCGCGCAGCGAGGGGTTCACCGAGCGCGTCGCGGATGAGGTCGTGCGGCTGCTCGAGCTCTCGGAGGGCCGCGCGCTCGTGCTCACCTCGAGCTACCGCGCGCTCGACGTCCTGCGCGAACGCGTGCGCGGGCGGGTCCCGTACGACGTGCTCGTGCAGGGCGAGGCGCCGCGCGAGCGGCTGCTCGAGCGGTTCCGCGCCGAGGTCGACTCCGTGCTGCTCGCGACGTCGACGTTCTGGCAGGGCGTCGACATCCCCGGCGAGTCGCTCTCGCTGCTCGTGATCGACAAGCTGCCGTTCTCGGCGCCGGGGGACCCGCTCCACGAGGCCCGCTGTGAGGCCGTGGAGGCGGCCGGCGGCGACTGGTTCCGGGACTACGCACTGCCGACCGCGATGCTCCAGCTGCGGCAGGGGTTCGGGCGGCTGATCCGCAGCCACGCCGACAGCGGTGTCGTCGCGATCCTCGACCCGCGGCTCCGGACGCGGGCCTACGGGCGCGCGTTCCTGGGCGCCCTGCCGCGCTGCCCACTCGTCGACGAGCCGTCGGCCGTCGCCGCCTTCTTCGGGGCGCGGGTTCCCGTGTCGGCATGACTACACTGGTGCGCCCATGGCGAAGAAGAGCCGCACGCCGCCGCCGCCCAAGCGCACGCAAGGCCCGCGCCGGCGGACCGAGTCCGGCCGGCCCGTCGGGCCGAACGACCGCCGCAACCGTCTGATCCTCTACGGGCTCGCGCTCTCGGGCGTCATCGCCCTCGTGGCCGTGTTCGCCGTGTTCGCGCTCGCGGGCGGCGGGGGGAACCGGGTCGACGACGTCGCGACCGCGATGAAGAACGCCGGATGCACGTTCAAGACGTATCCCGAGCAGGCGCGCTCGCCGCACTACACGACGCTGAACCCGAAGAACCCGATGAAGTACAACTCGTTCCCGCCGACGAGCGGGCAGCACTACTACATCCCGGTCATCTTCGGCATCTACCCGACGCCGGTCGATGAGTACGCCGCGCTGCACAACCTCGAGCACGGCGGCGTGATCATCCAGTGGGGCAACAAGGTGCCCGCCGCCGAGGTCGCCAAGATCCGCGAGTTCTACCAGGAGGATGCGAACGCGATGCTCGTCGCGCCGTACCCGAAGCTCGGCTCGACGATCGCGATTCGCTCGTGGACGCACCTGGCGAAGTGCAAGAGGTTCGACCAGGACGCGTTCGCGACCTTCCGCGACAAGCTGCGGTACCAGGCGCCGGAGAAGTTCCCGCCCGACCAGCTCGAGCCGGGCGAGTAGCGCGGTACGCTTTTCGCCCCTGCCGGGGTGGCGGAACTGGTAGACGCGTCCGGCTTAAACCCGGGTGCCCTCGAGGCGTGGGGGTTCGACTCCCTCCCCCGGCATTCGCGTCCGTAGGTACGGCTACATTATGCCGCCATGGATAAGACGCGCAATCCGTTCGTGTTCGGCGGGCTCGCGCTCGACGACGCGTTCACGAATCGCGAGGACGAGGTGCGCGAGCTCGCGCGCGACATGCTCAACGGGCAGGACGTCGTCGTCTACGCGCCGCGCCGCTACGGCAAGTCGTCGCTCGTGCTCAAGGCGGCGCAAGAGGCGATCAAGGCCGACGTGCTCGTCGGCTACTGCGACCTGATGAAGACGCCGACGAAGGAGCGCTTCGCCTCGGCGCTCGCGAAGACGATCCTGTCGGAGATCGACTCGCCCGTCGGGCAGGCGATCGAGCGCGCGACGTCGCTCTTCCGGTCGCTGACCGTGAAGCCGTCGATCGAGGTCGACCCCGACATGGGCACGCTGCGGTTCGTGTTCCAGCCCGCGCGCCGCCGCGGGGACATCGACGCGACGATCGAGCGCCTGCTCGAGCTGCCGGCCGAGATCGCGGCCGAGCGGAAGAAGCGCGTCTCGATCGTGTTCGACGAGTTCCAGGAGATCGTCGCGCTCGACCGTGGCTTCCCGAACCTCATGCGCGCCGTCTTCCAGGCGCAGCCGGAGGTCGGCCACGTCTACCTCGGCAGCCGCCGCCACGTCCTCGACCGGATCTTCAGCGACCGGAACGAGCCGTTCTGGCGCAGCGCGAAGCGGCTCGAGCTCGGGCCGATCCCGACGCGCAAGTTCGGGAGCTACCTCAAGCGCCGCTTCGCGCGCACCGAGAAGGTGCTCACCGAGGACGCGCTCCGGCGGCTGCTCGAGGCGACGCACGGCCATCCGTACGCGACGCAGGAGCTCGCGTACTTCGTCTGGGAGCTCGTGCCGCATGGGCACCACGCGTTCGAGTCGGACGTCGAGGAGGCGGTCGGCAAGGTGCTGCAGTCGGAGCACAACCACCTCGCGAAGCTCTGGGACGACGCGCCGCAGCAGCAGCGGCTCGTGCTGATCGCGCTCGCGGAGGAGCCGACCGCCACGCCGTACACGGCCGAGTACCACGCGCGGCACGAGCTGCCGCCGAACCCGAGCCTGCAGACCGCGCTCACGGGCCTCGGGCGCAAGGAGCTCGTCGGCCGCACCGACGAGGGCGACTACGTGATCGTCGAGCCGTTCCTCGCGGAGTGGCTCCGGCGCGAGCAGCGCGACCTCGCGGTCGAGGACGGAATCAGGAGGGCGAGCGGCCGGCGCGCTCGGTCGACGCGCGCAGTCGGTCGGCGACCTCGTCGCTGAGGTCGCCGCTGCCGTAGCGCCACCGCCAGTTGCCCGTGCTCGTGCCGGGGTGGTTCATGCGCGCCTCGCCGCCGAGGCCGAGGACGTCCTGCAGCGGCACGAGCGCGAGGCGGGCGGGCGACGACAGCGCAAGCTCGATGAGGCTCCAGACGGGGTCGTGCGGGTCGAGCGGCGTGCGTGCGCGCTGCTCGACGGTGAGCGCGTCCCACCAGCCGCGCGTCGTGTCGTTGTCGTGCGTGCCCGTGTAGACGACCGCGTCCTCCTCGTGGTGCTCGGGCAGGTACGGGTTGTCGCGGCCGCCGTCGAACGCGAACTGCAGCACGAGCATCCCCGGGAAGCCGAGCTCGCGGCGCAGGCGGCGGACGGGCTCCGTGATCACGCCGAGGTCCTCCGCGATCACCGGCAGCGGGCCGAGCTCGTGCTCGACCGCGCGGAAGAGCTCCGCGCCGGGGCCACGGCGCCAGCGGCCGTGCTGCGCGGTCTCGTCGCCCTTCGGCACGGCCCAGTACGAGACGAAGCCGCGGAAGTGGTCGATACGCGTCAGGTCGACGAGGTCGAGAGCGCGGCGGAAGCGCTCGATCCACCAGCGGTAGCCGTCCTCGCGCATCGCGTGCCAGTCGTAGAGCGGGTTGCCCCACAGCTGCCCGGTCGCCGAGAACGCGTCGGGCGGCACGCCGGCGACGACGCCGTCCTGGAAGAGCTCGGGGTGCGAGCGGTGGTCGGCACCGTCCTCGGCCACGTAGATCGGCATGTCGCCGATGATCCGCACGCCGCGCTCGGCGGCGTACGCGCGCAGCGCCTTCCACTCGCGGTCGAAGCGCACCTGGTCCTCCACGGGACCGCCGTGCTCGTGGCGCTCCCAGTCGCCGATCCAGTACGCGTTCTGCTCGCGGAAGGAGGCCAGCTCGTCGGCGGAGACCGGCGCCTCGGGGTCGGCGAGCAGCGCTGCGCTCGCCGCGAACGCCGAGGCCGACGCGTAGGGCGAGCCGGTCTCGTCGCCCGGGCCGAGCGGCAGGACCTGCCACCAGGACTGCCCGGCACGGGCGAGCCAATCGACGAAACGGTAGGCCTCCTCGTCCAGCCGCCCGTCGGGCAACGAGGTCGGGTGGAGCAGGATGCCGGAGCTGCGGGAGAGGTTCAACGCGTTTAGGAGCCGGGCGTGCTTGAGAATCTTCCACGGTGCCCCCACCTCGGTCGAAGCAACCACCCGCGCGGATCCAGATCCAGCACGTCGAGCCGGTCGTCGACTGCGGCCGCTTCGCGCTCAAGCGCGTGGTCGGCGAGCGGGTCGACGTCTACGCCTCGATCTTCAAGGACGGCCACGACGTGCTGGGCGCCTCCGTGCGCGTGAAGCCGCCCGGCGCGACGCGCTGGCAGGAGTCGTCGCTGCAGCCGCTCGGCAACGACCGCTGGCGCGGCGGGTTCACCGTCGACGCGCCCGGGCGCTGGAGCTGGCGCATCGACGCCTGGGCGGACCGCGTCGCGACGTGGCGCGAGGAGATCCGGCGCAAGCACGAGGCCGGACAGGACGACCTCAACGGGGAGCTGTCGGAGGGGGCGGTCCTGCTCGGGCGCGACGCCGTCACGGTCGAGGAGGCGCTCGCGGTCGAGACCGCGGATCGCCACGGCACGACGTCGTCGGCGACGTTCGAGATCGACGCCGACCGCCTGCTCGGCCGCTTCGGGGCGTGGTACGAGCTCTTCCCACGCTCGTGGGGCGGGTTCCGCGGCGTCGCAGAGGCGCTGCCCGAGCTGGCGGCGCTCGGCTTCGACGTCGTCTACCTGCCGCCCGTGCACCCGATCGGGCACACGAACCGCAAGGGGCGGAACAACACGCTCACGCCGGACCCTGACGACGTCGGCTCGCCGTGGGCGATCGGCGACGAGACCGGCGGGCACGACGCGTTGCATCCCGACCTCGGCACGTGGGACGACTTCGACGCGATGCTCGCCGCCGCGAAGGAGGCCGGGGTCGAGATCGCGCTCGACTTCGCGATTCAGTGCTCGCCCGACCACCCGTGGCTGAAGGAACACCCGGAGTGGTTCAACCGCCGGCCTGACGGGACGCTGAAGTACGCCGAGAACCCGCCGAAGAAGTACCAGGACATCTACAACGTCAACTTCGAGTCCGAGGACTGGCAAGGGCTGTGGCAGGCCCTCCACGAGGCGCTGATGGTGTGGGTGCGCCGCGGTGTGACGGTCTTCCGCGTCGACAACCCGCACACGAAGCCCGTGCCGTTCTGGGACTGGCTGATCCGCCAGGTGCGAAACGAGAACCCGGACGTGATCTTCCTCTCGGAGGCGTTCACGCGGCCGGCGATGATGACGACGCTCGCGAAGGTCGGCTTCTCGCAGAGCTACACGTACTTCACGTGGAAGAACACGAAGCCGGAGCTCTACGAGTTCATGACGCAGATCATCGACTGGGCGCCGTTCTACCGCGGCAACTTCTTCGTCAACACGCCGGACATCCTCCACGAGTACCTGCAGCACGGCGGGCCGCCCGCGTTCGAGGCGCGGCTCGTGCTCGCGGCGACCCTCTCGCCCTCGTACGGCATCTACTCGGGCTACGAGCACTACGAGAACGAGCCGGTGCGCGCCGGCTCCGAGGAGTACATGGACTCGGAGAAGTACGAGGCGAAGGAGCGCGCGCTCGACGGGCCGCTGCTCCCGCTCGTCAAGCGCCTGAACGAGGTGCGTCGCGCGACGCCCGCGCTGCAGCGCGCCGACAACCTGCGGTGGCTCGAGACGGAGAGCGACCACCTCGTCGCCTACGTGAAAGACGACGTCGTGTGCGTGGTGAACGTCGACGCGTGGAACGAGCGCGAGGGACTGTGCGTCGTCCCGGTCGCGCTCGGCTGGCCGCCGGCGTTCGACGCGCGCGACCTGCTCACCGGCGAGGAGTTCACGTGGCGCGTCGGCCGCAACTACGTGAAGCTCGGCCCCGGCAAGTCGCACGTCCTGAAGGTCGTGGTCTGACGTGAGCGAGCCCGGGCACTGGTTCGAGCGCGACCCGAACTGGTTCAAGACCGCCGTCTTCTACGAGATCCACATGCGTGGGTTCTTCGACGGCAACGACGACGGGTCGGGCGACTTCCGCGGGCTGACGGAGAAGCTCGACTACCTGCAGTGGCTCGGTGTCGACTGCATCTGGCTGCTCCCGTGCTTCCCGAGCCCGCTGCGCGACGGCGGCTACGACATCGCCGACTTCTTCGGCATCCATCCCGACTACGGGACGATCGAGGACTTCAAGCACTTCGTCGACCAGGCGCACCAGCGCGGCTTGCGCGTGATCGCCGACCTCGTCATGAACCACACGTCGAGCGACCACCCGTGGTTCCAGGCCTCGCGCACCGACCGCGACGGGCCGTATGCCGACTGGTACGTCTGGGGCGACGACGACACGCGCTGGGGCGAGGCGCGGATCATCTTTCTCGACACCGAGCCGTCGAACTGGACGTGGGAGCCGTCGCGCGGGCAGTACTACTGGCACCGCTTCTTCGCGCACCAGCCCGACCTGAACTACGACAACCCCGAGGTGCAGGAGCAGATGCTGAACGTCCTGCGCTTCTGGCTCGACCTCGGGCTCGACGGCTTCCGGCTCGACGCGGTGCCGTACCTCTTCGAGCGCGACGGGACGAACGGCGAGAACCTGCAGGAGACGCACGACTTCCTGAAGCGCGTGCGCTCGGAGGTCGACGCGCGCTATGCCGACCGCGTGCTGCTCGCGGAGGCGAACCAGTGGCCCGAGGACGTCGTCGCGTATTTCGGCGAGGGCGACGAGTGCCACATGGCGTTCCACTTCCCCGTCATGCCGCGCATGTTCATGGCGCTGCGGCGCGAGGACGCGATGCCGATGATCGAGATCCTCGAGCGCACGCCGGCGATCCCGGACGGCACGCAGTGGGGCCTCTTCCTGCGCAACCACGACGAGCTGACGCTCGAGATGGTGACCGACGACGAGCGCGACTACATGTACGGCGAGTACGCGAAGGACCCGCGCATGAAGCTCAACCTCGGGATCCGCCGCCGTCTCGCGCCGCTGCTCGACAACGGCCGTGACGAGCTCGAGCTGATGCACGCGATCCTGTTCTCGCTGCCCGGATCACCCGTTCTGTACTACGGCGACGAGATCGGCATGGGCGACAACGTGTTCCTTGGCGACCGCGACGGTGTGCGCACCCCGATGCAGTGGACCGGCGACCGCAACGGCGGCTTCTCGCGCGCCGACTTCGCGCAGCTCTACCTCCCGCCGCTCATGGATCCGGTGTACGGCTTCCAGGCGGTGAACGTCGAGGCGCAGCTGCGCCAGCCCAACTCGTTCCTGCGCTGGCTGCACCGGCTGATCGCGCTGCGCAAGGAGCATCCGGTGTTCGGGCTCGGCACGTACGAGGCGCTGCGGCCCGACAACCCGCGCGTGTTCGCCCATATCCGCCGCTACGAGGACGACGTGATCCTCTGCGTGCACAACCTCGCCCGCTCCGCGCAGGCCGTCCAGCTCGACCTCTCGGAGTTCCAGGGCATGATCCCGGAGGAGATGTTCGGGCGCTCGCGCTTCCCGGCGATCGGTGAATTGCCGTACCTGCTGACCCTCGGGCCTCGAGGGTTCTTCTGGTTCCAGCTGCGAAAGGACACGAGCGAGTGAGCGACGAGCGCGCCCTCATCGACTTCGTGCAGAACCAGCGTTGGTACGGCTCGAAGACGCGCGAGATCATGCACGCCGAGGTGATCGACCGCGCCGTGCTGCGCGACACGGACCCGCGGCTCGAGCTACAGCTCGTCGAGACGCGCTTCGCCGAGGGCACGCACGAGACGTACCAGCTGCTCACCGACGACTCGCTCGACGCGCTCGCCGACCCGCGCCAGGTGCGCGAGCTCGTGCACATGGTGCGGGCCGCGCGCACGATGCCCGCCGGCGAGGGCGTCGTGAGGTTCGGCGTCGTCGAGGGCTACGCGGGCCTCGGCCAGGAGCTGCGCGAGGCGCGCCTCATCGAGGCCGAGCAGTCGAACACGTCGATCGTCTTCGACGACGAGCTGATCATGAAGGTGTTCCGCCGTCTCGAGGCCGGCATCAACCCCGAGCTCGAGCTGCTGCGCTTCCTCACGGAGAAGGGCTTCGAGAACATCGCGCAGCTCGCCGGCTGGTACGCGTACCAGGGCAAGCCGATGGACGCGACGCTCGGGATCCTCCAGCGCTACGTCGTCGGCGGCGTCGACGGGTGGGAGCTCGCGCTCGACATGATCTCCTCCGACCCCGACGAGTTCGCGTCGCGACTCCGCCGGCTCGGCGAGGTGACCGGGCACATGCACTCCGTGCTCGGCTCGGACTCGGCCGACGCGAACTTCTCCCCCGAGGACACCTCGTCGGAGTCGCTCGGCCTCCTGACCGCGACGGTCGACGAGGAGATCGAGCGCATCTTCCTCGACCTGCCCGAGGACATCCCCGAGCTCGACCCGATCCGCGGGCGCGGGGAGGAGGTGCGCGAGCGGCTTCGCCTGCTGACCCACATCGGCGGCACGGGGCGCGTGATCCGCCATCACGGCGACTTCCACCTCGGGCAGACGCTGTGGGCCGGCGACGACTGGGTGATCCTCGACTTCGAGGGCGAGCCGGCGCGGTCGCTGCCGGAGCGCCGCCGCAAGCGCTCGCCGCTGCGCGACGTCGCCGGGATGATGCGCTCGTTCGCGTACGCCGCCACCGCCGCCGAGCTGCAGCGCGGCGTCACGCCGCCCGACGGCTGGGAGGGCCATGCGCGTGAAGAGTTCCTCGGCGGGTACCGCTCGACCGTCGACCAGTCGCTCGTCCCCACCGGCTCGGCGATGGACAAGCTGCTGACGGTGTTCGAGCTGGAGAAGGCCGTGTACGAGCTGCGCTACGAGCTGAACAACCGCCCCGACTGGGTGCGCATCCCCGTCGCGGGCATCCTGCGCCTGCTCGAAGCTGAGGTCGCGGCATGAGGCACCGCCTGCGGTGCCCTCGTCAGGACGCGCGGATAAACCCGCGCGTCCGTCTGCGTCGTCGCCCGGGAACGTTGGAAGGAGACGTCGCGGCATGAGCACGACGTGGGACATCGCCGCGCCGCACGCGTACCTCGGCGCGCACGAGGCCGACGGCGGCGTCGTCGTCCGCGTGCTCCGTCCCGAAGCGGCGTCGGTGCGCGTCGAGCCGGCGGGCGTCGAGCTCGAGCACGTCGGCGACGGCGTGTGGGAGGGGCTCGTCGAAGGCGCCGAGCTGCCGCTCGACTACGAGCTGCACGTCGCCTACCCCGACGGCAACGAGTACACGCTGCGCGACCCGTACGCGTTCACGCCGACGTTCGGCGATCTCGACCTTCACCTCGTCGGCGAGGGCCGGCACGAACAGATCTACCGCCGTCTCGGCGCGCACCCGATCGAGGTGCAGGGCGTCGCGGGCACGGCGTTCGCGGTGTGGGCGCCGAACGCGCGCTCGGCCAGCGTCGTCGGCGACTTCAACTCGTGGGACGGCCGCCTGCACCCGATGCGCTCGCTCGGCGCGACCGGCATCTGGGAGCTCTTCGTCCCGGACCTCGGGCCCGGCACGAAGTACAAGTTCGAGCTGCGCGCGCAGTCCGGCGAGCTCCGCGTCAAGGCCGACCCGTATGCGTTCGAGGCGGAGGTGCCGCCGCAGACGGCGTCGATCGTCTCGCAGAGCGAGTTCGACTGGTCGGACGGCGACTGGATCGCGATGCGCCGCGAGCTCGACACGCTGCGCGCGCCGATGTCCATCTACGAGGTGCACGCGGGCTCGTGGCGGGCGGGGCTCGGCTGGCGCGAGCTCGCCGACCAGCTGACGCCGTATGTGCGCGACCTCGGCTTCACGCACGTCGAGCTGCTGCCGGTGACGCAGCACCCGTTCTCCGGCTCGTGGGGCTACCAGGTCACGGGTTACTACGCGCCGCTCTCGACGCTCGGCAGCCCCGACGACTTCCGCTACTTCGTCGACAAGCTGCACCGCAACGGGATCGGGCTCATCCTCGACTGGGTGCCCGCGCACTTCCCGCGCGACGACTGGGCACTCGCGCGCTTCGACGGCACGGCGCTGTACGAGCACGCCGACCCGCGGCGCGGCGCGCACCCGGACTGGGGCACGCTCGTCTTCAACCTCGGCCGCACGGAGGTGCGCAACTTCCTGCTCGCGAACGCGCTCTTCTGGCTGCGCGAGTACCACGCCGACGGCATCCGCGTCGACGCGGTCGCGTCGATGCTCTACCTCGACTACTCGCGCAAGGAAGGCGAGTGGGTCCCGAACGCGTTCGGCGGCCGCGAGGACCTGGAGGCGGTCTCGTTCCTGAAGGAGCTCAACGAGCTCGTGCACCTGCGCGAGCCGGGCGTCGTGTCCGCGGCGGAGGAGTCGACCGCGTGGCCGGGCGTGTCGCGGCCAACCTACCTCGGCGGGCTCGGGTTCGGCTTCAAGTGGAACATGGGCTGGATGCACGACACGCTCTCGTACTTCCAGAAGGAGCCCGTGTACCGGCAGTACCACCACCACGAGCTGACGTTCGCGATGGTCTACGCGTGGAACGAGAACTTCATCCTGCCGCTGTCGCACGACGAGGTCGTGCACGGCAAGGGGTCGCTGCTCGCGAAGATGCCGGGCGACCGGTGGCAGCAGCTCGCGAACCTGCGCGCGCTGTACGCGTACATGTGGGCGCATCCCGGCAAGAAGCTGCTCTTCATGGGCGGCGAGCTCGCGAACCCGTCGGAGTGGACGGACGACGGCGAGCTCCCGTGGTGGCTGCTCGACCACGCGGAGCACTCGGGCGTGCAGTCGCTCGTTCGCGACCTCAACCGGCTGTACCGCCAGGAGCTCGCCCTCTGGGAGGTCGACTTCTCGCCCGACGGCTTCCGCTGGCTCGAGCCGAACGACGCCGCGAACAATGTCTTCGCGTTCGCGCGGCTGTCGGCCGACGGCAAGAGCAAGCTCGTGTGCGTCGCGAACCTGTCGGCGGTGCCGCGGCACGGCTACCGCGTCGGACTCCCCGCTCCGGGCGCGTGGCGCGAGGCGCTGAACACCGACTCCGAGCACTACGGCGGCTCGGGCGTGGGCAGCATGGGTGCGGTCACCGGCGAGGAGCGCCCGTGGCACGACCAGCCGTTCTCGGCCGAGGTCACGCTGCCGCCGCTCGGCGTGGTGTGGCTCGTGCACGAGGGGACGTCCGCCTAGCGGCGGTCGGGCGCGGGCCGGGGCTCGGGCGCGTCGGCGTTCTGGAAGAAGGCAGCCATCGCGCCGGCCGACCCCGCGACGACCACGACGGCCCAGATCTCGAGCGCGACGTCGATCATGCGACCCCAGCCCGTGAGCGGGTTCGGCAGCTGCGACGAGACCGTCAGGAGCTGCACCGTCGTGAAGAAGAGCGCGTCGCGGACGTCGTGGATCGCCGTGCCGGGCGCGTGGCGCTCGGTCATGAAGATCAAGAGCGTGCCGACGACGTCGATGATCGCGGTGAGGACGAGCACGATCGTCAGTCGTGCGACGAGGCGCCGGTGCCGCTCTCCCCACTCGGCGATCTGCGCGAGCTCCTCGCGGATCACCTCTCGAGTGTCGCTGCGCCGTCGGACGCGGCGAGGAGCGCGCGGCCGACGATCGCGGCCTCCGCGCCTGCGTCGGCGAGCGCGTCGACGTCCTCGGGCGAGCGGATGCCGCCCGCGGCGAGGGTCTTCACGCCGCTCGCAGCGACGCATCGCGTGAGCTCCAGGTCCGGCCCGGTCAGCGTCCCGTCGCGGTCGATCGCGGTGGCGAGGACCCTAGCGACGCCTGCCGCGCGGCAGCGCTCGAGCGCGTCGCTCAGCCCGACGCCGCTGCCGGCCGTCCACCCCGTCACGCGCACCTCGTCGTGTCGCACGTCGAGCGCGACGACCAGGCGGTCGCCGAGCGCTTCGGCCCAGGGGTCGGGGTCGGGGAACGCAGCCGTGCCGAGGACGACGCGGTCCGCGCCGGCGTCGAGCAGCGCATGCG
>JBKPLI010000250.1:0-20774 GCA_046731555.1 Actinomycetota bacterium | reverse complement strand
TCGATGGCCAGGGCGGACACGGGCGTGAACCTATTCCCCGTGTTTCAGGAAAATCCCGCCCGCGACGTAAGGATCCTGTTAACGCCGGGCGGTTCGACACCCTGCGTCGATCGCGTTAGCCTTGCCCCGATCGCCGTGTCCCGGCTGCGCCACATCTCGGCTCTTGCGGCGCTGATGGTGGTGTGCGGCCTCGGCGTGGCCGTCGCGGCCCCGCGTGACGAGGTGGAGCAGGTGACGACCACGCTTCCGACGCTCAACCCCGGCCAGACCGCGTGGGTCTCGACCCTCTGGCGCGGCGCCTCGACCGACGCGACGTCGTTCGAGCTCGAGGCCGATGGCCCGAGGGGGATCGGCATCAGCTACCCGGAGAACACCGGCGGCTACTCGTCGCTGTACAAGCAGTCGACCTTGCTCGCCGGCGACACCGACTACGCATCGTTCAAGGTGCAGGTCGGAGACGACGCGCTCGGCGACCAGAAGATCAAGCTGAAGATCAAGTACCGGCTCTCCTCCAACGGCAACGGCACCGGCAGGTGACTCGCAACCTGAAGGTGACCCTGCCGGTCGTGGACGCCACGGGGCCGACGGTGGAACAGGTGACCACCTCCGTCGGTCCGATCCCGGCGAGGACCGCGCAGTGGGTGAGCGTGGCGTACAAGGCGAACAAGCCCGGCGTCACCGATGCCAGCCTGGAGGTGACCCCGCCCGCCGGCGCGACGGTGACCTACCCGAACGAGCAAACGTCGACCGGCTTCGCCACCGACTCGACCCTGTCGGTCGGCGAGACCGACAGCGCGAGCTTCAAGATCGCCACCGGCACGCTCCGGCCGGCCGCATACGAGCTCGGGCTCGATCTCGCCTACGGCCGTGGGCAGCACCTGCCCGGGACCGTGACGCTGGTCGTGAGTTGATGCGCGCTAGGGCTTCGCGCTCATCGCCCACCAGGCGACGGCGAGCGCTGCGACGTAGATCGTCGCGAGCCCGGCGACGACGCGGCCCTGCCAGCCGTCGGGCCGGCGCGACCACCAGAAGGCGAAGCCCGTCGCCACGAGCAGGATCAGCAGGCCCGGCTCGGCGACGATGAAGCCGATCCCGATCCACGTCGCGTCCTCGTCGACGTCCTCCGCGGACTCGATCCAGCCGGCGCCGATGCGCATCACGATCCACGCGGGGATGACGAGCGCGAGCAGCGTGCGGAACGTCGCGCGCGAGAGCAGCGCGTGCTGCGGCCGACGGATGCCCGTCCACGCGAGGGTCGCGACGGAGAGCGTCCCGCCGAAGAGCGTGATGGCGCCCAGCACGTGGACGAAGAGCGCGAGCTTCTCGCTGCCGGTGGACTGGAACACGGCCAGCATCAGGCGCCCGGCTTCCAGATCATCAGGACGAGGACGAGGATGATGGCGGCGCCGGACCCCCAGAAGAGCGCGGATGCACGCGGGTCGCGCACGGCCGCCGTCAGCTCCAGGCTCGGCGCGTCGCCGTCGGCGGCCTGGCGCTGGGCGAGCGTCTGCGCCTCGCCGAGGCGCTTGCCGCCGGCGCCGCCGAGCGCGTTCCCCACGATCCACAGCAGCACGGAGGCCCAGACCCAGAATTCGCCGTAGCTGTAGCCGACGTGGTGCACGAGCCAGAGGCCGATCACGATCGTGAGCAGCGAGCCCGCCCAGATCGCGACGACGCCGATGCGGATGAGTCCGAGGAAGAGCGCGACCTCGCTGGGACGCTCACGGCGGCGCGCGAGGACGTTGAACGTCGCCGCGACGATCGAGCCGCCGAGTAGCAGGAACGCGCCCGTGATGTGCAGCGCAAGCAGCCACTCGTAGGTGCTCACGAGGGCGGAGCGTACCCTTCGACCCGGATGGATGCACGCGAACGGCACCTGCGTCTGCTGACCGAGACGATCGAGGCCGTCAACTCGACGCTCGACCTCGAGGAGGTGCTGTCGCTCGTCGCGACGAAGGTGCCCGACGCGCTCGGCGCGGACGCGTGTTTCGTCTACCTCTACGACGACCGCGCGGACGAGCTCGTGCTGCGCGCGACGCACGGTTCGCACGTGGACGAGCTCACGCGCCGCCCGCGCATGCGGCCGGGCGAGGGCATCACCGGCTCGGCCGCCGAGTCGCGTGCGCCCGTGATGATCCCGGCGCAGGCGCACCTCGACCCGAGGTTCAAGAACTTCCCGAACCTGCCGGAGGACGAGTACGAGTCGATCCTCGCGGTGCCGATCCTCGCGCGCGGCGAGCGGCTCGAGGGCGCGCTCAACGTGCGCACGCGGGAGCCGCGCGAGTTCGGCGAGGACGAGGTCGAGCTGCTGCTCGCGATCGCGGCCCAGGTGGCGCAGTCGATCGAGCACGCGAAGCTCTACACGGAGGCGCAGCGGCGCGTGCGCGAGCTCGAGGCGCTCGCGCGCATCTCGGAGGCCGTGTCGGAGTCGCTCTACCTCGAGGAATCGCTCGAGGCGATCGTGAAGACGACGATGGAGGCGCTGCACGCCACGGGGGCGGCGCTCGTGCTCGAGGACGGCGCGATCGCCTGGCCCGAGGGGCGCGCCGACGCGCACGCCATCCGGCAGCCGCTGCGCTGGCGGGGCCGCACGATCGGCGAGCTTGTGGCCGACCGCGCGACGCCGTTCACGCTGCACGACCGCGAGCTGCTCGCGTCGATCGCACAGCACGCGGCCGTCGCGCTCGAGCACGGCCGTGCGGTGCTGCGCGGCGTGCTCGCGCAAGAGATCCACCACCGCGTGAAGAACAACCTGCAGACCGTCGCGTCGCTGCTCCGCCTGCAGGCGCGCGCCGCCGACACGGTCGACCCGCGCGAGGCGCTCGAGCACTCCGTCAACCGCATCCTTGCCATCGCGGCCGTGCACGAGGTGCTCACCGAGCGGCGTGACGACGACGTCGACCTCGCCGAGCTGCTCGGCCGGCTGCGCGCGATGCTCGTGCAGGGCGTCGGCGGCGGGAAGGAGGTCGACGCACGGCTCGAGGAGGTGTCGCTCGCCGGCCACCGCGCGACGGCGCTCGCGCTCGTCTTCGCCGAGCTGCTGCAGAACGCGCTCGAGCACGGCGGCCCGCACGTGCGCGTCGAGCTCGAGCGTCGGAACGGCAGCGTGATGCTCGCAATCGCCGACGACGGTGGGGGCATCGGCGAGCCGACGAGCGGCACCGGTCTCTCGATCGTGCGCGCGCTCGTGCGCGATGAGTTGCGCGGAACGCTCGACCTGCGCGACGACGGCGGCACGCGCGCCGAGGTTGTTTTCCCTTTGTAAGGGCACCGCAAGTCCAGGGCCGCGGCGGCAACCTCTCTGTAGACAACCAGATTCAGGGGGGATACGAACATGAAGCGACTCATCGTCGCGGCCGCAGCAACGGCCGCGCTTGCATTCGCCGCGCCCGCGTGGGCGGCCGACCCGACGACGTCGGGCACGGCCACGATCAGCGGCGGCGTCGCCACGCTCACGTCGGACTTCACGGACGCGAGTACGGCGAACGATTTCGGCGCCGTCACATTCGCGGTGCCCGCCGGCACGACGTTCGCGTCGCTCGCGACGCTCAGCGCCGAGTTCAACCTGACGGACGGCTCGTGCGGCGGCGGCTCGCCGCGGTTCGACATCGCACTCGGGAACGGCCAGACGGTCGGCGTGCACTTCGGCCCGTCGCCGAACTTCACGGGTTGCGCCGAGGACACGTGGACGAGCACCGGCAACGTGATCGGGAACAACGACGCCGGCCGGTACGAGATCCGGCCCGGCACACCGTTCACGACGTACGCGCAGGTCCTCGCCGCGGTCGGCTCGCAGCCCGTGACGTCGATCACGGTCGCCGTCGATGGCGGCTGGTCGCAGTCCGCGAAGAAGCAGGTCGCGCAGCTGCGCAACGTGAACATCAACGGCCAGGTGTCGCTCGTCCCGGAGACCGGCGCCGGTGGCGGCAAGGTCAACGCGGCGCAGCTGTGCAAGGCCGAGCGGACGCGCATGGGCTCCGCGGCGGCGTTCAACGAGCTGTGGGGCACGAATGCGAACGCGCGCAACGCGTTCGGCAAGTGCGTCTCGACGATCGCGCATGCGCGCAACGCCGGGAAGACGCAGCAGCAGATCCTCGACGCGATCACCGCGTGCCAGGCGCAGGGCAAGAAGGGCGCCGCGCTCGGTGCGTGCGTCGCCGCGAAGGACGGCGTCGCCGCGACGCAGACCGAGGCCCAGGAGCGCGCGCAGTCGAAGCCGGGCCAGGGCAAGGGGAAGAAGAAGGGACACAAGTAGGGGGAGGGCACTACGCGCCGCCGAGCGCCCGCTCCACGCGGGCGCCGGCGGCCGTCAATCGGTAGAGCGTCGACGGCGGGCGCGTGTGGAGCACCTCGCGCCGCACGAGGCCGCCGTCCTCCAGGTCCTTCAGCGCCAGCGCGAGCGCACGCGGCGTCACGCCCGGAAGCGCCGCGCGCACCTCGGAGAACCGCCGGGCCTCGGCGAGCTGCGCGAGCGTCGGCACGGACCACTTCCGGAGCAGCAGGTCCTGGTCGGACGCGGCAGCGAGGACCCGCGCACACGCCGCGCCCGCATCCCGGCCCTCCGCGGTCACGAGGTACTCCGGTCGCAGGGGGTGCCCGTAGCCGGGATTGCGCTGCGCGAGCCCGAGTTCCAGCAGCCCGTCGAGCGCCCGGCGCAGCGAGTCGCGCCCCACGTCGAGGCGGCGTTGCAGCTCCACGAAGCGCGCGCCCTCGCGCGTCGCGAGCAGCGCGAGCGCGGGCGGCGCCCAGCGGTGGTGAAAGAGGCCGATCAGCTGCTCGGTTGACACGGAACAAAACGAAGTATAAAAACAGGTTCAGACGGAGCAACCGACCCGACGGAGGACGGCGATGGGACTCGACTACAGGGCCGACAACTGCGTGATCTCGGTCGGCGTGACGGACTACGACCGCTCGCTCGCGTGGTACCGCGACATCCTCGGCTTCAGCGTCGACTACGAGCTGAAGGAGTACGGCTGGTGCGAGCTCGACACGCCGTACGGGTTCAAGATCGGGCTCGGCCAGACGGAGGCGGTCACGCCGGGCAGCGTCACGCCGACGTTCGGCGTCCACGACATCGACACGGCGATCGCGTACCTCCGCGAGCACGACGTCAACGTCGAGGACTGGCACGAGATCCCGAACATGGTCCGGCTCTCGACCTTCTACGACCCCGACGGGACCTCGTGGATGCTCGCGCAGGTGCTCGACGGCGACAAGAGCGGGCGCGGATGACGAGGGCGGGCCTCCAGCCGCAGAGCCCGGCGGTCCGCGCGGGTCGGCTGGCGATCGACGTCTGCACGTGGTGGACTGCACCGCGTGAGCGAACGTGACCCGTACGCGCACCTGAAGGAGAACGCCTGGCGCGAGAGCGACGATCTCGACGCCAGGCTCGCGAGCGGCGAGATCGACGAGGAGACGTGGCACCGCGAGTGGCAGGACGTCCTCGTGCCGGCCTACCTCGCCGCCCAGACGCCGTGGCAGCAATCCGGCAAGAGCGGCACGCACGACGACTGGGTCTACTCGCGCGCGCTCCTCGCGCACGCGATCGACCGCGACGGCTCGTTCCTCGACGTCGGTTGCGCGAACGGGTTCCTGATGGAGTGCCTGCCCGGATGGACGCACTTCGACGTCGAGCCGTACGGTCTCGACCTCTCGCGCCAGCTCGCGTCGCTCGCGCGCGAGCGGCTGCCGCGCTGGGCCGACCGGATCTGGTGCGGCAACGTCGCGCGCTGGCAGCCGCCGCGGCGGTTCACGTACGTGCGAACCGGGCTGGACTACGTGCCGAAGCAGCGACGGCGCGAGCTCGTCGAGCGCTGCCTCGGCTGGTGTGACCGGCTCGTCATCGGTGTGTTCGGCGAGCACGAGTCCGAGCGCACGACCGAGGACCTGCTGCGCGGGTGGGGCTTCGAGATCGCGGGCCGCAGCGAGCGCGCTCATCGCCGCAAGCCGGGCATGGAGCACCGCGTGCTTTGGGTCGACTCCTAGACTGGCCGCGTGCGCATCCTCATCGCCGAGGACGAGACGATCATCCGCCTGGACCTGCGCTCGCTGCTCGAGGGCGCAGGGCACGAGGTCGTGGCGGAGGCGCGCGACGGCGAGGAGGCTGTCGAGCTCGCGCGCGAGCACGCGCCCGAGCTCGCAATCATGGACGTGAAGATGCCGCGCCTCGACGGCATCGAGGCCGCGCGCCAGATCCTCGGCGAGCGCCCGATCCCGATCGTGATGCTGACGGCGTACGGCCAGGAGGAGCTCGTCGCGCGCGCGGTCGAGGCCGGCGTGTTCGGCTACCTGGTGAAGCCGTTCCGCGAGCACGACCTCATGCCGGCGATCGCGACGGCGTGCGCGCGGCACGAGGAGCTCGCGGCGGTGCGCGAGGAGGTCGAGTCGTTGCAGGAGGCGCTCGCGGCGCGCAAGGCGATCGAGCGCGCGAAGGGCGTGCTGATGGACCGCGAAGGGTTGTCGGAAGCCGACGCGTTCGCGCGGCTCCGCAAGGCGAGCCAGGTGTCGGGCCGGCCGCTGAGGGTGATCGCGGAAGCGGTTGTCGCTACGCTCGAAGGGTCATGACGCACACGCTCACTCCGCCGAAGGAGCGCGTCCGCCGCGGCACGGGCTCGGGCGTCGGCGACGCCTGGCGCGTGATCGTCTTGAACGACAACCACAACACCTTCGAGGGCGTCGCGTTCGCGCTTGCGCAGACGATCCCGGGCGTCGACTACGACCGCGGCATGGCGCTTGCGAACAAGATCCACAACACGGGCCAGGCAGTCGTCTGGTCGGGCCACCGCGAGCCGGCCGAGCTCTACCACTCGCAGCTCGAGGCGTATGGGCTGACGATGGCGCCGCTCGAGCGTTGACGCACCCGAACGCCGTCCTCCTCGAACGGCTCTTCGGCGCCTTCGGAAACGACGCGATGGCCGTCGCGCGCGGCATCGCCGAGGATGCGGTGTGGCGCGTCGCCGGCGCGAACGCGATGAGCGGCGAGTACCGCGGGCGGGACGCGATCCTCCGCTTCCTGCGCGAGACCCTCCTCCTCACCGGCGGGACGTACCGCACCGAGCTGCGCTACGTCGTCGCCGACGACGAGCGCGCCGTCGCCGTCTACCGTGCCCGCGGCGAGCGCGACGGCCGGTCGATCGACATCGACCAGGCGCTCTTCTGCGTCGTCCGCGACGGTCGGCTCGCCGAGATCACGGCCGTGCCGTTCGACGCGGCCGCGTTCGACGCGTTCTGGGCCTAGGCGGCCTGGGCGACGTGCGCGGCGGGCGGCGCCGCAGGCGCCTCGGCGGCAGGCGCGGTGAGCGCGGCTGCGCGCTTCGCGTCGCTCGCCTGGATCAGCCGGCCGAGGTGGCCTTGCCAGTCCCAGAAGATCGCCGCCGGCCGCCCGGGGACGGCCTGTAGGTTCGTCGTGCTCTTCATGGCTTTCCTCCGTCCGTGACTCGATGCCTGTCTCCTGGACGGGCGAGGGGCCGCGCTTCTTCCCCGCGTTACGCCTGCGCCTCCTCGAAGAGCGACTCCCAGCGGCACAGCAGCGCCTCGAGGTCCTCGCGCGCCTCGCGGTGGGCGGTGAGAAGGCTCATGTCGCTCCAGTCGGTCGCGAGCTTCTGCTCGAGCTCCGCGACGCGTGCCTCCGCGCGCGCGACCTCCTGCTCGACGAGCTCGAGCGGCGACGGCGCGGGCGGGCGGTCGCGCTTCGGCTTCGCCCGCTTCGGCTTCGAGGGCGCTGCGCCCGTCGGGGGAACCTCCCGGTTCCCCCGAACCCCCTCCGCTGGTCCGCTTGCGCGGACAGGCGGCTCCGCCGCCACCGCCTGCTGCGCGCGGACGTAGTCGGCCCAGCCGCCGGTGTACGACTCGATGCGGCCGTCCTCGATCGCGAGCAGCCGGTCGGCGACCGCGTCGAGCAGCGCGCGGTCGTGCGACACGAGCAGCACGGTCCCCGGGAACGCCTCGAGCGCCGCCTCGAGCGCCTCGCGGCTCTCGAGGTCGAGGTGGTTCGTCGGCTCGTCGACGACGAGGAAGTTCGCGCCGCTCGCGACGACGAGCGCGAGCGCGAGCCGACGCCGCTCGCCGCCGGACAACGCGGCGACCGGCTTCTCGTGCACGTCCCAGCCCGAGAACAGGAAGCGGCCGAGCAGCTTCTGCGCGTCCGGCCGGCGCAGCCCGGTCGCCGCCGCAGTTGCGTCGAGCACCGATCCGCGCTCGTCGAGCTCGGCCTCGTGCTGCGAGAAGTACGCGGCCTGCACGCCGTAGCCCGTCGCGATGCGGCCGGCGTCCGGCTCGCGCCGGCCGAGGATCGTCTCGAGCAGCGTCGTCTTGCCCGACCCGTTCGGGCCGACGAGCGCGACGTGCTCGCCCCGCTCGATCGCGAACGAGGTGTCGTGCACGAGCTGCTTGTCGCCCGCCGAGAGCGCGAGGCCGGTCGCCTCGACGACCACGCGGCCGGAGCGTGCGGGCTTGAGGAACTCGAACCCGAGCGTGCGGCGGCCCTCGGCGCGCGGCTCGACCCGCTCCGACTTGATGCGGTCGATCTGCTTCAGCTTCGACTGCGCCTGGCGCGCCTTCGAGGCCTTGTAGCGGAACCGCTCGACGAAGCGCTCGAGGCGCGCGATCTCCTCGGCCTGCCGCTCGGCCGTCTTCTGCGCGTGCAGTGCGCGCGCCGCCTGCTCGCGACGCCAGAGGTGCCACGCGCCGGCGAAGTACGTCGACGTCGGCCGCTCGCCCTCGAGCTCGAGCACCGCCGTCGTCACCGCCTCGAGGAACCAGCGGTCGTGCGCGACGAGGATCACGGCCGCGTCGAGCGTCTTCAGCATGCCCTCGAGCCACTCGAGCGACTCGATGTCGAGGTGGTTCGTCGGCTCGTCGAGCAGCAGCAGGTCCGGCTGCGAGGCGAGCGCGCGCGCGAGCGAGGCGCGCGTGAGCTCGCCGCCCGAGAACGTGCTCAGCGGTCGGTCGAGGTCGTCGTCCGTGAAGCCGAGGCCGCGCACGACGGCCGCCGCGCGGTCGCGCCAGTCGTAGCCGCCCGCGTGCTCGAGTCGCGCCTGCGCCTCCGCGTAGCGCCGCAGCGTCGCGGCGTCGTGCGTGCCGGTCGCCATCGCCTGCTCGAGGGTCCGTAGCTCGGCTTCGACCGCGGCGAGGTCGGCCGTCCCAGCGAGGACGTACTCGCGCAGCGGCCGCGCGCTCGTCGCAGGCGGGCGCTGGTCGTGGAGCGCGACACGCGCGCCCTTCTCCCACGAGAGCTCGCCGCCCTGGAGCGAGACCTCGCCTGCGAGCGCGCGCAGCAGGGTCGTCTTGCCGGCGCCGTTCGGCCCGGCGAGCGCGAGCCGGTCGCGGCGCTCGACCTTGAACGAGACGCCGTCGAAGAGCGGCTCGCCGGAGAGCTCCTTGCGCAGGTTCGAGGCGATGAGGACGGCCATCGACCGAAGCCTAGAGACGCGCCCGAGCGGCGCCGCGGGCACGGTTCTCGTGCGGACGTTCGCCGACAGCGGTCATGCTGTGCTCGAGGTGGAGGACGGCGGTGTCGGGATCCCGGTCGGCCTGCAGCGGCGGCTGTTCGAGCGCTTCTTCCGCTCGTCGACGGCTACCGCGCAGGCGGTGCACGGGACCGGCCTCGGGCTCGTGATCGCGGAGGCGATCGCCGAGGCGCACGGCGGGTCCGTGTCGCTCCGCACGCGGTGAGGATCGTCGCCCTCGACATCGGCTCGTCGTCCGTGCGGGCGGTCGCGTTCGACGAGCACGCCGAGCCGGAGCCCGGCGACGCACGCCTCTCGTACGACGACCACGACGCCGACCGGCTGGTCGACGCGTGCCGCGCCGTGCTGGCCGAGGTCGGCGAGGGCGACCTCGTCGCGGTGTCGGCGTTCTGGCACTCGCTCGTCGTGCTCGACGAGCACGACCGGCCGCTGACGCCGGTGCTGACCTGGCGGGAGACGCTCGGCGCGACGACGCCGCCCGTCTTCGACGCCGACGAGTTCCACCGGCGCACGGGCTGCTTCCTCCACCCGGCGTACTGGCCGGCGAAGATCGCGCGCCTGACCGACGCCGGCGTGCGAGGCGCGCGCTACGTCTCGTTCGGCGACTACGTCGTGCTGAGGCTCACGGGCGAGCTCGCGACGACCGTGTCGACCGCGTCGGGCACCGGCCTCTTCGACCCGAACCGGCTCGAGTGGGACGCGGAGATCGTTGCGGCGCTCGGCCTGACCACCGAGTGCCTCGCACCCCTCACGGACGAGCCCGTCGCGGGCGTCCTCCCTGCTCTGGGTGACGGCGCGTGCTCGAACGTCGGCTCCGGGTGCGTGACGCGCGGGCGGGCCGCGCTGATGATCGGCACCTCGGGCGCGCTGCGGGTCGTCTACGAGGCGGCCCGCGTCGAGCCGCGGCCCGGGCTCTTCCTCTACCGGCTCGACCGGCGGCGGTTCTGCGAGGGCGGCGCCCTGTCGGACGGCGGGAACCTCTTTGCGTGGCTGCGGCGCACGCTGCGCGACGTCGAGCTCGTGGGCGTCGCCGAGCGCGAGCCGGGCGCGCACGGGCTGACGTTCCTGCCGTTCCTCGGCGGCGAGCGCTCGCTCGGCTGGGACCCTGACCGGCGCGGGCTCGTGGCCGGGCTCTCGTTCGACACGACGCCGCTCGACCTCGCCCAGGCCGCGCTCGAGGGCGTCGCCTACCGGTTCGCCGACGTGCTCGACGCGCTCGGCGGCGTCGACGAGGTCGTCGTCACGGGCGGCGCGCTGCTCGCGAACGAGGACTGGACGCAGATCCTGGCGGACGTGCTCGGCCGTCCACTGCACGTGTCGGGTGTGGCGGAGGGCTCGGCGCGCGGTGCTGCGCTCGCGGCGCTCGGCAAGCTCGAGCTGCCCGCGCCGGTCGAGCGGGTCGTCGAGCCGCGCCCCGAGAGGTATGAAATCCACGCGCGGGCGCACGAAGTACAGCGAGCGGCCATGCGAGGGAAGGAGACGACATGATCGGAATCGTTGGAGGCGGGCTCTCGTCGGCGAAGGTGGTCGACGGCTACCGCGAGGCGGGCGGCACCGAGGAGATCCTGCTCGTCTCGGCCGATACGCATCCGCCGTACCACCGGCCGCCGCTCTCGAAGCGCCTGCTGCGCGGCGAGGCCGAGCCGCCGGACACGCTCGTGCACCCGGAGGAGTGGTACGGCGAGAACGGCGTCGAGCTGCGGCTGAACACGACGGTGGGCGCCATCGAGGAGCTCCGCGTCGACCGCGTCGTGCTCGCGACCGGCGCGCACCCGCGTCCGCTCGGCGACGCGCTGACGCTGCGCTCGCTCGACAGCGCACTGAACCTGCGCGCGCGGGGACGCGAGGCGAAGACCGCGACGGTGATCGGCGGCGGCTTCATCGGCTGCGAGGTGACCGCGTCGCTCACGCACCTCGGCGTGCAGGTGACGCACGTCGTGCGCGAGGAGCGGCTCTTCCCGAACCTCGAGGCGCCGCCGCTGTCGGACGCGCTCGCGGACCTGTGGCGCGAGCACGGCGTCGACCTCCGGCTCTCGTCGACCGACGCGCCCGACGCGGACATGACAGTCGCCGGGATCGGCGTCGAGCTCAACCTCGAGCTCGCGAACGCGGCCGGGCTCGAGGTGCGCAGCGGCGTCGTCGTGAACGACCGCTTCGAGACGTCGCAGCCGAACGTCTACGCGATCGGCGACATCGCCGAGTTCTACGACCCGCTCTACCGCCGCCACCGGCGCATCGAGCACTGGTCGACCGCGAACTACCACGGCACGCAGCTCGGCAAGCTCCTCGCCGGCGACGACGACGCGAGCTATTCGGCCGTCTCGTCGTTCTTCAGCGAGGTCTTCGGGTACAACCTCCGCCTCTTCGGCGACCAGTCCGGGCACGGCTCGCTCGACGTCGAGGGCGACTTCCGCGCCGGGAAGGCGATCGGCCGCTTTCGCAAGGACGGGCACACGATCGCGGCGGTCACGACGGGGCAGGAGGACGAGGCCCACGCCGCCCTCGAGCAGGAGATTCGAGCCGGCGCAGCCGCCCTTGCGTAATCAGTAACCTCGTCGGGAAGCCGAGCCGAGGGAGGCGCCGTGCCCAACACGGACATCGAACAGCTGTCCATCGACACGATCCGCACGCTGGCGATGGACGCGGTGCAGCAGGCCAACGCAGGGCATCCGGGCACCGCCATGGCGCTCGCGCCGGTCGCCTACCTGCTCTACGCCGAGGTGATGCGCCACTCGCCCTCGAGCCCGCACTGGGCGGACCGCGACCGGTTCGTCCTCAGCGCCGGGCACGCTTGCGTGCTCCAGTACGCCACCCTGCACCTCGCGGGGTACAACCTCTCGCTCGAGGAGCTGAGGCGGTTCCGCCAGTGGCAGTCGGCCACGCCGGGGCATCCCGAGTTCCGCCACACGTCGGGCGTCGAGGTGACGACCGGGCCGCTCGGACAGGGGTTCGCGAACGGCGTCGGCATGGGTATCGCCGAGCGGTTCCTCGCCGACCGGTTCAACCGCCCGCACCACACGATCGTCGACCATCGCGTCTACGCGATCTGCTCGGACGGCGACCTGATGGAGGGCGTCTCGTACGAGGCCGCCTCGCTCGCGGGCCAGAACGCGCTCGGCAAGCTCGTCTACTTCTACGACGACAACCACATCACGATCGACGGCACGACCGCGATCTCGTTCGCGCGGGAGGACAAGCGCGCGCGCTTCGAGGCGCAGGGGTGGCACGTGCAGCAGGTCGACGACGCGAACGACCTCGACGCACTGCGCGAGGCGATCGCGGCCGCGCAGGCCGAGACGTCGAAGCCCTCCGTGATCATCATCCGCAGCCACATCGCGTTCGGCGCGCCGCGCGCCGTCGACACGGCGAAGGCGCACGGCTCGCCGCTCGGCGCCGAGGAGGTCGCCGCGGCGAAACAGGCGCTCGGCTGGGACCCCGACACGCACTTCTACGTCCCCGACGAGGTGCGCGAGCACATGAACCAGGTGCAGCGCGGTATCGAGCTCGAGGAGGAGTGGACGACCCGGTTCGAGCGGTGGTCCGAGGCCTTCCCGGCCGAGCGCGAGACGTGGGACGCCGCGTGGGCCGGCCGCATCGGCGAGTGGCAGCTGCCCGAGTTCGAGGCCGGCGAGGAGATCGCGACGCGCGACGCCGGCAAGAAGGTGATGCAGGCGTTCAAGCACGCGGTGCCGACGATGATCGGCGGCGCCGCCGACCTCGTCGAGTCGACGAAGACGGAGTTCGAGGGCGGCGGCGTCTTCTCCGCGCAGTGGAGCGGCCGCAACATCGCCTTCGGCATCCGCGAGCACGCGATGGGCTCGACGGTCAACGGCATCGCGGTGCACGGCGGCTGCGTGAAGCCGTACGGCTCGACGTTCCTCATCTTCAGCGACTACATGCGTCCCGCCGTCCGGCTGTCGGCGCTGATGGAGATCCCGCCGGTGTGGGTGTGGACGCACGACTCGGTCGGGCTCGGCGAGGACGGGCCGACGCACCAGCCGGTCGAGACGTACGCGGCGCTGCGCGCGATCCCGCACCTCTGGTTCGTGCGCCCCGCCGACGCGAACGAGACCGCGTACGCCTGGAAGGTCGCACTCGAGCGCCAGGACGGCCCGGTGGCGCTCTCGCTCTCGCGTCAGAAGGTGCCGACGCTCGACCGCGCGGAGCTCGCGCCGGCGTCGGGACTCGAGCGCGGCGCGTACACGCTCTGGGAGTCCGGTTCGCCGGACCTGATCCTGATCGCGACCGGCGCCGAGGTCGGGCTCGCGCTCGAGGCCGGGCAGCGGATCGCGTCCGACAACGGCACCGACGTGCGTGTCGTCTCCATGCCGTGCTGGGAGCTCTTCGAGGAGCAGCCGGCCGAGTACCGCGAGGAGGTGCTGCCGCCGGACGTCGGCGCGCGCCTCTCGATCGAGCCCGGCGTCGCGCTCGGCTGGAAGCAGTGGGTCGGAGATCGCGGCGACTCGGTCTCCATCGAACGATTCGGCGCGTCGGCGCCGGGCAGAGAGGTCCTCGAGCACCTGGGGTTCAACGTCGACAACGTCGTCGCGCGCGCGACGGCTCTCCTGGAGAGGGTGGCATGAGGCAAGCGGAGGCAGTGAAGGAGTTCTTCAAGCTCGTCTCTCCGGGCTTCGCGCTCGACGGCGAGCTCCCCGCGGTGGAGATCGAGGGGATCGAGGAGCGCCACGACGGCCACGCGATCGCACGGGTGCGCGCCGACGGCCGGATCCTCCCGATCCGATTCACCTTCGACGAGGGCAAGATCGCGCGCGTCGAGGTGCTGTGATGCGCATTGCGGTCGCTTTCGATCATCGCGGCGTGCTGCTGCGCCACGCGGTGCTGGAGGCGCTCGCGGCGCACGAGGTGCTCGACCTCGGCACGGACACGGACGCGCGGCGCATCGACTATCCCGACAAGGCGCGCGAGGTCGGCGAGGCGATCCAGGGCGGCGCCGCCGAGCGCGGCGTGCTCGTCTGCGGGTCCGGTGTCGGCGCCGCGGTGGCCGCCTGCAAGATGCTCGGGATCCGCGCGTCGATCTGCCACGACGTCTACAGCGCGCACCAGGGCGTCGAGCACGACGACATGAACGTGCTCTGCCTGGGCTCGGAGGTCGTCGGGCCGTCACTCGCGCGCGAGCTCGTCGAGGCGTTCGTCGGCGCGCGCTTCAACACGGACGAGCCGCGCTACGCGGCGCGGCTCGAGAAGGTTTCTGCGATGGAGAAGGAGATGAAAGATGGCCAAGTCACGGTTGCATGAACTGTCGGAGCGCGGCGTCGCGGTGTGGTTCGACACGCTGTCGCGCGACCTCGTCCAGACCGGCGAGCTGAAGACGATGAAGGAGGAGGACGCCGTCACGGGCGTCACGTCGAACCCGACGATCTTCCAGAAGGCTCTGTCGGAGGGCACTGCCTACGACCAGCAGCTGAAGGAGCTCCTCGGGGAGCACGACGACCCGAAGGACATCTTCTTCCGCCTCGCGCTTGACGACATCCGCGCTGCGTGCGACGTGCTCGCGGATGTCTGGGACGAAGGGAAGGGCCTGCGCGGCTACGTGTCGATGGAGGTCGACCCGGATCTCGCCTACGACACGGAGGCGACGTTCGAGCAGGCGATGTGGATCCACGAGCAGGTCGACAAGCCGAACCTCTACGTGAAGATCCCGGCGACGAAGCCCGGCCTGCCGGCGATCGAGGACTCGATCGCGAAGGGCAAGTCGATCAACATCACGCTGATCTTCGCGCTCGACCGCTACAAGGCCGTCGTCGAGGCGTACCTGCGCGGGCTCGAGCGGCTCGTCGCCGCCGGCGGCGACCCGAAGGAGGTCGCGTCGGTCGCGTCGTTCTTCGTCTCGCGCGTCGACACGGAGGCCGACAAGCGGCTCGACGCGGCAGGGCATCCGGAGCTCCAGGGCAAGCTCGCGATCGCGAATGCCAAGCTCGCGTACGAGCACTGGCAGCAGGCGTTCGCCGGCCCGCGCTGGGAGTTCCTCGAAGGCAAGGGCGCGTCGAAGCAGTGGTGCCTCTGGGCGTCCACCTCGACGAAGAACCCCGAGTACCGCGACACGATCTACGTCGAGGAGCTGATCGCGCCCGACACGGTGAACACCATGCCGCTCGAGACGATCCGCGCCTTCCAGGAGCACGGCGAGATCCGCGGCGACACGGCGCTCGAGAGCGTCGACGAGGCGCACGCGCTGCTCGAGCAGCTGCGCGAGGCCGGGGTCGACTACGACGACGTCGTCGAGACGCTCGAGGCCGAGGGCGTGCAGAAGTTCTCGGACTCGTTCGCCGAGCTCATCGAGGGGATCCGGGCGAAGCGGAGCGAGCTCGTCGCCGCATGACGGACGCGCAGCTCGTCGAGCGGATCTGGGCCCGCGACGCGTCGGTCTGGACCGGGGGCGACGAGGCGAAGTGGCTCGGATGGCTCGACGAGCCTGCGCGCATGCAGGAGGACGTCGACCTCCTGCTGCAGTTCGCCGACGGCGTCGTCGACGAGATCGACGCCGTCGTGCTGCTCGGCATGGGCGGGTCGTCGCTCGCGCCCGAGGTGCTCAAGCGCGCGTTCCGGCAGGAGACGGTCCACGTCCTCGACACGACGCACCCGCAGGCGATCCGCACGCTCGAGTCGCAGCTCGACCTGTCGCGCACGCTCTTCATCTCCGCGTCGAAGTCGGGCTCGACGCTCGAGACGCGCTCGCACACGGACTACTTCTGGGACAAGAACTCGAACGGGCAGAACTGGGCGGCGATCACCGACCCGGGCTCGTCGCTCGAAGAGCTCGCGCGGGAGCGGGAGTTCCGCGCGATCTTCCCGGGCGAGCCGACGATCGGCGGCCGCTACTCGGCGCTCTCGCCGTTCGGGATGGTGCCGGCGGCATTGATGGGCATCGACCTCGTGCGGCTGCTCGAGCGCGCGCTCGAGACCGTCGAGGCGTGCCGGCTCGCCGACGGGAACCCGGGTCTCGAGCTCGGCACGGCGCTCGGCGAGGGGTGGCGCGACGGGCGCGACAAGGTGTGCTTCGAGGACGTGAACGGCTTCGGCCTCTGGGTCGAGCAGCTGATCGCCGAGTCGACGGGCAAGGACGGCAAGGGCCTCGTGCCCGCGCCCGGCGAGCCGGCCGGCGGCCCCGACCGGCAGGAGCACGAGGTGCGGCTCCCCGACCCCTACGAGCTCGGCCAGGAGTTCTTCCGCTGGGAGTTCGCGGTCGCCGTGGCCGGGTCGATCCTCGGCATCAACCCGTTCGACCAGCCCGACGTGCAGGCCGCCAAGGACCGCACGACCGCGGTGCTCGAGGGCGGCGACGTCGAGCTCGAGCCCGAGGGCTCGCCGGACGAGTTGTTCGCGCAGGCGCGTGAGGGCGACTACGTCTGCATCCAGGCGTTCGTCGATCCGACGCCGGCGAACGAGGAGACGGTGCTCGCGCTCGCCGCGCGCGCCCGCGAGGCGACGGGCTGCGTCGTGACGCACGGCTTCGGGCCGCGCTACCTCCACTCGACGGGGCAGCTGCACAAGGGCGGGCCGAACACGGGGCTCTTCCTGCAGGTCGTCGACGACACGGGCGACGAGCTGCCGATCCCCGGCCGGCCGTTCGGGTTCGGGCGGCTGATTCGCGCGCAGGCGGCGGGGGACTACGAGTCGCTCAAGGAGCGCGGCCGGCGCGTCGCGCGCACGAGATTGGAGGACGTCTAGTGCAACTCGGGATGATCGGCCTCGGCCGCATGGGCGGCAACATGGCGAAGCGGCTCGAGCAGCACGGGCACGAGGTGCAGACCTACGATCCCGGCGTCGAGTCGACGGCCTCGTCGCTCGAGGAGCTGCGCGACCAGCTCGACCCGCCGCGCACCTTCTGGATGATGGTGCCGGCCGGCGAGATCACGGAGCAGACGTTCGGGGAGCTGATCCGCGTGGCGCAGCCCGGCGACGTGATCGTCGACGGCGGCAACTCGAACTTCCGCGACTCGCAGCGGCGCTACGTGGTGGCAAAGGAGCGCGGTGTCGGCTTCGTCGACTGCGGCACCTCGGGCGGGATCTGGGGCCTCGAGGTCGGCTACTGCCTGATGGTCGGCGGCGAGGACGCGCACGTCGCGCAGGCCGAGCCCGCGTTCGTCGCGCTCGCGCCCGAGGACGGCTACGCCCACGTCGGCGCGTCGGGCGCCGGGCACTTCGTGAAGATGGTCCACAACGGGATCGAGTACGGCCTGATGCAGGCCTACGCCGAGGGCTTCGAGGTGATGCGCGGGTCCGAGTTCGACGTCGACCTGCAGGAGATCGCGGGCATCTGGCGCTACGGCTCCGTCGTACGCTCGTGGCTGCTCGAGCTGCTGCACGCGGCGTTCGAGCACGACGGCAAGGACCTCGAGCACATCCGCGGCTACGTCGAGGACTCGGGCGAGGGCCGGTGGACGATCGCCGAGGCGATCGCCGAGAACGTGCCGGTGCCCGTCATCACCGCGGCGCTCTTCGCGCGGTTCGCGTCGCGGCAGGAGGAGTCGTTCGCCGCCAAGGTCAACGCCGCGCTGCGCAACCAGTTCGGCGGCCACGCGGTGCGCGCGGTCGAGGCGGCGCAGGCGCAGACGCAGGATCCGCGCGCGTGATGGCGGCGCTCGACCAGCAGCTCGAGGAACGCAACCCGCTGCTCGAAGGGCTGCGCATCCGGCGGCGGCCGGAGCCGTGCGTCCTCGTCATCTTCGGCGCGTCAGGTGATCTGACGCAGCGCAAGCTCATGCCCGCGCTCTACGCGCTCGCCGTGAGGCGCCTGCTGCCGGACGAGTTCGCGGTGGTCGGCGCGGCGCGCAGCGAGGAGAAGGACGAGGACTTCCGCGACCGCATGAAGGAGGCGGTGCAGAAGTACGGCCGTGACGAGTTCCGCCAGGACGTCTGGGACGAGCTCGCGGGCGCGATGTACTACCAGACGCTCGACTTCTCCGACGACGCCGGCGAGGACGAGCTCGCCGCGCGCCTGACCGAGATCGACAAGCGCCACAGCACGCAGGCGAACCGCGTCTACTACTTCGCAGTGCCGCCGAGCGCGATCGGCACGCTCGTCGAGGAGATCGCCGAGCGGCGCACGGCCGACGGTTGGATCCGCCTCATCATCGAGAAGCCGTTCGGCCACGACCTCGCCTCCGCGCGCGAGCTGAACCGGCGCATCGCGGAGCACTTCACGGAGCGAGAGGTCTTCCGCATCGACCACTACCTCGGCAAGGAGACGGTGCAGAACATGCTGGCGCTGCGGTTCGCGAACGGCATCTTCGAGCCGATCTGGAACCGGCAGTTCATCGACCACGTGCAGATCACCGTCGCGGAGTCGATCGGCATCGAGGGCCGCGCGGCGTTCTACGAGCAGTCGGGAGCGGTCCGCGACATCTTCCAGAACCACCTGCTGCAGCTCGTCGCGATCACGGCGATGGAGCCGCCGATCGACTTCACCGCCGACTCGGTGCGCAACGAGAAGGTGAAGGTCCTGCGCTCGGTGCACACGCCCGGGCCGAAGTCCGTCGTCCGCGGTCAGTACGGGCGCGGATATGTCGAGGGCGAGGAGGTGCAGGCGTACCGGGAGGAGCACGGTGTCGCGCCCGACTCGATGACGGAGACGTTCGTCGCGGCGAAGCTCTACGTCGACAACTGGCGCTGGGCGGACACGCCGTTCTACGTGCGCATGGGGAAGCGGCTCGCGCGCCGCGAGACCACGATCGCGATCCAGTTCAAGCGCGCGCCGCATCCGCCGTTCGAGGAGGTCGCCGCCGAAGGGCTGCGCCCGAACGTCCTGCTCATCCACGTGCAGCCGAACGAGGGCATGTCCCTCGCGATCGGCGCGAAGGTGCCCGGGCTCGGGATGACGATCCGCACCGTGCACATGGACTTCCTCTACGGCGCCGCGTTCCGCGAAGGGCTGCCCGAGGCGTACGAGCGGCTGATCCTCGATGCGATGCTCGGCGACGCGACGCTCTTCACGCGGTCGGACGAGATCGAGGAGCAATGGGCGCTCGTCGACGCAATCGTGGCGGCGTGGCAGCGCGATCGTCCCGCCTTCCCGAACTACGCCGCCGGCACGTGGGGCCCGCCGTCGTCCGACGAGTTGCTGCACCGCGACGGGAGATCATGGCGGCGCCACTAGCCGGATTGTCGGACCGGTGCCTGGAACGCGGAGCGTGGAGGAGGCATTGACCGTGCCGCTGCAGGAGGACTGGACCGGCGAGGACGTGACCGTCGCGCAGATCGAGCGCGAGCTCGCGCGGCTGCGGTTCGCGTCGGACGAGGGGAGTGGGCGGTCGAACCTGCGCACGTCGGTGATGACGCACTGCGCGTGGGTGCCACCCGAGTGGCTCGACGCGGCGGAGTCGACGCTGGCCGGGATGAACGAGCGCCACCCGTCGCGGACGTTGATCCTGGTGCCGAAGCCGGACGAGCCCAACGGGCTGGACGCCGTGGTGTCGATTCGATGCTTTCCGTTCGGCGACTCGCAGGTGTGTTCGGAGGTGATCGAGCTCGTGCTGCGCGGGAACCGCGCGTTCGCGCCTGCGTCGCTCGTGCTGCCCCTGCTCATCTCCGACCTGCCGGTCTTCTGCCGTTGGCGCGGCGAGCCCGAGTGGGACGGGATCGAGTTCCCGCAACTCGTCGACATCGCCGACCGGTTGATCGTCGACTCGACGGAGTGGGACGATCTGCCGCGCGCGTACGTGAGACTCGCGTCGTTCTTCGAGCGCACGGCGGTCTCCGACATCGCCTGGGCCCGGACCCAGCGCTGGCGTGCGCTGCTCGCGTCGCTGTGGCCCGACATCGGGCGGGTGCAGTCGATCCGCGTTCACGGCACACGCGCGCAGGGTTACCTGCTCGCGGGCTGGTTGCGCTCGCGCCTCGGCGAGGACATCGCGGTGGAGATCAACGAGCGCAACCGGCTCGACGGCATCGACCTCGACGGCGAACCGACGCCGTTCCCGCCGGGTGACCCGCCGCATCCGAGCGACGTGCTCTCGGAGGAGCTCGATCGGATCTCTCGCGACCGGATCTACGAGCAGGCCGTCTCGGCCGCGCCCGGTTAAGCCGTTCCGAGCAGGAGCACCACGTCGTCGTGCAGGGAACCGTTCGTGGCGACGAACGACTCGCCGTGCGTCGGCACGTCGCCGCGGAAGGTCGTCGCGCGCCCACCCGCCTCCTCGACGAGCAGGGCGACGGACGCGTAGTCCCAGAGGTTCAGCTCCGAGTCCATCCCGACGTCGAGCGCGCCCTCGGCTACGAGGCAGTGCTGCCAGAAATCGCCGAGCGCCCTGTTCGACCAGGCGCGCTGCACGAGCTCGAGATAGCCGT
>JBKPLI010000249.1:0-21446 GCA_046731555.1 Actinomycetota bacterium | reverse complement strand
GGAGCCGACCTGCACCGCGAGGTGGAACATGTCGTTGCCGTGGTGCCAGTCGTCGTGCGCCTTCTCCGGCGGGCCCGAGTTGTTGCCGTCGCGGCGCCGCTTCCAGTCGAGGAGCGTCGACATCGAGCGGCGGAAGAGGTCCTGCGCCTCGTGCAGCCGTCGCAGCTCCTCGTCCGAAATGCGTTGGGCCGCGAGCTCGGCCGCGAGGCCCTCGAGCTCCGCGCGCACCTCGTAGGCCTCGCGCGCCTCGCGCGCGGTCGGGCCGCGAACGACGGCGCCGCGGTTCGGCTCGACGAGGACGATCCCGCCGGCCTGCAGCTTCCGCAGCGCCTCGCGCACCGGCGTACGCGATACTCCGAACTCCGTGGCCAGGCTTTCCTGGCGCAATCGCGAACCGGACGGGATCTCACCCGAGAGAACGCGCGCCTGGATCGCCGATGCGAGACGGTCGACCAGTGCGCCAGCGTCGGACATCGGTACCCGCATGACCCTACCATGGATGGATCCACTTCTGAGCTGCTTGGATCCAATCTGGTAGTGTCCCCGCACTCCGGCGCTCCATCCGAGCCCGTACCCCAGGGAGAACGAACGGTCCACAAGGCACTCACGTCAGGGGGAACCGGATGACAATCACTCGCGCGCGTGGCGCGCTCCTCGCCCTCGTGGCGCTGGGCGTTCTCGCGCTCGTTGTCGCCACTGCGGCGACCTCGGCCTCGCCGCCGAAGCTGAAGAACGGTGGCACGCTCACCATCGGCTTGGCGGAGGACCCGGATGCACTCGACCCGACGCTTGCGCGGACGTTCGTCGGGCGCATCATCTTCTTGCACATGTGCGAGAAGCTGTACGACCTGAACTCGAAGCTCGAGATCGTCCCGCAGCTCGCCGCGTCGCTCCCGACGCTGTCGGCGGACAAGAAGACGGTCACGATCAAGCTCCGTACGGGGATCAAGTTCAACGACGGCACGCCGTTCAACGCCGCCGCCGTCAAGAAGTCGCTCGATCGACACCAGCAGCTCCGCGGCTCGACACGTGCGAGCGAGCTCTCGCCGGTGACGTCGACCGAGACACAGGGGAACAACACGGTCGTGCTGCACCTGAACGACAGGTACTCGCCGCTGACCGCGCAGCTCGCGGACCGCGCCGGGATGATCATGTCGCCGAAGGCGCTCGACGCGCTCGGCGACCGCTTCGCGACGAACCCGGTCTGCGTCGGGCCGTTCCAGTTCAAGGAGCGGCAGGCGGGCGACCACATCACGCTCGTGAAGGCGCCGGACTACTACAACGCGAAGAACGTGCACCTCAGCCAGATCGTGTTCAAGATCATCACCGACCCGTCGGCACGCTCCTCGAACCTGCGGGCGAAGTCGATCGACGTGGAGGACCGCATCCCGTCGACCGAGCTGCGGGCGATCGCGAACGACAAGTCGCTGAGCATCATCAAGGCGACGTCGATCGGCTACCAGGGGATCACGCTCAACATCGGGAACGCGCACGGCCTCGGCAAGGGGTACGAGACCGTGAACACCGCGATCGCGAAGTCGGCCGACCTGCGCCAGGCGTTCGAGCTCGCGCTCGACCGCAAGGTGATCAACAGGGTCGTGTTCGGCGGGACGACGCAGCCCGACTGCTTCCCGTGGGCGCCGGCGAGCCCGTGGTACGCGGCGGCGAAGGGGCTGCCGTGCCACCTGACGGCGAACGTCAGCGCGGCGAAGGCGGCGTTCGGGAAGGCAGGCGTGCGTGCGCCGGTGACGGTGAAGCTGATGATCGGCACCGATCCGATCGCAGCGCGGCTCGGTCAGGTGATCCAGGCGATGGAGAAGCCGATCGGCTTCGACGTCGAGCTGCAGCCGACCGAGTTCACGACGTCGCTCAACCGGAACGACGCGGGCAACTACGACACGTTCGCGATCGGCTGGTCGGGTCGCATCGACCCGGACGGCAACTTCTACCAATTCGTGAACTCGAAGGGCTCGCAGAACACGAGCGGCTACGTGAACGCCACCGTCGACCGCGCGACGAACAACGCGCGCAAGGCGGCGACGCAGCAGGCGCGGATCGTGAGCTACCGCGCGGCGATCAGGCAGGTGCTGAAGGACCTGCCCTTGATCTACCTCTACCACCCGGTGAACCGCTTCGGGACCGTGAACAACGTCAGCGGCGTGAAGGTCTACGGCGATGGCTTGATCCGGGCCCAGTTCGCCGGGTTCAAGCAATAAGGACGTAAGAGACCCTCCGACGGGACGAACGTGGGCGGCTTCCTGCTACGAAAGCTCGGGGCCGCCCTCGTCGTCCTCCTCCTGGCGAGCATGCTCGTGTTCGGCGGCGTGCGGGCGCTGCCGGGCGACCCGGCGACGGCGCTCGCGGCGGAGAGCCGCGACCCGGAGGTGCTCGATGCGGTGCGCCACAAATACGGGCTCGACCAGCCGATCCCCGTGCAGTACGTGAAGTGGCTCGGCCTCGCGCTTAAGGGCGACCTCGGCCGCGACCAGCGTGAGCTGTCCGTGTCGCAGACGATCATCGACCGGCTGCCGATCACGCTCGAGCTCGCGGCGCTCTCCGTCCTCATCGGCGCGCTCATCGGACTGCCGGCGGGGATCATCGCCTCGGTGCGCCGCGGCAAAGCCGAGGACTACGCGGCGACGAGCTTCGCGCTGGCCGGTTTGTCCGTGCCGCACTTCTGGCTCGGGCTGATGATGATCAGCCTGTTCGCCGTCACGCTGAACTGGCTGCCGGCCGGCGGCTACGTGCCGTTCCAGGAGGATCCGATCGCCAACCTCCAGCACATGCTCATGCCGGCGATCGTGCTCGGCACCGGGCTGTCGGCCGTGCTCATGCGGCAGATGCGCTCGTCGATGCTGACGTCGCTCGGACAGGACTACGTACGCACGGCGCGCGCGAAGGGCCTCAGCGAGCGCTCGGTCGTCGGCAAGCACGCGCTGCGCAATTCGCTCATCACGGTGACGACGATCCTCGGCCTGCAGCTCGGCGCGCTCATCTCGGGCGTCGTGGTGACCGAGTCGATCTTCGTCATCCCCGGCTTCGGACGGCTGACGCTCGACGCGATCGCGCAGCGCGACTACGCCCTGCTGCAGGGCGTCGTGCTCGTCATCGCGGCCGGCTACGTCTTCGTCAACCTGACGGTCGACGTCCTCTACTCCGTGCTGAACCCGCGCATCCGCGTGTCGTCGAGAGGCGGCGTGTGACGGTGGGCTACGCGGACGTCGCACCTGCGATCGAGCTCACCGGCCGCGCGCGCCGGCGGCGCCTGCTGCGCAAGCGCTTCCTGCGCCGGCCGTTCGCGGTCGCCGGGCTCGCCGTCGCGGTGACGTTCGTGCTCGTCGCGATCTTCGCGCCGTGGATCGCGCCGTACGATCCCGGCGACACGGACTTCAACGCGCTGCTCGCGCCGCCGTCGGCCGAGCACCGGCTCGGCACCGACGAGCTCGGGCACGACGTGTTCTCGAATCTCGTCTGGGGCTCGCGCGCGTCGATCCTCGCCGGCGTGCTCGCGACGATGCTGGCGATGGTGATCGCCGTGCCGATCGGGGTCACCGCCGGCTACTACCGCGGCTGGATCGACACGGTGGTCGCGCGGCTGACGGACGTGCTGCTCGCGTTCCCGTTCCTCATCGTCGCCGTCGGCCTCGCCGCGATCCTCGGCCCGTCGCTGCGCAACGCGACCATCGCGTTGGGGCTCGGCGCCGCGCCCGGCCTCATCCGCGTCGCGCGCGGGGAGGCGCTGTCGCTGCGCGAGGAGGACTACGTGCGCGCCGCGATCGCGAACGGCGCGAGCGACGTGCGCATCCTCGGCAAGCACATCCTCCCGAACATGGGCTCGACGCTGATCGTGCAGGCGACCGTGACGATCCCGGCCGCCATCATCGGCGAGGCGGTGCTGTCGTTCCTCGGCCTCGGCGTGCAGCCGCCGGACACGTCGTGGGGCTGGATGCTGAACGACGCGAAGGACTACCTCGGCACCGCGCCGCGGCTCGCGTTGTTCCCGGGTCTCGCGATCTTCTTCTGCTCGCTGTCGTTCAACCTGCTCGGCGACGGCCTGCGCGACGTCCTCGACCCACGGACGACGCGCTAGCCGTGCTGCTCGCGGTGGAGGACCTCTCGGTCCGGTTCGAGACCGACGACGGTGTCGTGCAGGCCGTCGACTCGCTGTCGTTCTCGCTCGACGAGGGCGAGGTGCTCGGCGTCGTCGGCGAGTCGGGGTGCGGCAAGAGCGTCTCGCTCATGTCGCTGCTGCGCCTCCTGCCGCCGAGCGCGAAGGTGAGCGGCCGCGCGGACTTCGGCGGCATCGACCTCCTCTCGGCGTCGCCGAAGCGCGTGCGCCGGATCCGCGGCCGCGAGATCGCGTTCGTCTTCCAGGAGCCGATGACGTCGCTCAACCCGTCGTTCCGCGTCGGCAACCAGGTCGCGGAGGTGCTGCGCGAGCACCTCGACCTGAACAAGGAGCAGGCGTCGAAGCGCGCAGTCGAGCTGCTCGACCTCGTGCGCATCCCCGCGCCCGACCGCCGTGCGCGCGAGTATCCGCACCAGCTCTCGGGCGGCATGCGGCAGCGCGTGATGATCGCGATGGCGCTCGCGTGCGATCCGAAGGTGCTCGTCGCGGACGAGCCGACGACCGCGCTCGACGTGACGATCCAGGCGGGGATTCTCGACCTGATGCGCGACATCCGCGAGCGGCTCGGAACCGCGATCGTCCTCATCACGCACAACCTCGGCGTCGTCGCCGACATCGCCGACCGCGTGCTCGTCATGTACGCGGGCCGCAAGGTCGAGGAGGCGCCCGTCGACGAGCTGTTCGCGCGGCCGCAGCACCCCTACACGATCGGCCTCATGGGCGCGATCCCCCGACCTGGCGGCGCCGACGAGACCGGCCGGCTGCGCGAGATTCCCGGCCGCGTGCCGTCGCTCCAGGGCCCGTGGCGCGCCTGCGCGTTCGCCGACCGGTGCCCGCGCGCCGACGAGAAGACGCGCACGGAGGTGCCGCCGCTCGCGGAGGTGCGCCCGCGGCACTCCGTCGCGTGCTTCCATCCCGGTGCGGAATGGAACGGCTCGTGAACGGCGATCCCGGCAGCGTCACACCGACACTCGAGGTCGTCGACCTCGTGAAGCACTTCCAGGTCGGCTCGCAGCTCCTCGGCGGCGGCGCGACGGTGCACGCGGTCGACGGCGTGTCGTTCTCGATCGCGCCACGCGAGATGCTCGGCCTCGTCGGCGAGTCCGGCAGCGGCAAGTCGACGGTCGGGAACTGCGTCGTGCGCCTGCTCGAGCCGACGTCCGGGACGATCAAGCTCAAGGGCCGCGACATCACGCACCTGAAGCGACGCGAGCTGCGGCCGCTACGGCGCGAGATGCACATCGTGTTCCAGGATCCGTACTCGTCGCTGAACCCGCGCATGACCTGCGGCGACATCGTCGGGGAGCCGCTGCGCATCCAGCACCTCGAGCGCGGGCGCGCGGTCGAGCAGCGCGTGATCGAGCTCTTCGACAAGGTCGGCCTGCGCACCGAGCTGCGGCACCGCTTCCCTCACGAGTTGTCCGGCGGCCAGCGCCAGCGCGTCGGCCTCGCGCGCGCTCTCTCGGTGAAGCCGTCGCTGCTCATCGCCGACGAGCCGGTATCCGCGCTCGACGTCTCCGTGCAGGCGGCGATCCTCAACCTCATGCGCGACCTGCAGGACGAGATGGGCTTCTCGTGCCTCTTCATCACGCACGACCTCGCGACCGTCGAGTACCTCTGCGACCGCGTCGCCGTCATGTACCTCGGGCAGGTGGTCGAGCTCGCGCCGACGGCCGAGCTCTTCGCGGCGCCGAAGCATCCGTACACGCAGGCGCTGCTCTCGGCGGCCGTCGTGCCGGACCCCGTCGCGCAGCGGACGCGCACGCGGGTCGTGCTCACGGGCGACATCCCGTCGCCGCTCGCGCCGCCCTCGGGCTGCCGCTTCCGCACCCGCTGCCCGCTCGAGCACGAGTCGGCGCCGCGTTCGCACGAGGAGGAGCCGCCGCTCGTGGACGTCGGCGGCAGCCACTTCGTCGCCTGCCACCTCGTGCGGCCCGGCGGCGTCGCGCCCGAGCTCATCGACATCGCGAAGGCCGCGCAGTGAGGTTCACGACGCGCCCCGAGCTCCGCGGGTCGTTCGGCGCCGTCGCGTCGACGCACTACCTCGCGTCCGCGACGGGGATGGCGGTGCTCGAGCACGGCGGCAACGCGTTCGACGCGGCGGTCGCGGCCGGGTTCACGCTCCAGGTGGTCGAGCCGCACCTGAACGGGCCGGGCGGCGACCTGCCGGCCGTGTTCTGGTCGGTCGAGCGCGGCCGGCCGCTCGTGCTGTGCGCGCAGGGCGTCTCGCCGGCGAACGCGACCATCGAGCGCATGCGGTCGCTCGGCCACGATCTCGTGCCGGGCACGGGCCTGCTCGCCGCGTGCGTGCCGGGCGCGGTCGGCGGCTGGCTCCTCCTGCTGCAGGAGTTCGGGACGTGGCGGCTGGCCGACGTGCTCGAGTTCGCGATCGGCTACGCCGAGCGCGGCTACCCGGTCGTCGCGGGGATCACGATGACGATCGAGCGCACGGAGGACCTGCTGCGCGGGTGGCCGGGGTCGGCCGAGCTCTACCTCCCGGCTCCGCGGCCGGGTTCGACATTCCGCAACCCGGCGCTCGCGGCGACGTGGCGGCGACTGCTCGACGAGTCGCGCGGCGGCTCGCGCGAGGATGAGATCGAACGCGCGCGGCAGGCGTACTACGAGGGCTTCGTCGCCGAGGAGATCGACCGCTTCTCGCGCGAGCACGGCGGGCTCCTGACGGGCGCGGACCTGGCCGAGTGGCGCGCGACGCTCGAGGAGCCGGCGACCTTCTCCTACCACGGCATCGAGGTGTGCAAGACCGGCCCGTGGGGACAGGGGCCGGCGGCGCTGCAACAGCTCGCGCTCCTGTCCGGGTTCGACCTGGCCGCGATGGACGAGGCCGAGTTCGTCCACGTCCTGACGGAGGCGACGAAGCTCGCGTTCGCCGATCGCGACGCGCTCTACGGTGATGGAGAGGTACCTCTACATCACCTCCTGTCAAGGGCGTACAACGACGAGCGGCGCACGCTGATCGCGGAAACTGCGTCCGCGGAGCTCCGTCCGGGCCTGGGCCGCCTGCCGTCGATCGTCCCGGCCGGCGCGGCGGTCGGAGCGGGCGAGCCGACCCGCGGCGACACCGTCCACTTGGACGTGGTCGACAAGGACGGGAACATGATCGCCGCGACCCCGAGCGGCGGCTGGCTGCAGAGCTCGCCGACGATTCCGGCGCTCGGGTGGCCGCTCGGGACACGGGCGCAGATGTTCTGGCTCGAGGAGGGCCTGCCGTCGTCGCTCGCACCGCGCACGCGACCGCGCACGACGCTGTCGCCCGGCCTCGCGCTCCGCGACGGCGAGCCGTGGCTCGCCTGGGGCACGCCCGGCGGCGACCAGCAGGAGCAGTGGGCGCTGCACGTCTTCCTGCGCCACGTCCACCAGGGGCTGAACCTGCAGGAGGCGATCGACGCGCCCGACTGGCACACCGACCACCTCGTCGCGTCGTTCTACCCGCGCGACGTGCAGCTCCGGTCGCTCGCCGTCGAGTCGCGGTTCGGCGAGGACGTGATCGGCGAGCTCCGGGAGCGCGGACACGACGTCACCGTCACGCCCGAGTGGTCGCTCGGCCGTGTCAGCGCCGTGCAGCGCGAGGACGGCCAGATCCGCGCCGGCGCGAACCCGCGCGGCATGCAGGGCTACGCGCTCGCCCGCTGACCTACCGGAACCAGAGCGCGGCCGCGGCATCTTCGGGCATACTCGTCGGCATAGTCGCTGCCTGACCTGATCCCGCCTCCGAGGGTCGACCGCACGGTCGTCCGGCGACTCCTGCTCACTAGGATGGCGCTCCGATGAGCCGCGAGATGGAGCCCCGTTACGACCCGACCGGCGTGGAGGAGCGCTGGCAGCGCACCTGGGAGGAGGAGGGTCACTACAACGCGGATCCCGACCCCTCGCGGGAGAGCTTCGCAATCGCGCACCCGCCGCCGAACGTGACCGGCGACCTGCACCTCGGCCACGCGCTGCAGCTCTCGCTTGCGGACACGATCGTCCGCACGCGGCGCATGCAGGGCTACAACGTGCTGTTCCAGCCCGGCTACGACCACGCCGGCATCTCGACGCAGAACGCGGTCGAGAAGCACCTCGCCGCCGAAGGGAAGACGCGGCACGATCTCGGGCGCGAGGCGTTCGTCGAGCGCGTGTGGGAGTGGCTGCACGAGTACGGCGGCAAGATCATGTTCCAGTTCCGCCGCATCGGCGCCTCGCTCGACTACCGCCGCGAGCGGTTCACGATGGACGACGCGTACGTCCGCGCGGTGATGCGCTACTTCGTACGCCTGTACCGCAAGGGCTGGATCTACCGCGCGAACCGGATCATCAACTGGTGCCCGTTCCACCTCACGTCGCTGTCCGACCTCGAGGTGCAGCACGTCGAGGTCGACGACGCGCTCACGTATGCGCGCTACCCGTTCGCCGACGGCGACGGGCACATCACGATCGCGACCGTACGGCCGGCGACGATCCTCGCCGACGTCGCGGTCGCCGTGCATCCGGACGACGAGCGCTACAAGGACACCGTCGGACGCGAGGTGGTCGTGCCGTTCGTCGAGCGGCGCGTGCCGGTGATCGCCGACGAGCGCGTCGAGATCGACTTCGGCACCGGCGCGCTGAAGATCACGCCGGGGCACGATCCGAAGGACTACGAGATCGGCCGCGACCACGGCCTCCCCGAGTTGACCGTCATCGGCCCGGACGGACGCATGAACGAGGAGGCCGGCGAGCTCGCGGGACTCACGCAGGAGGAGGCCGACGAGCGCATCCTGGCGTGGCTGCGCGAGCACGACCGGCTCGAGCAGCGCGAGTCGTACCGCCATTCCGTCGCGGTGTGCGACCGGTGCAAGACGCGGATCGAACCGCGGATCTCGCTCCAGTGGTGGTGCCGCATGGACGAGCTGAAGCAGCCCGCGCTCCAGGCGCTCCGCGAGCGGCGCGTGCAGTACCACCCCGAGTCGCAGCATCGCTTCGCGATCGCGTCGCTCCAGGACGCGCCGGACTGGAACATCTCGCGGCAGATCTGGTGGGGGCACCAGCTGCCGGTGTGGGAGTGCCCCGACGGGCACGAGACGGTCGAGGAGACCGAGCCCGAGGCGTGTGCGACGTGCGGCTCGCACGAGCTCACGCGCAGCGAGGACGTGCTCGACACGTGGTTCTCGTCCGCGCTCTGGCCGTTCGCGACGCTCGGGTGGCCCGAGGACACCGCGGACCTGCGGACGTTCTACCCGGGTGACCTCAACACGACGGCGCGCGACATCATCCGCCTCTGGGAGAACCGGATGATCTTCAGCGGGCTCGAGCTGATGGGCGAGATCCCGTTCACCGACGTCGTCATCCACTCGACGGTGCACGCGCCGACCGGCGGGCGCATGTCGAAGAGCCTCGGCACCGGCATGAACCCGCTCGCGCAGATCGAGGCGCACGGCGCGGACGCGACGCGCTACGGGCTGATGAAGATGGCGTCGTCGCAGGACGTGACGTTCTCCGAGCCGGCGATCGAGGAAGGGCGCAAGCTCGCGAACAAGCTCTGGAACGCGAGCCGCCTCCTCGTCCAGGCCGGTGTGGGCGAGGTCGACGCGCGGCCGACGTCGGTCGAGGAGCGCTGGATTCTCGCGCGCCTCTCGGCGACGCAGCGCGCGATCGAGGAGAACCTCTCGCGCTTCGACTTCGCGCACCTCGTCGACGAGCTCTACCACCTCACCTTCGACGACTTCTGCGACTGGTACCTCGAGGCGATCAAGCCGCGCCTCTACGGCGGCGACGACGACGCGCGCGCGACCGCGGCCGCCGCGCTCGAGCGCCTGCTCAAGCTCCTGCACCCGGCGATGCCGCACGTGACGGAGGAGATCTGGTCGTACCTGCCCGACCGGCAGACGCGGCTGATCGTCGCGCCGTGGCCCGAAGCGGGCGACGAGGCCGACGCCGCTGCGCTCACGCGCGTGCAGGACGCGGCGACGATCTTCCGCCGCTCGGGCGTGCTGCCCAAGCTCGACGGCGACGAGAAGCGGATCTTCGACGCCGTCGTGAAGCCGGAGCGCGCGGCCGCGACGGGCAACGGCAACGTCGACGCCGAACGCGACCGGTTGCAGAAGGAGATCGCGCGCGCGGAGCAGATGCTCGCGAACGAGCGCTTCGTCGCGAAGGCGCCCGCCGAGGTCGTCGAGGCCGAGCGCGCGAAGCTCGAGCGCTACCGCCGCGAGCTCGATGCGATCGGCGACTGACCTCGCGCGCCTCGAGGAGATCGGCTACGACGTCTGGCGCGCGCCGGTCGTGGAGGAGCTCGGCGGGTGGCGGCTGCGCTTCGCGCACGGGCTGACCGGCCGCGCGAACTCCGTGTGGACGGCCGGCGACGACGGCTCGCTGCCGCTCGGCGAGAAGGTCGAGCGCGCCGAGGCGTTCTACGGCGACCGTGGCCTCGCCCCGCGCTTCCAGCTCACGGACGCCTCGCGGCCGGCGGAGCTCGAACGGCTGCTCGGCGACCGCGGCTATGCGCAGCCCGTGCCGGCCGTGTCCGTCGAGACGGCCGAGCTCCCGAACGTGGCCGACCCGGGCGGTGTCGACATCCGCGAGGAGCTCGACGACGCGTGGCTCGAGCTGTGGGCCGGCACTCGCGGCTTCGAGCGGCCGGACGTGGCGCGCGCGCTCCTCACGGGGAGCCCGGGCCGGACCGCGTTCGCGCGCGTGGACGACGTCGCGGTCGGCCGCGGCGTGGCCGTCGACGGCTGGCTCGGCATCACCTCGATGGCGACGCTCCCCGCCGCGCGCCGCCGGGGTCACGGCCGCGCGCTCCTCGTTGCCCTAGTCGCGTGGGGCCGCGCGCACGGCTGCACGCACGGGCTGCTGCAGGTCGACGAGACGAACGAGCCCGCCCGCGCGCTCTACGCGCAGTTCGGCTTCCGCCGCAGCCACGCGTACCGCTATCTCGTCGCGCCGTGAGCGCCGTCGAGTGGATGCAGGGGCTCTCCCCCTGGCCCGAGAAGTTCGGGCTCGACCGGATGCGGACGCTGCTGCGCGACCTCGCCGACCCTCAGCGCGCGTACCCCTCGATCCACGTCGTCGGCACGAACGGCAAGTCGTCGACGACGCTGATGACCGCGGCGCTGCTGCGCGCGGCCGGGCAGCGCGTGGGCGCGTATATCTCGCCGCACGTGCGCACGTGGTCCGAGCGCATCCAGGTCGACGGCGAGGACGCCGACCTCGAGCGTGCGCTCGAACGCGTGCGACCGCACGCCGAGGGCGCGACGCAGTTCGAGGTGCTGACCGCCGCCGCCCTGACCGAGTTCCGGGAACGCGAGGTCGACGTCGCGGTCGTCGAGGCCGGGCTCGGCGGGCGCCTCGACGCGACGAACGTGCTCGACGCGCCCGTCGTCGTGCTCACGAGCATCGCGCGCGACCACACGGAGGTGCTCGGCGAGACGCGGGAGGAGATCGCGGCCGAGAAGCTCGCCGTCGTGACGGCCGGCGCGGTCGTGATCCTCGGCGAGCCCGAGTGGGCCGAGCTCGCGCGCGCGAACGGCGCAGCCCGTGTCGACATCGTGTCGCGGTCGAACCTCGCGCTCGCGACGGCGGCCGCCGAGGCGCACCTCGGCCAGCGCGTCGACCCGCACGCCGCCGAGGACGTCCGCCTGCCCGGGCGGCTCGAGCACCGCGGCGACCGGCCGCTCGAGATCTGGGACGGCGCGCACAACATCGCCGGGATCGGCTACCTGCTGCCCCGCCTGCCGGGCCGTCGGTTCACGATCGTCGCGTCGATCCTGGCCGACAAGGACGCCGAGGCGATGCTCCGCGCCCTGACGGCGGTCGCCGACACGCTTGTCGCGACGACGTCGACGAACGCGCGCGCCCTCCCGGCAGGAGAGCTTGCAGGTCTCGCCGAACCGCACTTCGGGCATGTCGAAGCGGTGGACGATCCCGAGCTGGCTCGTCGTCGAGCCATCGAGCTCGCCGGACCCGGCGGTGCGGTCCTCGTCACCGGCTCCCTTTACCTCCTCGCCGACCTCTTTCGTGGCTAGAAAACGTACGATGTCGCGCGTTCGTGATCGCCTCAGCGTCTTCGCCTTCGCCGCCCTGCTCCTCGCCGTCTTCGTCGGAGCGGCGTTCGCCGCGGGGTACCTTCTAGGCAAGGTGCTGCTGTGATCCTCGACACCTTCGGCAGCGTCCACGACTTCTTCCACTCGTCCACGTGGTACGTGATGCGGAACCTTGCGATCTTCTTCCTGGTCGTGTTCTGGCTGGCGACGATCTTCTGGGTGTGGAAGGACGCGAAGCGGCGTATCGAGGACCCGATGCTCGTCGGCCTCGTGACGCTGCTCGGCGCCGTGCCGCCGTTCCTCGGCCCGCTGCTCTACATGCTCTTCCGCCCGCCGGAGTACCTCGAGGACGTGCGCGAGCGCGACCTCGAGATCAAGGCGATGGAGAAACGGCTCGGCGGCCGCGACCTCCATTGCCCGGTGTGCCGCGCCGAGGTCGAGCCGGACTTCCTCATCTGCCCCGTCTGCACGACGAAGCTGCGGCAGGCGTGCGTCAACTGCCACCGCCCGCTCGAGGCGCTGTGGCAGGTCTGCCCGTACTGCGAGGCGCCGATCCCGACGGACGAAGAGGCGATCCAGCTTCGCACGGAAGCGGCCACCCGCCGCTCGCGCCAGCGGCGCTGACCCCGCTCCGTTAGTCTGCGCGGCCGCATGGCCGTCGAGCGGACGCTGATCCTCGCGAAGCCCGACGCCGTCGAGCGGAGCCTCGCCGGCGAGATCATGGCCCGCTTCGAGCGGCGCGGGATGAAGCTGCGTGCCGCGCGCCTCGTCACCGCGTCCCGCGACCTCGGCGAGACGCACTACGCCGAGCACGCCGAGAAGCCCTTCTTCGGCGAGCTCGTCGACTTCATCTCGTCTGGCCCGACCCTCGCGATGGTGTTCGAGGGCGAAGGCGCGATCGCGACGGCGCGCAAGACGATCGGTGCCACGAACCCCGCGGACGCCGAGGCGGGCTCGCTGCGCGGCGAGTTCGCGCTCGCGATGCCGAACAACCTCGTCCACGGCTCGGACTCGCCCGAGTCGGCCGAGCGCGAGATCGGGATCTGGTTCCCCGATGGGCTCGCCTGAGCTGCCGCCCGACGCGCTCGCGAACCGCGCCGTCTGGACGAAGTCGAACGAGCAGTACACGGGTGCCGAGGCGCCGCGGAAGTGGGCGGCCGACGAGATCACGTGGGGGATGTGGGACGTGCCCGAGCGCGAGGTTGGCGCGCTCGGCGACGTCGACGGGCTCGACGTGGTCGAGCTCGGCTGCGGCACCGCGTACTTCTCCGCGTGGCTCGCGCGGCGCGGCGCGCGGCCGGTGGGCGTCGACGTCACGCCAGCGCAGCTCGAGACCGCGCGCGCCTGCATGCGCGAGACCGGCATCGAATTCCCGCTCGTCGAGGTGGACGCAGCGGAGACGGGGCTCCGCGACGCGAGCTTCGATCTCGTGCTATCGGAGTACGGCGCGTCGATCTGGGTCGACCCGCACCGCTGGATCCCCGAGGCGTCGCGCCTGTTGCGCCCCGGCGGCCGGCTCGTCTTCCTGCGCAACTCGACGCTCCTGATCCTCTGCTCGCCGGATGCCGGCCCGTCGGACGAGCGGCTGCACCGTCCGCAGTTCGGGCTGCACCGGCTCGTCTGGACCGACGAGGACCCGCCGGGCGTCGAGTTCCACCTCGCGCACGGTGAGTGGATCCGCGTGCTGCGCGACAACGGCTTCGAGATCGAGGCGCTGCACGAGCTGCAGGCGCCGCAGTCCGCAGAGACGCACGCGTACTACGACTTCGTCACCGCGGACTGGGCGCGCAAGTGGCCGTCGGAGGAGATCTGGGTCGCGCGGAAGCGCGACGCATGAGTGTCCCGCCGGCAACGCCGATCGTGCTCGCGTCGACGTCGCCGCAGCGGCGCGCGATCCTCGAGCAGCTGCACATCCCATACGAGGCCGTCGCGCCCGCATACGTCGAGACGCCGGGCGGCGACCCCGTCGAGCACGCGGCCGGCAAGGCGCGCTCCGTCGACGGGGGCGACAGGCCGGTGCTCGGCGTCGACACGACGGTCGTCTGCGAGGGCCGCACGTACGGCAAGCCGGACGACGCGGGCGACGCCGAGCGGATGCTCGAGGCGCTGAGCGGCCGCACGCACGAAGTCGTCTCCGGCCTTTGTCTCCGGACGCCCGCGTGGGAGGAGATCCATCGCGTCGTGACCCTCGTCCACTTCCGCGAGCTGACGCCGCGCGACCTCGCGTCGTACGTCGCGGGGGGCGAGTGGGAGAGCCGCGCCGGCGCGTATGCGATCCAGGGACTGGGCGCCAGCCTGGTCTCGGCGATCGAGGGTGACTACCTGAACGTGGTCGGCCTGCCCGGCGCCCTCCTCGTGCAGCTGCTCGCGGGCCGCTTCTCGGGGGTGTACGGCTTCGGCTGATCGGACAGAACCTCCGCGCATCCCCCAGTGAAGAACCCAGGGAGGGTCAATGAACAGACGTATCGGGTTCGTCGCCGCACTGGCGGCTCTCGTCGTACTCGCGGCCACCGTGGCCGGATCGAGCCTCGGGAGCGCGAAGCACCAGGAGGCGGCCTCCGGAACGGTTGTGCTCTCGGGTTGGGGTGCCAACCCGGACGAGCTCAAGCTGCTCAAGGCCGTGATCCGCGGCTTCGAGAAGACGTTCCCCAAGATCAAGGTCGACTACCAGCCGATCACCGGCGATTACGTGCCCGCGATGCTCGCGAAGTTCGCGGCGCGCAAGCCGCCGGACGTCTTCTACGTCGACTCGAACGTGTTCCTGGACTGGGTCACCCAGGGCCTGCTCCAGCCGCTCGACAGCTACGCCGCAAAGAACAAGTTCTCGTCGAAGCCGTTCTACCCGTCGCTCCTGAACGGCTTCAAGTACAAGGGGAAGATCTACGGCTACCCGAAGGACTGGTCGCCGCTCGCGATGGAGGTCAACACGACCCTCGCCGCGAAGGCCGGGGTCAATCCGTCGAAGATCAAGACGTGGAAGGACCTCACCGCGGCGGCCAAGAAGCTGCAGCCGGTGATGGGGTCGGGCGCGAAGCCCATCTGCCTCAACGCGACGTGGGACCGCGCGCTGGCGTTCGTCTACCAGAACGGCGGCTCGTTCCTGAACGCGTCGAAGACGAAGGCGACGATCAACTCGCCGGCCGCGAAGGCGGCGATGGACTATTACGTCGGCCTTATCAAGCAGGGGCTCGCGGACATCCCGGCCAAGCTCGGCGTCGGTTGGTGCGGCGAGGCGCTCGGGAAGGAGAAGGCCGCGATCATCTTCGAGGGGAACTGGCTGTTCCCGTTCATGCAGTCGACGTTCCCGAACGTGAAGTTCTCGACGCAGCAGATGCTGATGCAGAAGCAGCACGGCAATCTCGCGTTCACCGTCTCGTACTCGATGTCGAAGGACGCGCAGAACAAGGACGCCGCGTGGCAGCTCATCCGCTATCTGACCGGCAGGGTCGGCATGAAGACCTGGACGTCGAAGGGCCTCGCGCTGCCGGCGCGCAGTGACATCGCACCGGTGTCCGGCCGGAAGAACTTCCTCGTGGACGCGCCGAACGCGCACCCGTGGCAGTTCGCGCCGAAGTTCAGCCAGGTCATCGACACCGCGAACAACGAGCTGTCCGCGGTGATCGAAGGCAAGCAGTCGACGTCGTCGATGCTCCAGAAGATCGAGTCGACCGCGAACGACACGCTCGGCAAGTAGATCGACCGGATCCCGCGCGCCCGCTCCGTCGGGCGCGCGGGGCCTGCATCGAGGCCAGGAGATGGCGGCAACCACCGAGACGGGGACGAAGAGGTTCGGCGGCGAGCGCGTGAGGGAGGCTCTCGTCGGCTACTCGTTCATCGCCGTGCCGATGCTCGTCTACGCGGTGCTGTTCTTCTACCCGATCGTCTACGCGGTCTACATCAGCCGCTACGACTGGGGCGTCCTCGGCAAGATCGACGAACGCGGCGCCGGGAACTACCGTGAGCTGTTCCACGACGAGCGCTTCGGCATCGCGATCAAGAACGGGCTGAAGTTCACGCTCTCGTTCACGATCTTGACGATGGCGCTCGGCCTGTTCGTGGCCGTCGTCGTGAACAACGCGATCCGGTTCCGCACGTTCTTCCGCTCGGCGTACTACTTCCCGGCGATCTCGGGCTCGGCGGCGATCACGGCCGTCGCGCTGTACGTGCTCTCCGTCGACGGCCTCTTCAACCGGATCACAGGTCTCCACAACGCGTGGTTCGGCGAGTCGGGCACGGCGCTGTGGGCGCTCGTCGGGCTCAACTCGTGGACGACGTCGGGGACGGTGATGCTCTTCTACCTCGCGTACCTCCAGGCGATCCCGACGGACGTCTACGAGGCTGCGGCGATCGACGGCGCGGGCGCGTGGCGCACGTTCTGGAAGATCACGTTCCCGCTCCTCAAGCCCGGCCACTTCTTCGTCTCGACACTGCTCGTCATCGGCGGGCTGAAGATGTTCGACCAGGCGTTCATCGCCTCCGGCGGGACTGGCGGGCCGAACAACGCGACGCTCGTCCCCGTCCTCTACCTCTACCGCGTGGCGTTCTCCGATGTCCGCTTCGGCTACGCGGCGGCGGTCGGCATCGCGCTGATGCTGCTGATGATCACGCTCACGCTCGTGCAGCGGCTGACGTTCGGCCGCCGGGAGAGCCACTGATGGCCGAAGGCGACCTCACGACGTCGCAGGACATCGCGCCGGACGCCGAGCGGAAGCTCGTGCCGCCGGTGCCGACGGCCCGTGAGCTCGCAGCCACCGGCGACGCGCCGATCACCGGCATCCCCGGGCGCACGCGCTTCGAGCGCATCCGCACGGTCGTCGTGTACCTGCTGCTGTTCGGGATCGCGCTCGTCTACTTCGTGCCCTTCCTCTGGATGGTGTCGACGTCGCTGAAGACGCTGCCCGAGACGGCGCAGTTCAGCCTGCTGCCGAAGAACCCGACGCTGGACGGCTACCGCGAGGCGCTCACGACGTTCCACTTCGCCCGCTATGCGGCGAACAGCGTCGGCCTCGCGATCACGGTCTCGGTCCTGAACGTGTTCCTCTGCTCGCTCGGCGGCTACGCGTTCGCGCGGCTGCGCTTCCCCGGCCGTGAGGTGCTCTTCTTCGCGGTGCTCGCGACGCTGATGATCCCCGACCAGCTGCGGCTCGTTCCGATCTTCGTCAAGTTCAGCGAGTGGCACCTGCTCGGCCACTACCACGGCTACGTGCTCGTCAAGCTCGCGTCGGCCGCGCAGCTCTTCCTCATGCGGCAGTACTTCCTCACGATCCCGCGCGACCTCGAGGAGGCGGCGAAGCTCGACGGGGCGGGCTACTTCAAGACCTTCTGGAAGGTGATGCTGCCGCTCGCAGGCCCTGCGGTGGCGGCGGTCGCGATCCTCGAGTTCGAGGGCACGTGGAACGACTTCTTCTGGCCGCTGATCATCTTCCAGACGTCGCCGGACCACTTCACGCTGCCCGTCGGCATCTTCCAGTTCGTCTCGGAGTACCAGACGCAGTGGCCCGAGCTGATGGCCGGCAGCGTGATCGCGATCGCGCCGATCGCGGCGCTGTACATCTTCTTCCAGCGCTTCTTCGTCGCCGGCGTCGCGTCCGCAGGCGTGAAGGGATGAGCATGGGACGTGCGCTGACGAGAGCCCTCCGCCAGATGTACGAGCAGTCGTGGCGGCTCGCGCTGCTCAACCTCGCTCTGTCGATCGTGGTCGTCGCCGTCCTCTACGCCGTGAGCTACGCGACGACGCTGCTCGTGCTGTTCGTCTTCGTCGGGCCGTTCGCGGCGGCATTCATGCACTGCGCGGTGACGCTGCAGCAGACGCAGGAGCTGTCGCTGCGCGACGGCCTCGTGGGGCTGCGCCTGCACTGGCGCCGCGGGCTCGCGCTCGGCACGCTCGTCGCGGTGACGACGCTGATCGCTGTCACCGCGATCTCGTTCTACTCGCGCCGCGGCTCGCATGCGTGGCCGTTCGCGCTGTTCGCGCTCTACGTCCTGATGATGTTCGGCGTGTGGCAGCTGCACGTGTGGCCCCTCGCGGTGGCGCGGCGAGGCGAGCGCGTCGGCGCCGTGCTGCGCGAGGCGGGGCGGAGCCTGTTCAACCGTCCGTTCGCGTCCGTCGCGCTCGCGTTCGTGCTGCTGCTCGTGAACGCCGTCGGCGCGATCGGCGTCCTGCCCGTGCTGACGCTGACGATCGCGTACTCCGCGCTCGCGGCGGCCCATTTCGTCCTGCCACCACCGACCGAGGAGGCATTTGGCTGATGGCGCGCGTCGTCTTCGACCACGTCTCGAAGATCTACGGCGGCGGCACTGCCGCGGTGAAGGAGCTCGAGCTCGAGATCGCCGACGGCGAGTTCCTCGTGCTCGTCGGCCCGTCGGGCTGCGGCAAGTCGACCGCGCTGCGCATGGTCGCGGGGCTCGAGCAGATCAGCGACGGTCGCATCCTCATCGGCGACCGCGTCGTGAACAACGTCGCGCCGATGTCGCGCGACGTCGCGATGGTGTTCCAGTCGTACGCGCTCTACCCGCACATGACCGTGTACGACAACCTCGCCTTCGGGCTGCGCAACAAGCGCGTGCCGAAGGACGACATCGAGCGGCGCGTGGGGGACGCGGCGCGGATCCTCGACCTCGGCGAGCTCCTCAAGCGCAAGCCGAAGCAGCTCTCGGGCGGCCAGCGGCAGCGCGTCGCGCTCGGCCGCGCGATCGTGCGCGAGCCGCAGGTGTTCCTCATGGACGAGCCGCTGTCGAACCTCGACGCCGCGCTGCGCGTCGCGACGCGCGCCGAGATCCTCAAGCTGCACCACCGTGTCGGCACGACGACGATCTACGTCACGCACGACCAGGTCGAGGCGATGACGATGGGCGACCGGATCGCGGTCATGCGCGCCGGCGTGTTGCAGCAGGCTGGCACGCCCGAGGAGCTGTACACGCGGCCGGCGAACCTCTTCGTCGCGGGCTTCATCGGCTCGCCGTCGATGAACCTCGTGCCGGTCGAGCCGCACACGTCGAACGGGCAGGCGATGCTGCGGAGCGGCGACTTCGTCGTGCGTGTGCCGGAGCGGTTCGCGTCGGCCGCCGCCGCCCAGGCGGGGCGCGAGCTCGTCGTCGGTCTGCGCCCGGAGCACCTCGCGGTCGCGAACGGCGCGAGCCCCGATGGCACTGCGAGCGTGCCCGCCGTCGTCGACGTCGTCGAGTATCTCGGCGACGAGCAGCTCGTCCACCTGCACGCCGGCGAGGTCGAGCTCGTCGCGAAGGTCGACGTCGAGCCGCGGCTGCAGGCCGGGCAGGAGGTGACGCTCAGCGTGCCGGTCGAGAAGCTCTACCTGTTCGACCGCGGGACCGAAGCCGCGCTGTCGGTCGCCGCGTAGCCGTCGGCGACGAGCCCGAGCACGGAGTCGCGCGCCCGGCGCACCGACCACTTGTGGCGCGCCCGCAGGTGCACGTACGACCAGCACACCGTGTTGAAGATTGCGTCCGCCGCGTCCTCGGCCGTGCCCAGCCGCCGGACCGAGCCGTCGGCGTAGCCGTCGCGCAGCCCACGCACGAGCGGCTCGAGGAAGTCGCCGGGCGCGCGGTGGAAGACCTCGTCGGAGATGAGGAGCAGCTCGAGGTGCCGGTCGGCGACGTCGCAGAGCGCCTCGAGCGCGCGCGCGAGCCGCCCGGCGCCGTTCGCGTCGGCCGTCAGCACGGGCCACATCGCCTCGCGGTAGTGGGCCGCGAGCCGCTCGAGCAGGGCATCGACGAGCGTCTCCCTCGTGACACCCTGCCGCCAGAGCGTCACGCGCGAGACGCCGGCGCGCTCCGCCACGCGCTCGAGCGAGAGCCCGTCCCAGCCCACCTCGCCGAGCACGGCGACCGTTGCGTCGAGCAGCTTGGGCGCGACTTGCGCAACAGCCATGTTTCACGATAGTATCACGGACGTTTCACGGAGAGGAGGCGGAAATGGCCGAGGCGACGATCGACCGGACGCTCACGATCGAGCTGACCGAGGGTGAGATGGAGGGCCTGCGCGCGCTCGCGCACGGCATCGGCGCGCTCCGCGAGCGCGAGGTCGGCGACGCCGACGCGGTCGTCGCCGCCGTCGAGCTCGGCCTCACGCGGCTCCTCGACGACTACGACCTCCCCGCCGACGACCGCGCGCGCGTCGAGCGCGGGCTCGAACGGACACGCACCCCGTGGGTGCGCGGCAACTGCTGCCTCTAGGAGGAGCGATGACTGCGATCGGATCGGACATCGTGCGGTTGATGGGGGAGACGCTCGAAACCGAGGTCGCGCTCGGCCCGGAGGCGGAGGAGGTCGTCCGTCTCGGCTTCTACGCGAGGGACGTCCAGCTCTCGACCCTGAAGGCGCGCGACCGCGGCGAGCTCGTCGAGAGCTGCGACCCGCGCTCCCGCGAGGAGATGCTCTCCGAGACGCGTCCACGGCCCTGGCCCGACCTCGAGCGCGATGCGCGCGACGTCGTCGCCGCGCTGGGGGAGCGGACCGCGGCGCTCACCGAGGACGAGCTCGTCGCCGAGGAGCCGTGGCGCGAGATCGGCGAGCCGCCGCTGTGGCGGCAACTCTTCTGCAACGGCGTCCTGCACCAGGTCACCGTGATGAGCGAGCGCCTGCGCGATAGAGGTGACGTGGACGGCGCCATCCGTTTCAACGAGCACCTGCTCGAGCGCGTGCGTGCGAGCTCGCTGCCGCCGAAGGCGGAGGGCGACGCGCTGTACAACCTCGCGTGCCTCCACGCCTGCGCAGGCCGGCGAGCCGAGGCGGTCGCGCTGCTCGAGCAGGCGATCGCGTTCAACGCGCACCTCGTCGAGTGGTCGCGCAAGGACGCCGACCTCGACGCGATTCGCGCCGAGCCGGGGTACCTCGCCCTCGTCGCCGCCTGAGGCGAATCGGCCGTTTTCGGCGGCAGGCGGTAGAGTGGGCCGCCGGTCGTCATGGGCATCTTCAACTACCTCACGGGCTTCGGCGGGCGCGACATGGCCGTCGACCTCGGCACGGCGAACACGCTCGTCTACGTGCGCGGACGCGGGATCGTGCTGTCCGAGCCGTCCGTCGTCGCGATCGACCAGACGACGGGCGACGTCCACGCCGTCGGCCTCGAGGCGAAGCGCATGCTCGGCCGCACGCCCGGCTCGATCAGCGCGATCCGCCCGCTGAAGGACGGCGTGATCGCCGACTTCGACGTCACGGAGCAGATGCTCCGGCACTTCATCCAGAAGGTGCACCAGCACCGCTTCGCGCATCCGCGCGTGGTCGTGTGCGTGCCGTCGGGCGTGACGGGCGTCGAGAAGCGCGCGGTCGAGGAGGCGACG
>JBKPLI010000248.1:0-5311 GCA_046731555.1 Actinomycetota bacterium | reverse complement strand
CGCCACGGCCGGCCGTCAGGTCGCGCACCGCGTCGACGACCGACGCGCCGTCGACCACCTCGTCCGCGCCGAGCTCGGACGCGAGCCGGCGCCGACGCTCGTCCGTGTCGATCGCGATCACGCGGCTCGAGCCGAGCTCGCGGACGAGCTGCAGCGCGATGTGCCCGACGCCGCCGACGCCGATCACGACCGCAGTCGTGCCCGGCACGGCGAGATGCGCGAGCCGCCGGACCGCGTGGTACGCCGTCAGCCCCGCGTCCGCGTGCGGTGCGGCCTCCGCGGGAGCGACGCCCGCCGGCAACGGCACGAGCGACCGCTCGTCGACGAGCACGAGCTCCGCGAAGCCGCCGTCGAGCGACAGGCCGGTGAAGTCGTGCCGCGCGCAGTGCATGTCGTCGCCGCGCCGGCACGCGACGCACAGCCCGCACGAGAACGGCGGGTACACGAGCACCGCGTCGCCCTCCGCGACCGCCGTCACGTCCGGCCCCACCGACGCGACCCAGCCTGCGTTCTCGTGGCCGAGCACGCGCGGCAGCGTCACGCCCGCCGGCTCCATCAGCCCGTCGATCGCGTGCAGGTCGGTCGCGCAGACACCCGCGCCGCCGACGCGCACGACGACGTCGCGCGCACGGACCGGCTCCGGATCCGGCCGTTCCTCGAATTCGAGCGCGTGGTGGTACTCGCCGAGGACCGCGGCCTTCACGCGCGCGCGTCGAAGGAGCGCACGCGCTCGCTGACGTACTCGAGATGGCGGCGCATCGCCCGCTGCGCACCGGCCGACTGGCCGCGGCGGATCGCGCGGAGGATCTCGCGGTGCTGCTGCAGGATCGCGTCGCCGTCGATCGTGCCGCCGATCTTGCGGATGAGCGACGGCTGGAGCACGTCGAGTGTCCAGCTCGTGAACGCGCTCAGCAGGTCGTTGCCGGCCGTCGTCGCGATGACGCGGTGGAAGCGCGAGTCCGCGAGCCGGAACTCGTCGGACGCGGGATGGTTGCCCTCCGCATCGGCGATCGCCGACTCGAGGTCGAGCGCGGTCTGCTCCGTTGCGTTATGCGCAGCGAGCCCCGCGAGCGGCACCTCCATGTAGATCCGCGCCTCGACGAGCTCGTGGAGCGAGACGCTGTCCGTCTCGAGCATCGTCGCGATCGACTCGCTGAGGCTTCGGCCGATGCCCTCGTTCGGCGTGCTGGCGACGAAGATGCCGCCGCCCGGCCCGCGCGACGCGCGCACGAGATGCGAGCCTGCGAGCAGGCGCAGGGCCTCGCGCAGCGTCGGCCGGCTGACGCCGAACTCCGTCGCGAGCTCCTGCTCCGTTCCGAGCCGGTCGCCGGGCGCGAGCTCCTGACGGACGATGTGCCGCCTGATCTCCAGGGCGATCTGCTCGCTCGCATCGCCGCGCGGCTGCGTGAAGCGCTCGCGTGAAGGCGTCGCAGGCATCTCCGGGATGCTAGTCGGGGGCTCGCTCATCCGATCACGGCGCGAAGGTCTCGTCGTCGGCGACCGCGATGTCGAGGAGCAGCGGCTCGTTGCGCTCCGCGAGGCGGGGAACGGCGTCGTCGAACGCCGCGACGAGGTCGTCGTGACGTTCGATCCGCTGCGCCGGGCAGCCGAGCGCGGTCGCGAGCCCTGCGACGTCGACCTCGCGGAAGCGCGGCCATGGCGGCATGCCGCCGCTGCGCTCGGCGAGGCGGTCCATGACCGCGTAGCCGCCGTTGGAGAGGATCACGAACAGCACGCCGACGCCGTAGTGCGCGGCGCTCCAGAGCGCCTGGATCGAGTAGAGCGACGAGCCGTCGCCGACGACCGCGACGACCGGCCGGTCCGGCGTGGCCATGCGGATGCCGATCGAGCCGGGCAGGGCGAAGCCGAGGCCGCCCATGGCGGCGCTCACGAAGCCGAACGGCTCGCGCGCCGCGACGCGCGCGTGGAGCTCGGGGCGGCTCGACGGCGTCTCCTCGACGAGGATCGCGTTGCGCGGCAGGCGCTCGTCGAGCGCCGCGAGCACGTGGGCGGGGGAGAGGGTCTCCCCGGGCGGGGGGTTGGGAGGCGTCGAGGCGCCGCGCGGAAGCGGCGCCGTCTCGCGCGCGCGCGCGGGAACCTGCTGCGCGAGCTCGGCGGCGACCGCGGCCGGCGGCGCGAGCAGCACGAGCTCCGCGGGACTGCGGTGCGCCTCGTCGGGCTCGTCGGTGACGAGCACCACGCGCACGTCGGCGGGGACGAGCGGGCCGGAGTCGTAGGGGTACTGGCGGAAGACGGGGGCGCCGATCGCGACGACGAGATCGTGCGGCGCGAGCGCCTCGCGCAGCCGAGTCCGGTCGGCCGGCAGGTGGCCGGCGAACAGGCGGTGGTCCTGCGGGAACCCCGCACGGCCTCCGAAGGATTCCTGCCACACCGGCGCGTCGAGCCGTTCGGCGAGCTCGACGAGCGCGGCCCACGTCGCCTCGTCGTCGGCACCCGCGCCGGCGACGAACGCCGGCGCGCGTGCTCCGGTGATCAGCTCGGCGAGCTCGGCGACCGCGTCGGGGTCGGCGGCGGCCGCGCGCACGATGCGCCCGGGCGCTGCGTGCTCGTCGGCGTCGGCCGGTGCGGACCAGTCGTCCATCGGCACGATCACGAGCGCCGGCCCGCGGCCCGTCGTCGCCTCGTGCCAGGCACGCGAGACGGCGCCGGGCACGTCCTGCGCCCGCACGGGCTGGTCGACCCAGACCGGGTAATCGCCCGCGAGCCGGTCGAGGTGGCCGGCGAGGAACGGCTCGAGCGCGAGGTGCCGCCGGTCCTGCTGGCCGACGACGACCACGATCGGCGCACGGTTCACGCGTGCGGTCGCGAGCGCGGCGACGGCGTTCCCGAGCCCTGCGGTCGTGTGCAGGATCGCGAGCGCGGGCTCCCGCCTCGCGAGCGCCCAGCCCGTCGCCATGCCGACGACGGACGACTCGTGGAGGCCGAGCACGAACCGGAGGTCCGCCGGGAGGTCGACGAGGAACGGCACCTCCGTCGAGCCCGGGTTGGCGAACAGGGTTGTCATTCCCCGCCGCCGAAAGACCTCGAAGGTTGCCTCCCGAACGTTCACGGCCACCTGACCACCCTAGTGGAAATGATTTGACTTGCAACGGCGCGGGAACGATGCGCGGGTGAAGGTGACGCTCGTGGGCGGCGCGGGAGGCGTCGGCTCATCGACCGCATTCAATCTGCTGCTCGCCGGACGCCCGTGCGACGTCGTCCTCGTCGACCCGCGGGCGGCGATGGTCGAGTCGCACGTGATGGACCTCGAGCAGACCCTGGAGCTGTGCCCGGGATCGTCGGTGCGCGGCGGCGCGGACGGCGACGTGGCCGACGCGGACGTCGTCGTCGTGTCGGCGGCGGTGCCGCTCACGCTCAACACGTCGAGGCACGTCTACCTCGCCGACAACGCCCGCATCCTCGACGGGGCCGCCGACCTGATCCCCGACGGCTGGCCCGGCGTCGCGATCGTCGTGACGAACCCGGTCGACCCGCTCGTCACGCGGTTCGTTGCACGCAGCGGCCTCGACCGACGCCGAGTGCTCGGTTACACGCTCAACGACACGCTGCGGCTGCGCACCGGGATCGCACGCGCGGTCGGCGTCGCGCCGGGCCAGGTCGAGGCGTGGGTGCTCGGCGAGCACGGCGAGACGTGCGTGCCGCTCTGGGACCGGGTGCGCGTCGACGGCGAGCCGCGCGCGCTCGCGGGCGCGCAGCGCGCGGCGGCCGACGAGTTCCTGCGCACGTGGTACCTGCGCCACGTCGCGCTCGATTCCGGCCGTTCGTCGACGTGGACGACGGGCGTCGGGCTCGTACGCATGATCGGCGCGCTCGCCGACGGCGACGACGGGGTCTGGCCCGTCTCCGTCGCGCTCGAGGGCGAGTACGGCATCGACGGCGTCGCCGTCACCGTCCCGGTGGCGCTCGGGCCAGGCGGCGTCGGCGCGATCCACCAGTGGCAGCTCGACGACGACGACCTCGCCGCGGTGCACGCGTCGGCCGCCGTCGTGCGCGCCGCGGCCGCGGCTGTGTAGGCTCGGGACGTGATTGCGAAGGCGCCGTTCGGCCGCACTGGCCACGACAGCACGCGCACGCTCTTCGGCGCGGCCGCGCTCGGGAGCGTCTCGCAGGCCGACGCCGACAGGACGCTCGAGCTGCTGCTCGAGCACGGCGTGAACCACATCGACACGGCGGCGTCGTACGGCGACTCCGAGCTGCGCGTCGCGCCGTGGCTGGCGAAGCACCCGGACACGTTCTTCGTCGCGACGAAGACGGGGCAGCGCGACTACAAGGGTGCACGCGAAGAGATCCGACGGTCGCTCGACCGGCTCGGCGTCGACTCGGTCGACCTGATCCAGCTCCACAACCTCGTCGACGTGATCGAGTGGGAGTTCGCGCTGCGCGAGGACGGCGCGCTGCAGGCGGCGGTCGAGGCGCGTGACGAGGGGCTCGTCCGGTCTATCGGCGTCACCGGCCACGGGCTCTCCGTCGCCGCGATGCACCGCCGCAGCCTCGAACGCTTCCCGTTCGACTCCGTGCTGTTGCCGTACAACTTCCGGCAGCTGCAGGACCAGCGCTACGCGGCCGAGTTCGAGGCGCTTGCCGCGACGTGCGCCGAGCGCGGGGTCGCGATGCAGACGATCAAGGCGATCGCGCTCGCGCCGTGGGACGGCCGGCCGCAGACGGCCGGAACGTGGTACGAGCCGCTGACCGATCCGGCCGACATCGAGCTCGCCGTGCACTGGGTGCTCGGCCGCGACGGCCTCTTCCTCAACACGGTCGGCGACGTGACGCTCCTGCCGCACGTGCTCGCGGCGGCCGAGCGGCTGGGCGCGCGCCCCGACGACGCGGCGATGCACGAGCTCGTGCAGCGGCGGTCGCTCACGCCGCTCTTCACGTAGCCGGCGTGGACCTGATCGCGGTCGGCGAGGTGCTCGTCGACGTCAGTGCCGCGGCGCTCGTCGCGGGCCGCGCCGTGCACGCACCGGTGCGGCTGCGCGCGGGCGGAACACCGGTGAATGCGGCGGTCGCCGCGCGGTCGCTCGGCGCGACCGTGACGGTGGTCGGCCGGGTCGGCGACGACTTCGCGGCGGGCGCGATCCGCTCGGCGCTCGAGGCGGCGGGGATCGAGGCGGCGCTCGCGGTGGACCCGGAGGCCCCGACGGGCACGTTCGTGGAGGCGGGGGAGGGGGCCGCGAAGGCGATCGTCACGGACCGCGGCGCGAGCGCGCGGCTCGTGCCCGGCGACGTGCCGGAAAGGCTCACGGGCGGCGCCGTGCTCGTCTCCGGCTACGCCCTCCTGCAGGAGGAC
>JBKPLI010000247.1:0-14343 GCA_046731555.1 Actinomycetota bacterium | reverse complement strand
CGCGAGCCGTCGCGGCCGTTCACGATCGACGACCTCGCCGAGTCGCCGAGCGACTAGGCCGCCGGCGCGGCCTCGATCACGCAGAAGTCGCTCGCCGTCGGCGAGCAGCCGATGAGACGGAAGCCCGAGTCCTCGAGCAGGCGCTCGTACTCGTCGAGCGTCCGCTCGCGGCCGCCGGGGCCGACGAGCATGTTCAGGTCGGAGAACCTCGACCACGGCTCGTCGTTCGGTCCTTCGAGCACGCGTTCGACCAGGAGCAGCGCCGCGCCGTCGGCCATCGCGCTGCGGCACACCCTGAGGATCGCGCGCGACTCCTCGTCCTCCCAGTCGTGGATGATCCACTTCAGGACGTAGGCGTCGCCGCCGGCCGGCACCTCCGCGAAGAAGTCGCCGCCGACGACCGTGCAGCGCGCGGCGAGGTCGGCGTTCGCGCCGGCGACGACGTGCGGCTGGTCGAACAGCACGCCGTGCACCGACGGGTGACGCTCCATGATCGCCGCGAGCAGCGCGCCGTTGCCGCCGCCGACGTCGACGATCGTCCCGAAGCGGCCGAAGTCGTACGCCTCGAGGATCGCGCCGATCACGCGCCGCGTCATCGCGGCCATGCCGCGGTCGAATGCGGCGCTGTCCTCCGGATTCCGCGCGCGGTGCTCCCACACGCTCGTGCCGTGCGCGATGCGGAACGCGTTCTCGCCGGTGCGCACGCTGTCGATCAGGTGCGCCCACGCCTCCCAGTAGAACCCGCGCCCGACGAAGGCTGCCCAACCGGCGAGCGAGTCCGGCGCGTCGGACTGGAGCCCCTGTCCGAGGCGGCCGAGCGAGAACGTGCCGTCGCCGTCGGCCTCCACGATCTCGACGACGTCGAGCGCGCGCAGGAGGCGGAAGAGCGCGTCCGGGTCGGTCGCAGTCGCCTCGGCGAGCTCGTCGCTCGTGCGCGGCCCGTCCGCGAGCAGGTCGGCGATCCCGAGCACCGCGGCGACGTGGATGGCCTGCGAGACCTGGTAGCCGGCGACGAGTCGCCTCAGCTCGTCCATGGAGGCGCGACCCTCTCAGCCGTCGAGGCGTCGGTCAAGACGGCCGGCGCGCGCTCGAACGCCGGCTGATGCCTGGGGCAGGGTCAGCTCGAAGCGCGCACCTCCGTCGCCCGGCTCGTATACGAGATCACCGCCGTGCGCCCGTGCGTAGCCGCGTGCGATCGCCAGGCCGAGTCCGCTTCCGCGCGCGTCGGCGCTGCGTGAGAAGCGCTCGAAGAGGCGCGCCCGTACCTCGTCCGGAACGCCGGCGCCGCGGTCCTCGACGCTGATCTGGAGCTGCGCGTCACGCAGCTCCGCCGACACGCGAACCGGCGGGCTGCCGTACCGGATCGCGTTCGTGAGGAGGTTCGAGAGGACGCGGTCGATCACGAGCCGATCGGCCACGACGGCGAGGTCGTACGGCACGTCGAACTGGACCTCGGCGCCCGGCGGAACCGCCTCGGACGCGATCTGCTCGACGACGGTGCGCAGGATCAGAGGCCCCGGCTCGATCCGGAGCCCGCGCGAGTCGACCCGCGAGAGGTCGAGCAGCTCCTCGACCAGACGTCGGAGGCGGAGGCCCTGCTCGTACCCCACGCGGATCAGGTCGGCCCGCGTCGCGTCCGACAGTTCCGTACCGCGTTCGAAGAGCGTCGCGAGCACGCCGTACACGGACGTCGCCGGCGTCCGCAGCTCGTGGGAGGCGATCGCGACGAAGTTCAGCCGGAGCTGCTCGAGCGCAACCGTCTGCTCGTGCAACTGCGCGCGCTCGATCGCAACGGCCACGCGCGCCGCGACGAGCGTGAGCAGCTCGACGTCGTCCGTGCCGAACAGGCGCGGTGTGAGGGTGCCGACGTGCAGCACGCCGACGACGTCCCCGCTGGCGACGAGCGGAACGCCGAGCAGCGACTTGATCCCCTTCTCGCGCAGGATCGGATTCAGCACGTCCGCGTGGTCGACGTCGTCGAGAATCACCGGGCGCCGTTCGGCCGCGACGCGTCCCGCGAATCCCCGGCCGAACGGGATCCGCACGCCCTGCTCCACCTCCTCCTCGATCCCGACCGCGGCGCGCGCGACGAGCTCCGCTTCCTCCGGGTCGAGCAGCAGCACCGCGCAGGTGTCGACGCCGAGGATGTCGCGGATGCGCGGCAGCAGGACGCCGAGGAGGTCCTCGAGATCGAGGTGCGCGAGCGCCGCGTCGGTGATCTCTTGGACGTGCTCGAGTCGCGCGCGCGCCGTCCGCTCCGCCTCGAAGAGTCGCGCGTGCTCGATCGCAACGGCCGCGCGGTCGGCCGCGAGCTGCAGCAGCTCGACGTCGTTCTGCGTGAACGCTCGAGGCACGAGCGTGCCGACATGCAGCACGCCGACGACGTCGCCGCCTGCGAGAAGCGGAACGCCGAGCAGCGACTTGATCCCTTTCTCGCGCAGGATCGGGTTGAGGACGTTCGCGTGGTCGACGCGGTCGAGGATCACCGGCCGTCGCTCGGCGGCGACGCGGCCGGCGAAGCCGAGCCCGACCGGGATGCGCACGCCGCGCTCGACCTCCTCCTCGATGCCGACCGCCGCGCGGGCCACGAGCTCGTCCGTCGCCTCGTCGAGGAGCAGCGTCGCGCACGTGTCCACGTCGAGCAGCTCGCGCGTCCGGTCGAGGAGCGCGCCCAGCAGTTCCTGGAGGTCGAGGTGCGCAAGGGCGGCATCGGTGAGCGCCTGGAGCCGACGCAGCTGGTCGGCGTCTGTCGGGGCGCGCATCACGATCCTCGGAGTCTGGCGTCTCGGTGCGGCTGGCGCGAGACGGAGGCGGCTCGGCCGGCCCGCGTCGCGAGCAGCAGGCCCGGCCTGCCGAGCACGTCGAGCCAGCCGTCGGGCGGATCGGGATTCACGTCCGGCCGCGTGCCAACCGCGACGAGCACGTCGCCGCCGCGGATGAACGCGACCACGCCGTCGCCGAGGTTGAGCGGCTGGTACGAGCCCGCGAACGCCTCCGCATGTGAGGCGCGGAGCTCGAGCGTCTTCCACGTGACGGCGAGCTTCGCGGTCGCCTCGTCCGGCGGCTCGCCCGCGCGCAGGGCCGCCAGCGCGCGCCGCCGCGCCTCCCAGTCGACCGGCCGGCGGTTGTCGGGGTCGACGAGCGCGAGCGCCTCGAGCTCGTCGCCCTGGTACACGTCGGGCACGCCGGGCGCCGTCAGCTTCAACAGCAGCTGCGCGAGCGAGATCCGCCGGCCGAGCTCCGCCACGCGGTCGAGGAACGGGTCGCCGGCCAGCGCGTCGGCGGCCGCGCGCGCGAACGCCTGCACGCGCGCCTCGTGAGCGAGGTCGGGCTCGAGCCAGCTCGAGTTGACCTTGCCCTCGCGCAGCGCCTTCTCGAGGTATGCATTCAGCCGCTCCTCGCCGATCGGCCACGCACCGACGAGGGTCTGGTACACGAGGTACTCCTCGCGCGCGTCGGGCAGCCCGCCCGTGCGCCGCCGCCACTCGCGCACGCGCTCGGCCCACTCGTCTGCGAGCCAGGTCAGCGCGACGATGCGCGAGCGGACGTCCGGCGAGCGCTTCGTGTCGTGCGTGAACGTCGTCAGCAGGTGCCGCGGGAAGCGTTCGGCTCGCGCCGCGTTGGCCGCGTGGAACGCGTCGACGGTGAGGCCGAAGCGTGACGGGTTGCCGCCGACCTCGTTGAGCGCGGCGAGCCGGAAGTAGCGGTAGAAGGCCGTGTCCTCGACGCCCTTCGCCATCACGGGCCCGGTCGTCTGCTGGAAGCGGACGACGAACTCGTCGTGGCCGCGCTCCTGCAAGAGGAGAATCCGGCGCAGCGCCTCGGACACGCCCGCGCGGCCGACCTCCGCGCGGTCGGCCTCGTCGACGCGGCCCTCCGCCGGCTCGACGTACGTGCGGTAGACGTGGAACGACGCGAGCGCGGGCGGCAGGTTCTCGACCTCGAGCTCCTGGTGGAGGCGCCGCAGCTCGGGCTCGAAGATGTTCACCGCGACCTCGAGCTTCGACAGGGCCGCGATGTCCGCGAACGCGCGCGTGTCGCCGGTGAGCTCGTGGTAGAGCGACGTGAACGCCTCCTCCGCGGCCGGGTTCACGAAGAGCGCCATCGCGTCGTTCAGGAACTCGTAGCCCGTCGTGCCCTCGATCGGCCAGTCGCGCAGGTCCTCGCCAGGCTCGAGGATCTTCTCGGCCCAGACGTGCTCGACACCTGCCTCCGCGAGCCGGTCGAAGTACTCGCGCGGGTTCGCGAGGCCGTCGGGATGGTCGACGCGCACGCCGTCGACGACGCCCTCGCGCACGAGCTCGATCACCTTCGCGTGCGTCCCCCAGAACACCTCCCAGTCCTCCTGCTTCAGCCCGCCGAGGTCGCCGATGTCGAAGAAGCGGCGATGGAAGCCCGTGCGCAGGTCGACGTCGAAGAACATCTCGCGCAGCCGCTCGTCGCGCCAGAACTCGTTCTCGTCGACGGCGGCCATGTGGTTCGGGACGATGTCGAGGATCACGCCGAGCCCCGCGCCTGCGAGCTCGCGGAACGCCTCCTCGCCGCCGAGTGCGTCCGAGATGCGCCGCGGGTCGACGACGTCGTAGCCGTGCGTCGAGCCCGCACGCGCCTGCAGCGAGGGCGAGAGGTACAGGTGCGAGATCCCGAGGTCGCGCAGGTACGGGACGAGCTCACGCGCCTCGCGGAAGCCGAACTCCGGCGTCAGCTGCAGGCGATAGGTCGCTGTGAGCTCAGGCACGCCGCAGCAGCGCGAGCGACCGCGACTCGACCGTCGCCGTCGCGCCGGGCACGAGGCGGTCGCCGTCGACGCGGCCCGTCGCGAGCTCGAGCTCCCAGCGCGTGCCGAACCGCCGAGCCGGCAGCCGGAACGCGACGTCCTCGTAGTGCGCGTTGAAGAGCACGAGGAACGTGTCGTCGCGCACCCGCTCGCCGCGCGGCGTGAGCATGTCGAGCTCGTCTCCGTTCAGGAAGGCGCCGATCGCGCGGGCGCCGTTGTCGTCCCAGTCGCGACGCGTCATCCGCCGCCCGTCGGGGCGCATCCACCACACGTCCGGCAGCTGCTCGCCGCGACCCTCGAGGAAGCTCGTGCGCCGGAACACCGGGTGCTCGCGCCGCAGGTGGATCACCCGCCGCGTGAACTCGAGCAGCTCCTGGTCGCAGCTCCCCCAGTCGAACCACGAGAGCTCGTTGTCCTGGCACCACGCGTTGTTGTTGCCGTGCTGCGTGCGCCCGAACTCGTCGCCCCCGAGCAGCATCGGCACGCCCTGGGAGAGGAGCAGCGTCGCGAGGAAGTTCCGTTGCTGCCGCGCGCGCAGCGCGTTCACGGCCGGGTCGTCGGTCGGCCCCTCGGCGCCGCAGTTCCACGAGCGGTTGTCGTCAGTGCCGTCGCGGTTGCCCTCGCCGTTCGCCTCGTTGTGCTTCTCGTTGTACGAGACGAGGTCGCGCAGCGTGAACCCGTCGTGCGCCGTGACGAAATTGACGGACGCGAACGGCCGCCGCCCGTCGCGCTCGTACAGGTCGGCCGACCCGCCGAAGCGCGACGCGAAGTCGCGCACCGGCGCCTGCCCGCGCCAGAAGTCCCGGATCGCGTCGCGGTAGATGCCGTTCCACTCGGACCAGAGGATCGGGAAGTTCCCGACCTGGTAGCCGCCCGGCCCGACGTCCCACGGCTCGGCGATCAGCTTCACCTGGGACAGGATCGGGTCCTGGTGGATGATGTCGAAGAAGGCCGAGAGCCGGTCGACGTCGTAGAACTCGCGTGCGAGCGCCGACGCGAGGTCGAAGCGGAACCCGTCGACGTGGCATTCGATGACGAAGTACCGCAGCGAGTCCATGATCAGCCGCAGCACCGACGGATGCACGGGGTTGAGCGTGTTGCCGGTGCCGGTGTAGTCCATGTAGTACCGCGGCGTCTCGGGCACGAGGCGGTAGTAGCTCGCGTTGTCGACGCCGCGGAACGACAGCATCGGCCCGAGGTGGTTTCCCTCGGCCGTGTGGTTGTAGACGACGTCGAGGATCACCTCGATGCCCGCGCGATGAAGCGCCTTCACCATGCCCTTGAACTCGCGCACCTGGTCGCCCGTCGCCGAGTAGAGCGAGTGCGGCGCCAGGAAGCCGATCGTCGAGTAGCCCCAGTAGTTGCGCAGCCCGAGCGCGTGCAGGAATCCCTCGTCGACGATGTGGTGCACCGGCAGGAGCTCGACGGCCGTCACGCCGAGCGAGCGCAGGTACGCGACCGAGTCCTCGCTCGCGAGACCGCCGTAGCTTCCGCGCAGGTCCTCGCGCACGCCGTCGCGCAGCTTCGTGAACCCCTTCACGTGGGCTTCGTAGATCACCGTCTCGTGCCACGGCGTGCGCGGCCGCACCCAGTCGTCGTCCTCCCAGTCGAACGACGGGTCGATGACGACGCTCTTCGGGATCGCGATCGCGCTGTCCTCTTCGTCGAGCTCGAGGTCCGCGTCCGCGTCGAGCGACGGCGCGTACGGGAGCGCGTTCGCTGCGTCCCAGTCGACCGCGCCGTCGATCGCCTTCGCGTACGGGTCGATGAGCAGCTTCGCGGGGTTGAACCGGTGGCCGCGCTCAGGGTCGTACGGCCCGTACACGCGGTAGCCGTACCTCTGCCCCGGCCCGACGCCGGGCAGGAAGCCGTGCCAGTTGAACGCCGTGCGGTCGCGCAGGTCGTAGCGCTCCTCGCTGCCCTCGTCGTCGAACAGGCAGAGCTCGACGCGTTGCGCGTGTTCGGAGAAGAGCGAGAAGTTGGTGCCCTCGCCGTCCCACGTCGCACCGAGCGGGAACGGCCGCCCGGGCCAGAGCGGGGGCATTAGGTACGGAGCTCCACGGTTCTCGCGTCGATGTCCGCGACGAGGGTAACCGCGCCCCGGCGCAGCGTGAGCCGGCGACCGTCGACGGCGACGTCGAGCTCGCGCGGCAGCTCGCGCCGCAGCCGCAGCAGCTCGCGGTAGAGCGGGTTCGGCTCGCGCGGCTCCAGCTTCGAGCGCTCGAACGTGGCGGCGTCCTGCGGGTCGGGGACGTCTTCGGCCGCGAAGGCAGCGAATTTGGCGAACTCGCGCCGGCGCCCTTCGCGTGTCGCCTCCGCGATGGACGGATCGACGTGGTCGGTGAAGAACTGGAACGGCCGCGCCTCGTCGTACTCCTCGCCCATGAAGACGAGCGGCGTCGCGGTCGAGAAGAGTACGACGGCGAGCGCGAGCCCGTGCGCGTCGCGCGGCAGGCGGTCGCCGATCGCGCGATTGCCGACCTGGTCGTGGTTCTGCGCGCACACGACGAGCCGTTCGGGTCCCGGGCGCGTCAGCTCGCGCACGAGCCCGTCCATCGAGCCGAAGTCGGCGTAGTAGCCCTCGCGCTCGCCGGTGAGCAGCACGTGCAGCTCGTGGTGGAGGCTGTCGAGCCACATCGCGTCATGGCCCCACTCGTCGAGCGGCCGGAAGTCGTCGGGCCCCATCTCGGAGATGACGAGGGCGCGCTCGTTCTGCCGCTTCACGCGCTCGCGCAGCTCCTTCAGCACGTGCGTCGGCGAGTCGTCGTAGACGGCGTGCACCGCGTCGAGCCGCAGCCCGTCGACGCGAAAGTCGCGCACCCACATCTCCGCGTTCTCGATCGCCCATTCGCGCACGGCCGGCTGCGAGTAGTCGAGCGCGTCGCCCCAGAACGTGTGGTGCTCGTCGGTGAAGTACGGGCCGAAGTCGGCGAGGTGCGCGCCCGGCCCGACGTGGTTGTAGACGACGTCGAGAAGGACGCCGAGCCCCTCGCGGTGCGCGGCGTCGACCAGCCGGGCGAGGCCTGCAGGGCCGCCGTAGGCAGGGTGCGGCGCGTAGACGAAGACGCCGTCGTAGCCCCAGTTGCGGTCGCCCGGAAACGTCCCGACCGGCATGAGCTCGATCGCGGTGACGCCGAGCTCGCGCAGCGCACGCAGGCGCGGGATCGCGGCGTCGAACGTGCCCCCGCGCGTGAACGTCCCGACGTGCAGCTCGTAGACGACGAGCTCGTCGAGGGTGAGCTCAGGCCCCGGCGCGATCGAGAACGCGCGCGTGTCGACGACGCGAGACGGCCCGTCGAGCCCGTCGGGCTGGAAGCGCGCGCAGGGATCCGGGAGGTCGCGGCCGTCCACGCGGAAGGCGTACGCGTCGCCGTCGCGGGCGGGCGCGCGCGCCTCCCAGACGCCGTCGCCGGCGTGCGTCATCGCGTGCACGTCGCCGCGCAGCACGAGCGCAGGCTCGCCGTTCGGCGCCCAGACGCGGAACGCGAACAGCCCCTCCTCCAGCGCAACGGCCCCGAAGGGCCGCACGTCCTGCCGTGTCTCGCCTGCGCTCAAGTCGCGGCCAGCGTACCCGCCGGACCGCGCGCCAACCCTCGTCTTTTCCGGACATGTCGGGGCCAGAGCCCGACATGTCCGTTCGGGACGGTCGCGGCGCATTCCCGCGCACGCGAATGGCTTGAACTCAGCGTTCGCGGGCCGAATCCGACATGTCCGTCCCGGACATGTCCGGGTCAGAGCCCGACATGGCTGTTTTGGACAGGTGGCGACGGGTCAGCTCGTCCTCGACGGCAGCGAGGTCGAGGCCGCGGGCGGCCAGGAGGACGTACAGGTGGTAGACGAGGTCGGCCGCCTCTTGGACGACGCGGTCGTCGCTCTCGACGAGTGCCGCCGTCACGACCTCCACCGCCTCCTCCCCGACCTTGCGCGCGCAGACGGCCGTGCCCTCGTCGAGCAGCGCCGCCGTGTACGAACCCTTCGGGCGCGTTGCGGCGCGGTCGGCGATCGTGCGCCAGAGCGCGGGCGCGAAGCACGAGACCGCATTCGTGTGGCACGTCGGCCCGTTCGGGCGCACGCGCAGGAGCAGCGCGTCGCCGTCGCAGTCGTCGCGGAGCTCCTCGACCGCGAGCGTGTTGCCGGACGTCTCGCCCTTGCGCCACAGCCGCTCGCGCGAGCGGCTCCAGAACCACGCCTCGCCGCTCTCGCGCGTGCGGCGCTCGGCCTCGTCGTCCATCCACGCGAGCATGAGCACGCGCCCGCTGGCCGCGTCCTGCACGATTGCAGCGCGGAGGTCAGGCGGCATCGCGCACCCGGACGCCGAGGTCGCGCAGCTCGTCGCGGAGCGAGCCGAGGCGGTCGGGGTCTTCGTGCAGGATCGACGCGAGCAGCGCGGCCTGCGCGACCTCGAGCGCGTCCGCGACGTGCCGCGCCTCGCCCGCGCCGCCAGACGCGATCACCGGCACGGTGACCGCCGCCGCGACGGCGCGCGTGAGCGACAGGTCGTACCCGTCGCGCGTCCCGTCGGCGTCGATCGACGTGAGCAGGATCTCGCCCGCGCCGCGCGCCTCGGCCTCGCGCGCCCACTCGACGGCGTCCCGGCCCGTCGCGGTCGTGCCGGCACGCGTTCGGACGCGACCCCTCGTCGCGTCGATCGCGACGACCACCGCCTGCGATCCGAGCCGCTCGGCGAGCTCCGTCACGAGCTCGGGCCGCGCGAGCGCCGCCGAGTTGACGGCGACCTTGTCGGCGCCCGAGGCGAGCAACTCCTCGGCGTCGCCCACCGCACGCACGCCGCCGCCGACCGTGAACGGGATCGCGAGCCGCTCGGCGACGCCGTGCACGAGGTCGACGAGCGTCCGCCGCCCCTCGACCGTCGCCGCGACGTCGAGGAACACGAGCTCGTCGGCGCCGCGGTCGGAGTACGCCGCGCCGAGCACGACCGGGTCGCCCACGTCGCGCAGGCCCTGGAAGTTGACGCCCTTCACGACGCGGCCGGCCGCGACGTCGAGGCAGGGGATCAGACGCGGGAGAGGCACGACTCCAGCACGCCGGCGAGATAGCGCGCACCGGCGGCGCCGCTCTTCTCGGGGTGGAACTGCACACCGACGAACGAGCCGGCGCGCGCCTCGGCGACGACACCCTCCGACCACGCGGTCGCGGCCGGCGTCTCGGCCGCGTACGAGTGCGCGAAGTAGAACGCGTCGCCGTCGCAACCGGCGTCCAAGGGCGCCCACCCGATGCGCGGCACCCGGCCGTCGCGCAGCCGCACCGCACGGCCGGGCAGCAGGCCGAGTCCCTCGACGCCGCCGTCCTCCTCCGACTCCTCGAGCGCGAGCTGCAGGCCAAGGCAGATGCCGAGCACGGGCCGCCCGTTCCCAACGCGCTCGCGCAGCACCTCGTCGAGCCCGCGCTCGCGCAGCCCGTCCATCGCCGCGCGCGCCGAGCCGACGCCCGGGAGCACGGCGAGATCCGCAGCCGCGACGTCGCCGTCGACGTCGGCGCCGAGCCGCTGGAACGCGAGCGCGACCGAGCGGACGTTCCCCGCCCCGTACTCCGCGATGCCGACCTTCACACCACGCCCTTCGTCGACGGGAGCCCTTCGCGTTCGAGTCGCACCGCCGCGCGCAGCGCGCGACCGACCGCCTTGAACGCGGCCTCGGCCGTGTGGTGCGCGTCGCGGCCGCTCGCCTCGACGTGTAGCGCGAGCCGGCCGGCCTGCGCGAGCGAGCCGAGCATGTGCGCGGCGAGCCCGGGGTCGTGCTCGAGCGCGAGTTCCGTGTGTGACCGACCGCCGAGATCGACGGCGGCCCGCGCGAGCGCGTCGTCCATCGGCACGACGGCGTCGCCGTAGCGCGCGATCCCACGCCGGTCGCCGAGCGCCGTGTCGAGCGCCTGCCCGAGCGCGAGCGCAGCATCTTCGGCCGTGTGGTGCTCGCCCGTCTCGAGGTCGCCGGCGCCCTCGAGCACCAGGTCGAACCCGGCGTGAAATGCGAGCTGCTCGAGGAAGTGGTCGTAGAGCCCGGCACCCGTCGCGACCCGTACGCGCGATGCGCCGTCCAGGGCGAGGCGCACCGCGATGCGCGTCTCGGCCGTCGCGCGCAGGTGTCGTACACGGCGGCCGCCCGCGGCCGCGACGGGTGACGGACGGTCGAGGATGCGCGCGAGCGTCTCGACGAACAGGTCGTCATCCTCGCGGTCGAGCACCGACACGCGGATCGCCTGCGGATACGCGCGGACGATCAGCCCCTGTCGCAGCAGTGCGTCGCCGAGCGCGAGCCCGTCGTCGACGGGCACGTAGAGGAAGTTCGTGTACGACTCGGCCGGCTCGAGCCCGAGCGCGCGCAGTGCGGACGCGAAGCGCTCCCGCTCCTCCAGCACCGGCGTGATGTCAGGCGGCGACGCGAGCGCCGCGAGCGCCAGCGCGGCGGACACGGTCGAGACCGGCGCGGGCGCCTGTCGCCCGTTGAGCTCGTCTGCGACGTCGCGCGCGGCGAGCGCGTAGCCGATGCGCGCGCCGGCGAGCGCGAATGCCTTCGAGAAGGTGCGCATGACGACGACGCCGTCGTCGATGAGCGGCAGCGCCGTGTCGCCCGCGTACTCGAAGTACGCTTCGTCGACCGCGAGCGGTCGTGTCGGCGGCAGCGGCTCGAGCGCGCCGGTCGGGTTGTTCGGCCGGCATGCGAACGCGAACGTGACGTCGTCGTCGTAGCCCTCGACCACGTCCGCGCCCGCGAGCTGGGCTGCGATGCGGAACATCGGGTAGGTCGGCGAGGGCGGGATCGCGATCGTGTCGCCCGGCCCGGCGAACGAGCGCGCGCAGAGCAGGATGAGGTCGTCCGCGCCCGCGCCGAGCACGACGTTCTCCGGCTCGACGCCCGCGTAGTCGGCGATCGCTCGGCGCAGCGTGCGACTGCCGCCCGAGCCGTAGCTGCTCACGCGCGCGAGCGCGCCGGCGATCGCGCCCGGGCGCGACGACGGCAGCGGCCACGGCGGCGTGTTCTGGTCGAAGCGCACGACCTGCGAGACGTCGATGCCCGCGATGCGCGCGACCTCGTCCGGCGGCGTTGCCCACCGGTACGCCTTGAAGTCCGACGCGAGCTCTCTCATCTGTCCACCGCCGCCGCGTGCGCAGGCATCCCCTCGACCGCTGCGAGCGCCTCGACGGTCGGCCGCACGCGCGCCAACCCTTCGGGCGTGAGCCGCTGCACGGTGATCGGCTTGAGGAACGTCTCGAGCCCGAGGCCGCCGACCGAGCGCGCCCAGCCGCCGGTCGGGAGGACGTGGTTGCCGCCGGTCGCGTAGTCGCCCGCCGCCACGGGCGACGACTCGCCGACGAAGACGGTGCCCGCGTTGCGCACGTCGTCGGCGGCCGCCTCGGCCTCGCCGATCAGCACGAGGTGCTCGGGCGCGAGCGCCTCCGCCTCGGCGACCGAGCCGACCGCGCGGCACACGGCGTCGTGGCCGTGCTCGCGCTGCGCCGCAAGCTCGAGCTCGACGATCCGCTCGTCGCCGCCGACGACGACCACCTCGGACGGGCCGGCCGGCAGGTCGATCGGGACGTCGCGCCACACCTCGAGCTTCGCCTCGTTGACGAACGGCCCGCCGGGGCCGACGATCTTGTCGACGCGCTCGACGTACGCGAGCCACCCGATCGCCTGCGCGCCGCCGAGCGCCCACACCTCCTCGACGCCGAGTGCCTCGGCCGCGGCCGCGATCAACCCAGCGCCGTCGGGCGGCGTGCACAGCACGATGCGGCGCACGCCGGCCACCTGCGCCGGCACGACGCACATGACGAGCGTCGACACGAGCCCGCGCGGCACGTAGACGCCGACCGTGTCCAGCGCGACCCACCGCCGCTGCAACACGACGCCCGGCTCGACCTCGAGCTCGACGTCCACCGGCCGCTGCAGCGTGTGCCACCGGCGGACGCGGTCGGCGAGGGCGAGCAGCGCCTCGCGCGGCAGGTTCGTCGCGTCCGGCTCGGCGCGCGCGGGCTCGACGCCGTCGAGTTTCAGCGCCCACTCACGCACCGCCTCGAGCCCGCGCTCGCGGACGTCACGGACGATGCTCGTCACGCGACCATTCTCTCGACCGGGACGAGCAGGATGGACGACGCGCCCGCGGCTTCGAGTCGCGGCAGCAGCTCCCAGACGCCCGCGGCCGGGACGAGTGCGTGGACGGCGACCATGCCGGGCTCGGCGAGCGGGAGCACGCTCGGTGCGCGCGCACCGCCGACGACGGTGCAGATCTCGTCGAGTGCCGACTCCGGCGCGTTCAGCATCAGGTACCGGTGGCCGCGCGCGGCGACGACCGCGCGCAGCATCGAGGCGAGCGGCGTCACCGCGTCGTCGCGCGCGATCAGCACGGCCTCCGACTCGAGCAGTGGGCCGACCGAGCGCAGGCCGTTCGTGCGCAGGGTGTTCCCCGACGAGACGAGGTCCACGATGGCGTCGGCGAGGCCGAGCCTCGGCGCGACCTCGACCGACCCCGTCACGTCGACGAGCTCGACCTCGACCGGCAGGAGCTCGCGCGCGAGTCTTGGGTAGACGGTGGCGACGGTCGCGCCCGCGAGCTCGTCGAGCGTCCGCACCGGCGACTCCTCAGGCACCGCGGCCTCGAGCCGGCATGCGCCGAAGCCGAGCCGCAGCAGCTCGTGCACGCGTGCCGCGCGCTCGCGGACGAGGTCGATCCCGGTGATCCCGCAGTCGACGACGCCGTCCTGCACGTACTCGGGCACGTCCGCCGCGCGGACGAGCAGCACTTCGACCGGCGCGTTGCGGCACGGGAACGCCAGCGCGCGCTCGCCCGGCTGCTCCGGGCCGAGGCCCGCATCCTCGAGCAGCGACACGGACGGCTCGCGCAGCCGGCCCTTCGACGGGATCGCGATCCTCAGGCGCGCTTCTTCTGCTTGGCCAGCGCGAGCCGCGTGAGCGCGGTCTGATACCCGCCCTCGCCGTGCCGCACCCAGCGCGCCACGCGCGTCACCGTTGCCGTCGACGCGCCCGTTCGCTTCGCGATCTCCAGGTACGGCAGCCCTTCGTCCACCAGCCGCGCGACCTCCCAGCGATGCGCCATCGCCTCCAGCTCGCTCAGCGTGCACAGATCCCGCAGGAAGTCGCTGAGCTCCCCGCGGTCCTTCATCGAGGCGATCGCCTCCACGAGCTCGTCCATCTGCTTCGTGTACCAAGGATGTCGCTCTTCGTCGGTTGCCACGATCGCATGTTAGCACGCTAACATGCTACCAAGCAATCGTGCTCACACAGTGGCGTGATCTCACGATCGAAGTGATCCCGGCCGTCGACGTGCTCGGCGACGAGGCGGTGCGCCTGCACGAGGGCGACTACGACCGTGTCGTCGCGCGCGCCGCCGACCCCGCCGAGCTTGCGGCGCGCTTCGCAGAGGCGGGCGCGAGGAGGATCCACCTCGTCGACCTCGACGGCGCGCGCTCGGGCGCGGTACGCCCCGCGCTCGTGCGCCGGGTCGCGGCGGCGGCGGGCGTCCCGCTGCAGGCGTCGGGCGGCATCCGCTCGCTCGCGGACGCGCATGCGCTGCTCGACGCCGGCGCGGAC
>JBKPLI010000246.1:0-14666 GCA_046731555.1 Actinomycetota bacterium | reverse complement strand
GTGGACGCCGACGGCGTCGTCGACTTCTGGATCGGCACCGCGACCGACATCGAAGACCGCAAGCGGGTCGAGGTCGCGCAGGAGTTCCTGCTCGAGTGCGGCGTCGCGCTCGCGAGCTCGCTCGACTACCGCGAGGCGCTGCGTGCGGTCGCGAAGCTCGCCGTGCAGAACGTCGCGGACTGGTGCTCGATCGAGATGCTCGAGCCCGACGGCACCCTCACGCCCGTCGCCATCGAGCACGCGGACGAGGCCAAGGTGATCTTCGTGCGCGAGCTCCGCGAGCGGTACCCGCGCATGGGCGACTCGTCGATCATGCGCATGCTCGAGAGCCGCGAGCCCGTGCTGGTGCCCGACATCACGGACGAGATGCTCGAGCGCGCCGCACGCGACGAGATCCACCTCGACCTGCTGCGCCAGCTCGGCCTCCGCTCGACGATGGCCGTGCCCCTCGTCTCGCACGGACGCGTGCTCGGCGCGATCGCCTTCGTCGCGGCCGAGTCGGGTCACCGGTTCGACGACCGCGACCTGATGACCGCGCAGGCGCTCGCGCAGCGGACCGCGACCGCCGTCGAGAACTCGCTGCTGTACGGCGAGGTCGAGCGCCGCGCACGCGCCTCGCGCGTGCTCGAGACGATCGCCGACGGCGTCGTGCTGCTCGACAACGACGGCGTCGTGCTCCTCTGGAACCGTGCAGCGGAGGCGATCACGCGCCTGCCCCGCGAGCAGGTCGTCGGCCGCAAGGCGGCCGACGCGCTGCCCGGCTACACCGAAACGGTCGACCGCGTCCCGATCGACGGCTCGCGCCCGGAGACGGTGCCGGTCGAGATCGGCGGCCGGGAGCTGTGGCTCTCGTTCTCGGGCGTCCGCTTCGAGGAGGGCACGGTGTACGCGTTCCGCGACCTGACGGAGGATCGCGCGCTCGAGCAGATGCGCTCGGACTTCGTCGCGACCGTGTCGCACGAGCTGCGGACACCGCTCGCCGCGATCTACGGCGCGGCCGTGACGATCCGGCGAACCGACCTCGCGCTGTCGGCGGAGGTCTACGACCGGCTGCTCGGCGTGATCGCGGAGGAGTCCGACCGGCTCGCGCAGATAGTCAACGACGTCCTGCTCGCGAGCCACCTCGACTCGGGGCAGCTCCAGCTGAACATCGGCACGGTCGACGCGGCGAAGCTCACAGAGGGCGTCGTGGAGTCGGCGCGGGCGCACCTGCCGGAGGACATCACCCTCACGCTCGACGCTGCAGCCGAGCTCCCGCCGGTCGCCGCGGACGAGCAGCAACTCCGGCAGGTGCTCGTGAACCTCGTCGAGAACGCGGTGAAGTACTCACCGGACGGCGGCCCGGTCGACGTGCGCCTCTCGAAGGGCGACGACCACGTGCAGTGGGCGGTGAGCGACGAGGGCCTGGGTATCCCGGCCGGCGAGCGCCGGCGCGTGTTCGAGAAGTTCTATCGCCTCGACCCGAACATGACCCACGGCGTCGGCGGCACGGGCCTCGGCCTCTACATCTGCCGCGAGCTCGTCCGCCGCTTCGACGGCCGCATCTGGGTGGACTCGAACGGCGCGAAGGGCTCGACGTTCTTCGTCGAGATCCCGATCGCGCAGCACCCGGTCCGCCGCCGGCCGCGCGAGAAGCAGGCCGTCTAGGCCGGCGCGGTCTCGAGCTCCGCAGGCTCCCGCGCGCGCGACGTCGCGAGCACGGAGCCGACGAGGATGAGCGCGAAGCCGACCGCCATCCCGAAGGTCAGCTTCTCGTCGAGCACGAGCACGCCGAGGACGGCCGCGACCGCCGGATTCACGTAGGTGATCACGGTCGCGCGCACCGGGCCGATGTCCGCGATGAGCGCGAAGAAGAGCAGGAACGCGACCGCCGTGCAGAGGATCGCCAGCCCGGCGACGGAGGCGACGACGCGGCCCGACGGCCACGAGTCGGGGAGGGCGAAGAAGAGAGCCGGCAGGTACACGAGCGTCGTGAGGCCGAGCGAGGCGGCGACGACGCCGAGCGCCGGCGCGCCTTGCAGCGTCCGGGAGAGGATGATCGGCCCGACCGCGTAGCCGACGACGACGATCGCGATCTCGAGCAGCGCGACGACGTTCAGGTCGCCCACGTCGATCCCGACGAGCGCCGCCACGCCGAGCAGTCCGACGACGAGCCCGACGAGCCGCCGGCCGCCGAGCCCTTCGTCGCCTCCGATCGCGAACAGCACGGCCGCGCCGACGAGCGGCACCGCGGCGATCAGCAGCCCGGCGAGCGAGCTCGTCAGGTGCTCCTCCGCGCGCGCGAGGAAGAGCCAGGGGATCGCGATCTCGACCGCCGCGAAGACGACGAGCGGCTTCCAGTGCGGCAGCAGCGGCCGCAACTCGCCGCGCACGGCGGCGATCGGCAGCAGCAGGAGCGCAGCGATCCCGGTGCGCAGAAGCACGAGCATCGACGGCGCGAGCTCGCGGACGGCCACCCGGATCATCAGGTACGGCACGCCCCAGATCACGCACATCGAGGCGAACAGGAGCCAGCCGCGCCTCGTCACCATCCCTGTCTAGCAGAGCGGCTGCGGCTCAGAGCCGGAGGAGGGACTCGAACCCTCGGCCTAGCGATTACAAATCGCTTGCTCTGCCAGCTGAGCTACTCCGGCGCGCGCACCATCGTACGCGCGATCGCCTAGAGCAGAACCTGGCGCGCCTGCTGGTGCGTGAGGATCTTGCGCTTCACGCGCTGGAGCGCGTTGTCGATCGTCTTCGTGTCGCACCCGAGCTCCTCGGCCATCTCCTCGTAGGAGGAGCCTTCGAGGTAGAGGCGGAGCGCGCTGGACTCGAGCGGCGAGAGTCCGGTGCCGAGGCAGCCGACGAGCGACTGCAGCTCCTCCGTCGAGATCACGCAGACCGACGGGTCGTTGACGCTCGGGCCGGGCAGGGCATCACCGAGGGTGCACTCGCCGTCCGACTCCTGGCCGGCCGGCGTGTGGCTGAACGACACGTACGTGTTGAGCGGCGAGTGCTTGAAGCGGGTCGCCGTCTTGATCGCGGTGATGATCTGCCGCGTGACGCAGAGCTCGGCGAACGAGCGGAACGACGTCTCCTTGTCCGGCCGGAAGTCGCGCACCGCCTTGTAGAGGCCGATCAGCCCTTCCTGCACGAGGTCCTCGCCGTCGCCGCCCGCGAGGAAGTACGAGCTCGCCTTCAGCCGGACGAACGAGGTGTAGCGGCGGATGAGCGCGTCCATCGCCGTGCCGTCCCCGTTGCGGGCCTTCAGCACCAGCTGGAGATCCTCAAGCTCTCGTTGAGCTTTCTGCGGTGACTTCGGTGCTGTTGCGGTCCGGACGGCCATCGAGAACCCCCGTGTTCAACGAGCGTTTGGCGGCGCGACTCCGGAGGCTGACGGCCGAAGTCTCACCCTGAGGTTGAGGTGAAAGTAGCAACACCGCACAAGGAGCGCAAGTCCCCTTTGCAGTGGACCCGGTTACTCGCCTTTGCGGAGGCGATCGAGCCGAGCAGCCGTGCCGGGGTCGAGCTTGTCCGCGAGCCCGCCGGGCGGTCGGCCCGGGTGCCGGGGCGGCTCGAAGTCGCGGAAGAAGGTCTGGGAGGAGAGCTTCGCCACCTGGATGCCCGCCGTGCCCAGCACGGTCGTGTCCGAGGAGACGAGCACGACGTGCTCGCGGGTGCGGTGCTCCGCCGCGAGGCGCTCGAGGAGGTCGTCTGCGTGCGGCGAGTAGCGGACGGCGAGCGGGCCGCGGTCCGCGTCCTCCCCCACGCCGTCGAAGACGACGACGCCGCGAGCGCCGCGCGTCGCGACGAAGCTCGCCAGCGCATCGACGAGCTCTCGCGCGTCGGCGAACGGGCTCGCGTGCAGCAGGTTGTAGCCATCGAACAGGTAGAGCGTCGCGTCCACGGCTACCCGCCGCGCTGTCGGCGCGCCTCGTACAGCAGCACGGCCGCGGCGACGCTCACGTTCAGCGACTCGACGCGGCCGGCGAGCGGGATCGACACGAGCGCGTCGCACGTTCGCCGGACGAGCGGGCGCAACCCCTTCCCCTCGGCGCCGAGCACGAGCGCGACGCCGCCGGTCAGATCGGTGTCCCACATCGAAGTCGCGCCTTCGTCGCCCGCCGCGCCGTACACCCACAGCCTGTCGCTCTTCACGTCGGCGAGGTAGCGCGCGAGATTCGTCACGACCGCGACCGGCACGTGCTCGACGGCGCCGGCCGACGCGTGCGACACGACCGGCGTCACGACCGCCGACCCGTGCGCGGGGACGACCACGCCCGTCGCGCCCGCACCGTCCGCGCTGCGGACGACCGCCCCGAGGTTGCGCGGGTCGGTGACCCGGTCGAGCACGGCGAGCAGCGGCCGCTCGCCGCGCGCCAGCTCGTAGGCGTCGGCGTAGCGGTACGGCTCGGCGCGCGCGACGACGCCCTGGTGGTCGCGCGTGCCGGCGAGCTCCGAGAGCTCGCGCTCGGTCTTGACCTTCGGCCGAGTCTCCGCCAGCCATGGCTCGGACGTGAGCGCACGCTCGGTCGCGAGCACCTCCAGCAGCTCACGCGGGCCACGGAGCGCCTCGAGGACGGCGCGGCGGCCGTAGACGAGGTCGCCGGTCACGCGGCGCGCCGGACGAGCACATAGCTCCCGTCCGGCTCGTCACGCATTTCCCACCCGAGCGCCTCGATCTCGGCGCGGAGCCGGTCGGCGGCCTCGAAATCGCGCCCGCGGCGGGCCTCGGCGCGCCGCGCGGCCAGATCGGCAACCTCCGGCGGCGCCTCCTCGCGCTCGGCGACCGAACCGAGGCCGAACAACCCGAGCCCGCGCCGGAGCAGCTCGAGCTGGCGGGTCGAGGCCCAGTCGTGGAGCACGGCGAGGGCGCGCGGCGTGTCGAAGTCGTCCTCGAGCGCCGCCGCGAGCTCGCCCCACCGCTCCTCCGCGGGCGGCGCCGGCTCGAGCGTGAAGGCGTTGCGCAGCGTCTCGAGGCGCGCGGTCGCCTGCGCCATCGTCTCCTGGGAGAAGTCGATCGGCTTGCGCCAGTGGCCGGTGAGGAAGAAGACGAGCACCGCCTCGCGGCCGAAGGTGTCGATCGTCTCGCGAATCGTCATCACGTTCCCGAGCGACTTCGACATCTTCTCGCCGGTGAAGCGGAGCATCCCGTTGTGCGTCCAGATCCGCGCGAACTCGCGGCCGAGCGCGCGCGACTGCGCGATCTCGTTCTCGTGATGCGGGAAGACGAGGTCGAGCCCGCCGCCGTGGATCTCGAACACGGGGCCGAGGATCTCCTCGGCCATGACGGAGCACTCGACGTGCCAGCCCGGGCGGCCGCGGCCCCAGGGCGAGTCCCACCACGTGTCCTCGGTGTCCGGCTTGTTCGCCTTCCAGAGCGCGAAGTCGCGCGGATCCTCCTTCAGCGGGTTCGGCTCCTGCTCCTCGACCTGGTCCGATCGCTGGCCCGAGAGGCGGCCGTACTCCGGGAAGCGGGCGACGCGGAAGTAGACGTCGCCCTCGACCGCGTAGGCGTAGCCCTCCTCGACGAGCCGCTCGATGAACGCGACGATCTCCGGCACCGTCTCGGTCGCCTTCGGCAGGTGGTCGGGCATGCCGAGACCGAGGTCGCCCGTGTCCTCGAGGTACCACTCGGTCGCGCGCGCGGCCAGGTCGGCGCTCGCGCCCGGCGCCGCGTCGTAGATCCTGTCGTTGATGTCCGTGATGTTGTGGACGAGCACCGCGTCGTAGCCCGTCTCGCGCAGCCACGACCGGAACCACATGCCGATCACGAACGGCCGGGCGTTGCCGACGTGCGCACGCGCGTACACGGTCGGTCCGCAGACGTACATGCGCACAGGGCCGGGTGCCGGCGGGAGCTCGACGAGCGACTTCGTGTACGTGTCGTACAGGCGCATCAGCCGATGAGGCTATCGAGGCCGCGCGTGAGACCGACGCGATCGCCGACGGCGCGGATCGCGAACAGCGTGCCGGCCTCGTCGTACACGGTGCCTGCCGCCGGCTCGTGACGGATGACGAGCCGCTCGCCCGGCGTCGTGAACGCGATCTCGTTCGCGTCGGCCTCGACTGCCCCGCCGGCGAGCCGCCCTGCCTCCTCCGCGAAGTGCTGCTTGAGCGCGCCGAGCAGCGAGAAGCTCTCGGCGGCGATCAGCCCCGAGCCCGTCTCGCGGGCGCGCGCATCCAGGGCCGCCAGGTCGGACTCGCTCAACCCGCTCGTGCAGAGGACGACGCCGACGCCTCGCTCGAGCGCGGTGACGGCGTTCGAGCGCGCGAACGCGGCCGAGGCGCAATCGGCGAGGACGTCGACGCGCACGGCGTCGAGCGCGTCGGCGACGGACGCGAAGACGGGCGCACCCTCGAGCTGTAGGTCGTCCGCGGCGGCGACGGCGGCGGCGATGGCACGCCCGGCCTCGTCGGCGATCCCCGTCACGCAGACGCGGATCACGAGCCCGCCTCGACCGCCGCGTCGATGCGGCGCAATGTCTCCTCGCGCGGCAGCGCGGCGATCACGGCCCAGAGCTCCGGCCCGCTCTCGCGTCCGGTCAGCGCGCGGCGAACCGCGCGCAGGTTGCCGCCGACGGCCTTCAGCTCGCGGAGGATGGCGCGCACCGCCTCCTTGTCGGGGCCGCCGTTCGCGCGTTCGAGGAGTTCACGGAAGCGCTCGAGCGTGAGCCGCTCCTCCGGCAGCGACACCGATGGCACGTCGAGGATCGTCGCCGCGAGCTCGCGCGCCTCGGCGAGCGTGTGGGCTCCGCGCAGCGCCGGCGCGACCGCAACCGGGACGCCGACGCGCTCCGCCAGCTCCTCGTCGGAGAGCGACGACAGCACGTCGACGGCGAGCGAGCGGATGCGCGCGAGATCGAGGTGCACGTCGTGCTTCGGAAGCCCGAGCTCGTCGAGGTAGGCGCGCACCGCTTCCGCGGGGATTCCCTCGTCGCGCAGCGACGCGACGGTCGCACCCTGCGCGCGCTTCGAGAGCTTCTTGCCGTCCGGCCCGAGGATCAGGCCGTGGTGGAGGTAGTCGGGCGCGCGGGTGCCGAGCGCCTCGTGCAGCATGCGCTGCAACGGCTCGTTCGGGCGATGGTCGTTGCCGCGAATGACGTGCGTGATCTCGAAGTCGCCGTCGTCGACGACGCTCGCCAGCTGGTACGTCGCGCTGCCGTCTTCGCGCCAGAGCGTCGCGCCCTCGAAGCGCTGCGGCAGGCGCGCGGCCGCCTCGCGGTACCGCTCGCCGCGCTCGCTCTGCCGCACGGGACCCTCGTCCCAGTCGACGCCGAGCCAGCGCAGATCCTCGAGGATCCCGTCCTCACCGCCCGGCACGTTGCGGGCCGGGTCCGTGTCGTCGATCCGCAGCAGCATCGTGTCGCCGAAGTTGCGGTTCGCGACCGCGCTCAGGCCGCTGCCGATGTGCAACGTGCCGGTGGGGCTCGGCGCGAAGCGGACGCGCTTCATCCGGTCGAGGATACGCCAGCGCTCAGCGCACGACGGCGCCGCTGAGCGCGCGCAGGAGCTCGATCACGCGCTCGCGTTCGTCCTCGGCTACGAGCTCCTCGAGGATGAGCGCCATGCGCTTGCGGCCGCGTGCGATCAGCTCGCGCCCCTCGGTCGAGGCGCCGATCCGCACGCCGCGGCCGTCGGACTCGTCGGGCTCGCGCTCGACGAGGTCGAGGCGCTCGAGCGCCTGCACCGTCCGCGTGGCGGTCGCGTCGGTCGTGCCCATCGCGGCGGCGAGCGCACCGAGCCTCATCGCGCCCTGGTCGACGAGCGTCGACAGGGCAAGCCGCTGTGTCGACGAGAGCGGCACCGTCTCCTCGATCCCGAGGCGACCCCCGGTGCTGATGATCGCGGCGAAGAGGCGCTCCACCTCGCACGCGAGCTGCTCGCCGGACGTCAGTCGAGCACCTCGACCGGCCGTAGGGCGGCGACGCGCGGCCTGCTGCGCGCGAACAGCCCGAGGATCGCCGCGACCACCGCGGCGGCGGCGCTGACGGCGAAGGCGGTCACGAACGCGGATTCCTCCGGCACGGAGGTCACGCCGATCGTGTTCGCCGAGAGGATCGCGGCGCCGATCTGACCGCCGACGACTCCCCCGATCGTCCTCATGACCGTGTTCATACCAGTTGCAACGCCGGTCTCGGTAGGGCGAACGGCATCGATGATCAGCTTCGCCATGGCCGCGAAGGCCAGCGGCACGCCCGTCCCCATGATCGCCATCCCCACCACGATCTGCCACGGCTCGTCGTGGAAGAAGGTCAGCGCCGTGATCCCGACCGCTGCGGTCGCCATTCCGAGCGAGAGCGGGACGCGAGAGCCGTAGCGGCGGCCGAGGATGCCGGCTGTAGGCCCGGCGAGGAAGCCGAGCAGCGCTCCGGGGAGCAGGTAGATGCCCGTGCGCGTTGGCGACGTGCCGAGGCCGTAGTCGACGAGCGACGCAAGCGACTCGGGAAGCCCGCGCGGCGATTCCATGAAGTTCGGGAGCAGCACGAACGAGCCGAACATCGCGAAGCCCGCGAGCAGCGCGGTCAGGTTCGTGAACAGCACGGTCCGCTGCGCGAGCATCCGCATGTCGATCATCGGCTCGTCGACGCGCAGCTCGACCCAGCCCCACAGCACGCCGACGACGACGAACACGGAGAAGAGCCCCATGATCGGCGCGGACGTCCAGCCCCAGTCCTCGCCCTCGGTCAACGCGAGCAGCAGCGAGACGAGCGTGACGGCTAAGAGCGCTGCGCCGACGAAGTCGACGCGCGACGGTGTCTTGACCGGCGACTCCGGGACGTAGCGGTGCACGAGCATGGCCGCGCTGCCGACGGCGGCTGCGCCGACGATGAAGAGCCACTGCCACGACAGGTGGTCGATCAGCAGACCCGAGAGCACGAGGCCGAGCCCGCCGCCGACGCCGAGGATCGCGGAGATCATGCCGACGCCCGTGCCGACCTTCTCGCGCGGGAACTCGTCGTTGATGATCGCGAACGAGAGCGGGAAGACGGCGCCGCCGAACCCCTGCAGGCAGCGGCACGCGATGAGCGACCAGATGTCCCACGCGAAGATCGCGAGCACGCAGCCGACGAAGAAGATGGTCAGGCTGACCACGAGCAGCAGCTTCTTGCCGTACTGGTCGCCGAGCCGCCCGAGCACGGGCGTCGCCACGGCGGCTACGAGCATGAAGCCGGTGAGCAGCCAGGTCGCCCACGCGGTCGTCGTGTTCAGGTCGCGCTGCAGGCTCGGAAGCGCGGGCACGATCATCGTCTGCTGCAGGGCGAACGCGAGCCCGCCGAGCGCGAGGATGGCGAGCGTGACGTTGTAGTGCTGGCGAGGGGCGACGTGGGACAAGCGGGCCGAACTCGTTGCGATCCGTAACGAGTCGCCAGTCTACCGCTTACGCGCGGCAACGACCGCGTCGAGCCGCTCGAGGCTCGCCTCGGGCCACAGCTCCTGCGAGTCGTAGTAGACCTCGACTGCCGGCACGTCGTCCGGCAGCGTGACCCACGGCACCTTCGACCGGGTGAAGATGTGGATGTCCGGCCTCACCGCCGAGGGCTCGTCGAGCGTCCCGGCGCGAACGAAGTTCAGCTCCGGCCATCCGTACTCGCTGAACACGGCGACCTGGCACGTGGGGCAGCGGTAGATGCGCTGGACGCTGCCGTCGTCGCGCGGCGCGTCGACCGCCTGCGGCTCGCCCGACAGCACCTGGACGCGCTCGGCCTCGATGAGGACGTTGATCACGAACGCGCTGCCGGTCTGCCGCTGGCAGTTCAGGCAGTGGCAGCAGTGCACGAACATCGGCTCGTCCGTGAGCCGGTAGCGCACCGCCCCGCACGAGCACCCGCCTTCAAGCACGCCGCCGCCCATCCGTGCAAGCTAAGCAGAAGTGCCTCGCCTCGCGGTCTAGGCTCGTGGCGTGAGTCGATCGCCCGCGTCGACGCCCCGCCGGGCAGACGGTGGCGGATCGTCGAACTCGTCGTGACGGCGGAACCAGAACGACTGCGGCGCGCACGGCCAGCCTTCCGGCAAGTCCTCGTCGTCGGACTGCCCACGGTAGGGCGTGAGGGACCGAGCAGCGCCGCCAGAGCGTCGCGCCACTCACGCTCGGTGACCACAGGCGGGCGAGCTCGCGTCGGTTGTTCCCGTACGATTCGTCTACCCGGGTCGTCCGCGGGGCTCAAACGATCGGGGAACCTCGGGGGCCGGGCCCCCTTTTTCGCGCCGCTCGACCGCCGAGGGCTCGCGTAGGCTCAGCGAGTTGGAAGCGCTACTTCTGGCTTGGTTCAGCCAAAGCGGCCGCGACCTGCCGTGGCGGCACACGCGCGACCCCTACGCGATCCTCGTGTCGGAGGTGATGCTGCAGCAGACGCAGGTCGACCGCGTGATCCCGCGGTACCTCCGCTGGCTCGAGCTGTGGCCGACGGTCGAGGCGCTCGCGGAGGCGAGCACGGCCGAGGTGATCGTCGAGTGGCAGGGGCTCGGGTACAACCGGCGCGCGGTCACCCTGCACCGCGCGGCGCGCGTGGTCGCGGAGCGCGGGTGGCCGGAGGACCTCAACGAGCTGCCCGGCGTCGGGCCGTACACCGCGGCGGCCGTCGGCAACTTCGCATTCGGGCGCGACGTGCTCCCGGTCGACACGAACGTGCGGCGCGTGCAGGAGCGGAGCGGCGGCACGTTCGACGCGTCGTGTGCGCAGGCGCTGTTCGACCTCGGCGCAACCGTCTGCCTCGCGCGCGTCCCGCGCTGCGGCGTCTGCCCGCTCGCCGAGGCGTGCCCGTCGCGGGGCCGGCGGTACGAGCCGCTGCGCAAGCAGTCGCGCTTCGAGGGCTCGTTCCGGCAGCGGCGCGCCGAGGCGCTGCGCACGGTCGCCGCCGGAGAGCAGCCGACGGACGGCGACGCGGTCGCGTCCCTTGCGCGCGACGGGCTCGTCACGCTCGTCGACGGCATGGTCGCGCTGCCGGGCTAGGCCGCGAGCCCGAGCGGGCGCAGCACGTCGTGCAGCAGCTCCGGCTCGTCGGTGACGATGCCGTCGACGCCGAGCTCGACGAGCGCCTGCATCTCGCGCGGGTCGTTCACCGTCCACGGCACGACCCTCATGCCGAGCGCATGCGCCGCGTGCACGAGATCGCGCGTGACGAGGTCGGCGCGCGGGCCGAGCGTGCGCGCGGCGGTCGCGACGCGCACGGGCGTCTCGAAGAGGAACGTCGTCTCGAGCGCGCGCCGGCGGCGGCGGGCGAGCGTGAGGACGCGCTTGTCGAACGAGGAGAGCGCAATGCGGTCGAGGTACGGCTCGAGCGCGTCCACGAACGCCCGCGGCTCGACCGTGTGCGGCGGAGCGGACTTCGCCTCGACGACCACCGGGACGTCGCCCGCGAGCGCGAGCGCCTCGTCGAGGGTGAGCCGGCAGAGGTCATGCGCGTCGTCGGCCGTGAGCTCGCGCCACGGCGCGCCGAGCAGGTGGGACGGCGGGCACTCGAGCGTCGTCGCACGCACCTCGTGGCTGACCACCACGTTGCCGTCGGCGAGCACGCCCACGTCGAGCTCGAGCGAGGCCGGCCCGACGGCGCGGTGCCCACGCAGCGCCGTGGGGGTGTTCGCGCGGTGAGCCTGGATCTCGAACATCGCCTCCACGGTGCCTTCGGCATCGCGGCGGGCGTGCTCGCGAATGGTTGAGCGGCGGTTACAGGTCGGTGAGCGGCGAGTGCCGCAGCCAGACGTTCGGCTCCACGTGCCGGCCGACGCCGGCGCTCACGACGAGCGGGGCGAGCATGCCCGGCACGACGTAGTCGCCGTCCTGCGGGAGTCGCATTCCGCACCACTGCTCCCAGTCGGCCGCCGGCGCCTCGATGAGCATCGACTGCCGCGCCGCCGCCAGGATCGTCCCGCCGACGCGCTCGTGCAGGCGGATCCACGGGTCGAAATGCGAGCCGTCCTCGCGCCGCCACTCGACGTAGCGCTCAATCGGGACGAGCGGGTACTCGGCCTTCTTCGTCGGACGTACCGGCGCGATCAGCTCACGGAGCCCGTGCTCGGCGGCCGCGCGACGCATGCCGTCCAGCATCCTGCTCGACAGCTGCCGCCCCTGCTGATCCGGCCTGACGGAGATCGCGAGCGCGCAGAGCACGTCGGCCTCGCGGTCGCTCTCGAACGCGCGCGTGAACGCCTCGTCCCAGCCGGACGGCAGGTCCTCGGCCGAGCCGTCCCACGGCGTCGCCACCGAGTGCAGCTCCGCGACGAGCTCGTCGCCGTCCACGAGCGCGAGTTGGAAGTCCGGGTGCTCGTCGTAGAGCCGGCCCCAGTACCGGCCGCCAGGCTCGTTGTGGTTCATGTACTCGGGGAACGTGTGCCGCACGAGCGTCTCGAACCGGATCGCCCGCAGGTCGGGCCGGTCGGCGTAGCGGACGAGTCTCATAGTCGCTCGAGGAGCGCGACCGCGTGCGCGGCGAGCCCTTCGCCGCGGCCCGTGTAGCCGAGCCGGTCGGTCGTCGTCGCGCGCACGTTGACCTCACCCTCGCCGACCGCATCGCCCAGCCGCGCGCGCATCTCCTCGCGGTGCGCGGCGATGCGCGGCTCCTCGCCGACGAGCACGCAGTCGGCGTTCACGAGGCGCCAGCCGGCTTCGCGCACCTGCGCGTACGCCTCGCGCAGGAGGTCGAGCGACGACGCGCCGCGGTGGCGCTCGTCGCCGGCCGGGAAGAGCGCGCCGATGTCGCCGAGGCCGGCGGCCCCGAGCAGTGCGTCGATGAGCGCGTGCGCGAGCACGTCGCCGTCGGAGTGCCCGGCCAGGCCGCGCGGATGGTCGAACTCCACGCCGCCGAGCACGAGCGGCACGCCGTCGGCGAGCGCGTGCGCGTCGACGCCGATCCCCACGCGGAGGTCGCTCACGGCAGCGCCCTCGGCAGCTCGTCGAGGCCGCGGATCCGGATCGCGGGGGCCGGCGGGTCGTGCAGGTGCCCCCACGGCCCGCGCCGCACGTGCACCGCGACCATCCCCGCCGCCAGCGCGGGCGCGACGTCGTTGTCGACGCGGTCGCCGACGTACGCGATCTCCTCCGGCGGCAGCCCGACGGACGATGCGACGCGCTCGAAGAACTCGGGCGCCGGCTTCTCGACGCCCCACCGCCCGGACGAGCCGAGCACGTCGACGTGCCCGCGCAGCAGGTCCTCGGTCTCGGCGGGCGTGTTCCCGACGGCGGCCACGCGGAAGCCCGCGTCACGCAGCCGGTCGAGGCACGGCAGCGCGTCGGGGTAGAACTCCTCGCCGTTCCAGGTCGAGGCGGGGTGCGCGACGCCGAGGATCTCCCACACCCGGTTGTGGTGCTCGCCGCGCGCAGCGAGCCCGCCGAGCACGCCCATGAGCGTGAACGCCGGCACGCCCGCGACCTCGGCTGCGCGCTCCCACATCCCGGTCTCGTCGATGAGCGTCTCGCCGACGTCGAAGACGACGGCGGTCACAGCCACTGCGCCACCCGCTCCAGGTCGGCGCGGGTGGTCACCTTGAGCAACCGCTCGTCGCCGGGCACGACGGTCACCCGGCCGCCGCGCGCCTCGACGAGCGACGCGCAGTCGGTCGCGTCGCCGGCGCCGTCGAGCGCGTCGCGCAGCACCGGCGCGACGAACGCCTGCGGCGTCTGCACCGCCCACAGCTCGTCGCGCGTCAGCGTCTCGACGACGGCGCCCCGCTGGACGCGCTTGACCGTGTCCGTGAGCGGCAGCCCCGGGACTGCGCCGTCCCAACCTTGCGAGAGCGGCTCGAGCACCCGCGGGACGACGTCGTCCGGCAGCACCGGCCGCGCCGCGTCGTGGACGAGCACGACCGCCGCGTCGTCCGGCACCTCGGCGACGCCAACGCGCACGGAGTCGACGCGCGTCTCGCCGCCGGTCACACACGCGGACACCTTCGACGCGCCGACCTCCTCCGCGCAGAGGATCGCCGGCTCCTCCCACTCGGGCGGGGCGACCACGACGATCGCGTCGACCCACTCGCAGTCGTCGAGCCGCCGCAGCGGCTCCGCGAGCAGCGGCAGCTCGCCGAGGCGCGCGAACGCCTTCGGCCGGTCGTCGCCGAGCCGCTCTCCCCGCCCGGCGGCGACGAGAACGGCCCAGGCGGACATCTACGCGGCGGCCCTGGCCTTCTTCTTGGCGGCGGGCGTCGCGGCGCTCTTCTTCGCCGGTGCCTTCTTCGCCGCGGAGGCGGCCGTCTTCTTGGCCGGAGCGGACTTCGACGACGTGCGCGTCGACTTCGCAACCGTCGTCGCGCGCGGCTTCGAGCTCGACTTCGCGGCCGGCTTCGCAGCCGCGGCGCGCGCGACGGGCTTCTTCGCCGGCGCGGCCTTCGCGGCGGGCGCCTTCGGCGCGGGCGGCTTGCGGGCGGGCGTCGTGGGCTCCTTGATCGCGCCCGTGAGGACGCCCTCGAGCCACTCGATCGCCTCGTCCTCGCTCATGTTCTTCGCGTACATCAGCTCGGAGGCGAGGATCTTCTTCGCCTTCACGTACATCTGCTTCTCGCCGGTCGAGAGCCCCTTCTCGCCGTCGCGGAGGGCGAGGTTCCGGACGACCTCGGCGAGCTCGAAGATGTCGCCGGTCTTCATCTTGTCGCGGTTGTGCTTGAAGCGGCGGTTCCAGTTCTTCGGCATCTCGGTGCCGCCGGAGGTCAGGTACTTCACGACCTTCTTCACCGCTTCCTCGTCGATCACCTTG
>JBKPLI010000245.1:0-5468 GCA_046731555.1 Actinomycetota bacterium | reverse complement strand
TGTCTAGCTCGCGATCAGCTGGACCGTGCGGGACACCACGTGCCCGCCCGGATCCGTGATCCGCGCGTTGACCGTGTACGTCCTGCCCTTCGCCGGCCTGAACGCGGGCTTGAACGTCACCGACTGGTCGAGCGCGAGCCTCGCGCTCGCCGACGGCGACGAGACCGCGACGCCGCGCGTTCCGTTCTTCACGCTGTAGGTCAGCGTCAGCGTCGACCCGATCGGCGTGTAGTACGCGAGCCCCGGCACGAAGACCTTCACCGTCGGCGTCGTACCCGACTTGATGGTCGCGGTGCCGTCGCCGTCGACGAGCCGCGCGAGCGACGAGAACGCCGCATACGACGGCTTGCTCGCGCCCGTCCTGCCGTAGAGGCCGCTCTGCCACGGGTTGCCGGCCGTGTCCCTGAGCGTGAACCAGACGAACATGCCGACGCGCTTGTCGTTGCGCGCGAGCGTCAGCGCCTGCCGCGCGTACTTCGCCTGAACCGCGTTCGACACGCCGTTCGGCTCGCCCGGCTTCGTCTCGTGCCCGTATTCGGTGATCCAAACGGGAATGTTCCTGCGGTGGAACCACTGATCGAGCGACTTCTCGAAGCGGCTGAGCTGCAACAGCGTGATGTTCGGCCAGCGCACCTTCTGCGTCGGCGGCAGGTTCGGCGACGTCGGGTACGGATGGTGCGCCCACGCGTCGAACTTCAGTCCCTTCGTCTGCGCAACGAGCCGCGCGAACGTGCCCGGCGCGACGGTCGCGGTCTGGCCGGTCCTCGGGATGTCGCGGCCGCGCGCCGACGTCTCGCCGATCGCGACCTGCGCCTTCGGGTTCCCGGCCTTGATGCCGGCGTACGCGGCCTTGTAGAGCTTCGCGTAGTTCGACGGGCCGACGATCTTCTTGCCGACGTACTGCGGCGTCAGGAACAGGTTCAGGTTCGGCTCGTTCCAGACCGACCACAGACCGACGTAGCCGCGCCCGGGCACGGTGCCGTCGTAGCGGTTCGCCAGCATCTTCGAGAAAGCGGTGAGGTCCGAGAGCCGCTTCGGCATGTGGTTCGGCGTCTTGTTGCCGTTCGCCCACTTCGGCGTCCCGGTGATGTCGATCATCACGCGCATGCCGTTCTTCGCCGCGTTCTGGACGAGCTCGTCGAGGTCGTTCAGGCGGTAGGCCGCATCGTTCGCGTTCGCGGCGTTCTTCGGCCGCTTCGGCGCGATGGACGGCCAACTGGCGTTCGTGTGGATGAGGGTGGCGCCCGCGGCGGCGGCGGTCGAGAGCATCGCCGCGCGGTTCGGCGCCCAGCGGAAGTTCGGATCGTCGTAGAAACCGATCGGCATCCGCGGCGCAGCGGTGACCGTCGCGGCGGGAGCCACGAGCAGGGCCATGAGTGCAAACAAGACGAGACGAACCGGCCTTATCACGGGCATCAACTCCTTTTACGTCGTGAAACCGAGGCACCGTAGCGACTACCCGTGAGCCGGGTGTAAAGACCCACGCGCCCCGGAAACGGCTTTGCTCCGTCGTTTCCTGCGCAGCTTTCCTCGGCAACGCGGCCGGTATCCTCGGCGGCGTGGACGTGCTCGCACGCGCGCCCGACGAGGGCGAGCGCCTCGTGCTCGGCAGCGTGACGATCCTCCTGCGCATCCCGTCGGAGGCGACCGGCGGCGCGTTCACGCTCTTCGAGGAGATCCCGCCGATGGTCGACACGCCGCGTCACGTGCACGAGCGCGAGGACGAGCTCTTCTACGTGCTCGAGGGCGAGCACGTGATCAAGGTCGGCGACGAGGAGTTCCGCGCCGGCCCGGGCGGTTTCGTGTTCGCGCCGCGCGGCGTCCCGCACGCGCAGCGGCGCGTGGTACCGGGCGTGGGCCGGCTGCTCGTGCAGACCTCGCCCGGCGGCTTCGAGGGGTTCTTCCGCGCGCTGGCCGATGCGCACGCGGCGGGCACGCTCGGCCCGGAGGCGTACGACGACGCGTCGCGCGCCTACGGCATCACCTGGCTCTGACCCGGCAAGCTAGGAGAGGCCCCGCTCCTTACTCCGTGGGAGGGCACAGGAGCGGGGCCTCATGCCGGAACCATGCCCTCGCTTCGAGCGTACGACGCAAACGCTGCAAACGGAAGAGCTCGGCGGCGGCACCACCCGCCCCTCGCCCGCAGCGGGTGAAACCGTCGCGGCGGCACTCGTCGCGCCGTTCGTCGTGTGATCATGCGTGCATGGCCGTCGTGCCGAGTGTCTCGGTGCGAGGACGCGTCGACGCCCGCCCGAGCGACACCAAGCTCTGGTGGACAGCGCTCGCCGTCGGCTTGCTGCTCTTCCTCGCGTACGTCGCCGTCCCGGCCGAGCATCACTTCGTCCGCAACGTCGTCATCTTCCCGCTGACGGAACTGCTCGCCGTCGCAGGCATCGTCGTCGGCGTCCGCCGCTTCCGCCCCGCCGCTCCGGCGGCGTGGCTCCTCATCGCGGCGGGCCTCGCGCTGTGGTGGATCGCGGATCTTTTGTGGGGCATCTACGAGACGCAGGGCCGCGAGCCCTTCCCGTCACCGGCCGACCTCTTCTACCTGCTGGGCTACCCGGCGCTCGGCGCCGGACTCGCGATCGCGGTGCGGCAGCGGCGGCAGATGGTCGACGCCCGCAGGACGGCGATCGACGCCGGGCTCGTGGCGGCGAGCGGCCTGCTGCTCACGTGGGTCTACCTCGTCCAGCCCGTGCTCGACGACGCCGCGTTGTCCCAGTGGGAGAAGTTCGTCACGATCGCCTATCCGGTGGGCGACCTGATCCTCGTCGCGATCGCAGCACGCTTCGTGATGGGGGCGAGCTTGAACGTCCGCTCGCTCAAAGTGCTGGTGGCGGGGCTCGTCGCGACGCTGATCGGCGACATCCTCTTCAACATGACCGTCGTCGGCCGGGTGCAGGAGAGCAGCGTCAGCGACGCGTTCCTGCTCGCGGGCGTCATCTGCATCGGGCTCGCAGGGCTGCACCGCACGATGACGAGCCTGACCGAGGAGCACGGCGAGCCGGGCGACCGCGACGGCGCGATGCGGCTCGTCGGGATCCTGGCGATCTGCCTCGTCCCGCCCATCGTCCTCGCCGTCCAGAGCGTCCGCGACGAACCGCTCTACCTGCCGGTGACGATCGCGAGCATGGCGGTCATCTCCGTCCTGAGCGTTCTGCGCTTCACGACGATGACGAACAAGGCATTGCGCGCCGCCGAGCGGGAGTCGCACCTGAGCACGTACGCCGCGGAGCTCCTGCGGGCAGGCAACCGCGAGGAGCTCTACGCGGTGGCCGAGCGGACTGCGGGCGACCTCGTCGGCAACGACACGCCGAAGGTCGTTGCGTCGCGCGACGGCGACACGGGCGCCGAGCACGCGTTCGCGACACCCGTGACGGTGCGCGGCGAGCAGGTGGCCGAGCTCGTCGCCGACGCCGGAGCGCTCAATATCCGCCGTGCCCGCAACTCGCTCGAGACGGTCGCCTCGGAGCTCGCGCTCGCGCTCGAGCGCGAGCGCCTCCTCGCCGCCGAACGCGAGACCGCGGCGGCGCTCGCCACGCAGAACCAGCGGCTGCGCGAGCTCGACGAGATGAAGGACCAGTTCGTGAGCACCGTCTCGCACGAGCTCCGGACGCCGCTCACGTCGATGGTCGGCTACCTCGAGATCCTGATCGCCGGCGAGGTCGGCGAGCTGACCGACGACCAGCGCCGCTTCCTCGAGATCATCGACCGCAATAGCCGCCGCCTGAACGACCTGATCGAGGACATCCTCGTCGCGTCGCGCCTCGACACCGGCCGGCTCTCGCTCGAGCCGAAGGACGTCGACCTCGGACAGCTCGTCACGGAGCGTGTCGAGTCCATCCAGAAAGCGGCCGACGCGGGAGACGTGGAGGTGCGGCTCGTGATCGCGGACGGTCTCCCGCAGCTGCTCGCGGATCCGATGCGCCTCGGCCAGGTGGTCGACAACCTGCTCTCGAACGCGGTGAAGTTCACGCCCGCAGGCGGTACGGTCGGCGTCGTGCTCGGTCCACGCGACGACAAGGTGCGTCTCGAGGTCAGCGACACCGGCGTCGGCATCCCGGCGGACGAGGTCGGCCGGCTCTTCACCCGCTTCTACCGGGCGTCGACCGCCAGCACGATCCAGGGGACGGGCCTCGGGCTGTCGATCGCGAAGGGCATCGCGGAAGCCCACGGCGGCACGATCACGGTCGTGAGCGAGGTCGGCGTGGGCACGACCTTCGTGCTCGAGCTGCCCGTCCGGTCGCCGCTCGACGAGGCGCCGGCGGCCGACACGACCGCGGGAGCGGGGACATGAGCGAGGGCGCCGCACGCGAGCGGCCGCTCGTGCTCGCGGCCGACGACGACGAGGACATCCTCGGCCTCGTCTCGTTCCGGCTCGAGCGCTCGGGCTACACCGTCGTCCAGGCGCGCGACGGCGAGGCGGCGCTCGAGCTGGCGGTGAAGGAACTGCCGGACCTCGCGGTGCTCGACGTGATGATGCCGAAGCTCGACGGCTTCGAGGTGACGCGCCGCCTGCGCGCCGACGCCGCGACGAGCCGGATGCCGATCATCCTCCTGACCGCGCGGGCCCAGGACGCGGACGTGCAACGCGGCTTCGAGGCGGGCGCCGACGACTACATCCGCAAGCCCTTCAGCCCGGACGAGCTCCGCGCCCGCGTCCAGGCGATCCTCGGCCGCCGCTAGCCGTGGGCGCGATCGAGCTCGTCGGCTTCCTGCTCTTCGCGGGGAACCTGCTGTTCATCCTCGTGCTCGTCGTGCGCCGCTCCTACGTCGGGCGCGGGGAACGACGGCGTGAGCGGCTCCTCGCGCAGCTGCGACCGGCGGCGCTCGCCTTCGTGGAGGGCGACGACGCATCCGTGCCCGAGTACCACGGGCTCGAGGCGGAGGTGTTCGCCGAGATCCTCGGCGGCTACGCGCGGCTGCTCCGCGGCGAGCCGCGCGGACGGATCGCCGCCTACTTCGAGGCGACCGGGGGCGTCGACGAGGAGCTCCGCCGGCTGCGCAGCCGGCGCGCGTGGAGGCGGGCGACCGCGGCGTTCACGCTCGGCGACATGTCGTCGCCCCGCGCCGTGCCGGAGCTCCTCGTCGCTCTCGACGATCGCTCGCGCGACGTGCGGATGGCCGTCGCGCGCAGCCTCGGCCGGCTCGGCTCCGTCGCCGCGATCGAGCCGCTCGTCGAGGCCGGCATCGCCGGACGGCTGCCGCGCGACGTCGCCGGGCTCGCGCTCTTCGACCTCGGGCCGAACGCCGTCCCGAGCCTGCTGGAGCTGAGCGCGAGCGACGACCCGCGGATCCGTGCGAGCGCGCTCGAGCTCGTGGGGCTGATCGGCGCCGCCGGCGACGCGCAACCGGTGCTTGCGCACCTGACCGACGCCGCCGCGACGGTGCGCGCCGCAAGCGCGGACGCGCTCGGGCGGCTCGGCGCCGGCGAGGCCCACGACGCGCTCGTGCACGCGCTCGAGGAC
>JBKPLI010000244.1:0-6489 GCA_046731555.1 Actinomycetota bacterium | reverse complement strand
CGACGAAGCGCGTCACGTCACCCGTGCGGTAGCGCAGCACGGGCAGCGCCTCCTTCGTCAGCGTCGTCAGCACGAGCTCGCCGAGGCCGTCCGTCGGCTCGCCGGTGTCGGCGTCGACGATCTCCGGCAGGAAGTGGTCGTCGAACACGTGCAGCGCGCCCTTGCCCTCGCGGCACTCGGCGGCGACGCCGGGACCCATCACCTCCGAGAGGCCGTAGATGTCGCACGCGTCGATACCCCACACCGCCTCGAGCTTCTCGCGCATCGCCTCCGACCACGGCTCCGCGCCGAACACGCCGTAGCGCAGACGGATCCCGTCGTCCGCCCGGCGGCGTTCCGCGAGCAGCAAGGCGAACGACGGCGTGCAGCAAAGCCCCGCGGCGCCGAGGTCCTCGAGCAGCTGGAGCTGCAGCGCCGTGTTCCCGCCCGAGGCAGGCACGACCGTCGCGCCGAGACGTTCGCCGCCGTAGTGGAGGCCGAGCCCGCCGGTGAACAGCCCGTAGCCGTACGCCACGTGCAGGACGTCCTCCGAGCGGCCTCCGGCGCACGCGATCGCGCGCGCGTTCACCTCGGCGAAGACGTCGACGTCGTGCGCCGTGTACGCGACGATCGTCGGCTTCCCGCGCGTGCCGGACGACGCGTGCACGCGGATCGTCTGCTCGAGCGGCACCTGCAGCGAGCCGAACGGATATGTGTCGCGCAGCTGCGCCTTCGTCGTGAACGGGAGCTCGGCGAGCGGCGCGTCGCGGTCGTGGCCGAGGCGCGCGGCGAGCCCCGCGAGCCGATGCGCCTGCAGCTCGGCCCGCTGCTCGGCGGGCTGCGACTCGAGCTCGGGCTGGAACACGGCGCAAGCCTACGGCGCGGGCGACTGCAGCTCGTCCACCTCGCCGCGCCGCCAGCACACGCTCACCATGTACGGCATCTGCGCGACCCGCGTCCTGAACGTCATCCAGTCGATCTCGACGCTCGTCCCGTCGCGCCGGTCGACGCGCGACGAGCCGCGGAGGATCTTCGCGCGGCGCACCTGCTCGATCAGCGGCGCGGCGCCGTCGTCGGTCAGCGCGCCGACGGGCATGCCGACGAGATCGCGGCGCGGCAGGCCGACGAGCCGGCACGCCTCCTCGTTGACCGCGACGTAGCGGCGCTCGTCGTTCCACACGAACACGGCCGCGCCGTCGACCCCGTCGACCGCCTCGCCGAGCAGCACGAGGTGCACGAGGTGCTCGCTCTCGGTCACCCGGCCTCCCCGTCCGCCGGCACACGTGTGCGACCGTTCGGCAGCACGAGCGTGAACCGCGCGCCGCCGTCCGGCGCCGGCTCGTAGACGAGGTCGCCGCCGTGCGCTCGCGCGTACGAGCGCGCGATCGCGAGGCCGAGGCCCGTGCCCGAGACGTGCTCGGTCGCCGAGCGCGCACGCGCGAAGCGCTCGAACAGGTTCGGCACGAACTCGGGCGGCACGCCGCCGCCGTGGTCCTCGACCGAGAGGCGGAAGTGACGGTCGGTCTGCGCCGCGATCACGGTCACCGGCGCCGCGCCGTAGCGGAGCGCGTTCGTGACGAGGTTCGTGAGCACGCGCTCGAACGCGGCCGGGTCGGCTGTCACCTCGAGGCCCGCGTCGACGTCGACGCCGATCTCGGCAGCCTGCACGCCCGCGGTCGCCGCCACGACCTCGTCGACGCGCTCGCGCACGTCGAGGCGCTGCGGCCGGATCTCGATCGCGTCGGCGTCGAGACGCGACAGGTCGAGCAGCTGCTCGACGAGGAGCGCCATGCGCGTCGTCTGCTGCTCGAGCGCGAGCCGTAGCTCGTCCCGCTGGTCCTCCGACAAGCGATCGCCGAGGTGGTTCAGCGTGGTGACGAACCCGTGGATCGTTGTGACGGGCGTGCGCAGCTCGTGGGCGGCGAGCGCGACGAAGTTCGTCTTCAGGTGGTTCAGCCGCTCGAGCTGCACCCGCGCCTCGACCTCGCGCGCGTAGAGCCGCACGCGGTCGAGCGCGATGCCGGTGAGCGCGGCGAGCGTCGTGAGCAGCTGCAGCTCGTCCGCGCCGAAGTACGGTGCGTACGGCGAGCTCCACACGACGAGCGACGCGCCGCGGGCCTCGACGTGGACGACCTCGCGGCCCTCGGGCGTCGTGCCCGCCACGAGCGCGGCGAGCGTCTCGGGGCCGACGTTCTGCGTCGCGAGGACGTGGCCGTCGCCGTCGCGCACCGCGACCGCCTGCGCGCCGACGATGTCGGCCGTCGGGCCGACGACGCGCGTCGCGACCTCCTCCGGCGTCGCTGCAAGCGTGATCAGCTCGCGCACGGCCGTCTGCAGCCGGTCGAGCTCCGGCCGGCGCCACGCCATGCGCACGAGCTGCGGCGGCGCGAGGCCGAGCAGGAAGCAGCAGCCGCTCAGGAACCCGATCAGCGTCGACGCCTGCGCCGCGCGCGAGTCGGGATCGTCTGAGGCGGCGACGAGCACGATCGCCAGCGTGATCATCGAGACGGCGAGCGCGAGGAACTGCATCCGCCGCCGCGCGACCGACGGCTGGCCGGCGCCGGCACGCCACAGGCGCAGGGCCGCGACGACCGACAGCACGGTCCAGTGCACCACGAACCCGGCGACGTACACCCAGAACCAGGTCGGCCGTGGGTCGTCCGGGCCGGGGATGTCGGTGAGCGCGAGCGTCCACACGACCATCGCGGCGGTCAGCGAGCCGACGAGCACGCGCAGGCGCATTGAGGGCGGCTCGAACGCGGTCGCGAACCGGTAGAGCAGGAACGGGAAGACGACGAGCGCGACGATCTCGAGCCGCTGGACCGCGTGCTCGGCGAACCCGCTCGGACTTTCCGGCACGACGAGGCCGAGCAGGACGATCAGCCCGAGGCTCCCGAACGCAGCGGCGATCCAGCGCTCCTGCGCGCGGTCGCGCCGGCGCCACTGCCACACCGCGATCACGCCGAGCGCCGCGAAGACGACGACGTTCAGGAAACCGACTGCGATGACGAGGTCGTGCACGCCTGCCCCCGCTCCATGGACAGGGCGATGGTACGCGTTGCGTCGCCCGGACTGTTAACGCGCGCGGTCGGCGACGAGTTGCGCGACCTCGGTGGGCGTCGTGCCGACGGTGATGCCGACGGCCTCGAGCGCCTCCTTCTTCGCCTGCGCGGTACCCGACGAGCCGGAGATGATCGCGCCCGCGTGACCCATGGTCTTGCCGGGCGGCGCGGAGAAGCCGGCGATGTAGGAGAAGACGGGCTTACGCATGTGCTCGGAGATCCAGCGCGCGGCCTTCTCCTCCTCGTCGCCGCCGATCTCGCCGACGAGCACGACGTACTCGGTCTCGTCATCCGCGTTGAACTTCTCGAGCACGTCCACGAACGACGAGCCGACGACGGGGTCGCCGCCGATGCCGACGATCGTCGAGTTGCCGAGCCCGAGCTGCGTGAGCTCGTGGCCGATCTGGTACGTGAGCGTGCCCGAGCGCGAGACGAGGCCGATCGACCCCTCACTGAAGATCTCGGCCGGGATGATCCCGACGTTCGCCTTGCCGGGCGACAGCACGCCCGGGCAGTTCGGGCCGATCATCGTGACGCCCTTCGGGCGGATGTACGTGTAGACGCGCAGCATCTCGTGCGCCGGCACGTGCTCGGTGATGCAGATCACCGTGCCGATGCCGGCGTCGACCGCCTCGTAGATCGCGTCCGCCGCGAAGCGCGCCGGGACGAAGATCAGCGTCGTGTTCGCACTGGTCTCCTCGACCGCGTCGGCGACCGTGTCGAAGACCGGGATGCCCTCGACGTCCTGTCCGCCCTTGCCGGGCGTGACGCCGGCGACGACGTTTGTGCCGTAGTTCTTGTTGCGCAGCCCGTGGAAGCGCCCTTCGGAGCCGGTCAGGCCCTGGACGACGAGCCGCGTGTCCTTGTCGACCACAATCGCCATCAGCGCTGGGACTTCCTCGCCTTGACGACGATGTAGTCGTTCGACCACGTCGTGCCGTCGGGGCTCGAGACGGGCGCGAGCAGCTCGCGGACGCGCGCCGCGTCGGCGCCCTCGCACCCGGTGCGCGCGAGCCACTCGGCCATGTCGTGCGTCTTCGAGAAGAACAGCGTCTGCTCGATCTCGAGCGCCGCGCTCTCGAGCAGCTCGCGCCACTCCTCCTCGGTCAGCGAGTGCACGTGCGACGGGTCGCGGAGCTTCTCGGCCTCCTCTTCCTCGGCCGTGCGGTAGAGCATGTCCTCGACCACGAGCACGCGGTTCGACACGCGCGCCATCTCGCCGATCGCCTGCCCGAGATCCTGGAAGTGGTGCGCGGCGATGCGCGACACGACGACGTCGAACGAGCCGTCCTCGAACGGGATGTGCTCGGCCGGTGCGAGGACGTCGGCGCGCATGCCCGGGGACGGGTCGAGCGTCACGACCTCCGCGCCCTGCTCGCGCAACCGGCGCGCGACGTGGCCGCCGCCGGTGGCGACGTCGAGGATCTTCACGCCCGCGTGCGGGTTGCAGAGCTCCACGACGGCGTCGAGGTCCTCCCCGCTCGCGTGCGTGGGGCTCGTGCGGTACGCGTCCGCGCGCTCGTCCCAGACGTTGCTCATGCGTTCGCGAGCTCCACGGCGCGCTTCGCGGCGTCGAGCATCGTCGGCTCGACGTAGAGGTTCGGCGGCGCCGCGTCGGCGAGGATCCTGCGACCCTCGTCCGCGTTCGTACCGTCGAGGCGGACGACGATCGGCACCTTGATCTCGATGCGGTCCAGCGCCTCGAGGATGCCGCGCGCGACCTCGTCGCAGCGCGTGATCCCGCCGAAGATGTTGAAGAAGATCGAGCGCACCTGCGGATCGCGCGAGATCACCTCGAGCGCGTCGACGACGCCCTCGGCCGAGCCTCCGCCGCCGAGGTCGCAGAAGTTCGCGGGCTTCCCGCCCGCCACGACGACCACGTCGACGGTCGACATCGAGAGCCCGGCGCCGTTGCCGAGGATCCCGACGGAGCCGTCGAGCTTCACGTACGTCACGCCCTTCTCACGCGCGAACGCCTCGAGCGGGTCGGCGGCGCTCGTGTCGCGCCACGCGGCGACGTCGGCGTGTCGGAAGAGCGCGGAGTCGTCGACCGTGAACTTCGAGTCGAGCGCCTTCACCTCGCCCTGCGGCGTGACGATCAGCGGGTTGACCTCGCAGAGCATCGCGTCGGCGTCGACGAAGCAGCGGTAGAGCTTCCCGATGATCGCCAGCACCTGCTTCTGCTCGTCCGGGTCCTCGATCCCCGCGCCGTAGATGAGGCGCCGCCCCTGGTACGGCTGGAAGCCCTCGAGCGCGTCGACGTGCAGCCGAGCGAGCGCGTCGGGGTTCTCCTCCGCGACCTGCTCGATCTCCACGCCGCCCTGCGTCGTGAGCATGAAGAGCGGCTTCTTCTCGCCGCGGTCGAACGTGATCGAGAGGTAGTACTCCTTCGCGATGTCGGACGCGCGCTCGATCCAGAGCTTGTGGACGACGTGGCCGTTGATGTCGAGGCCGAGGATCTCGCGCGCCTTCTGCTCGGCGTCGCGCGGGTTGTCGGCGAGCTTCACGCCCCCCGCCTTGCCGCGGCCGCCGGTGAGCACCTGCGCCTTCACGACCACCTGGCCCCCGAGCTCCTCGGCCGCCGCGCGCGCCTCCTCCGGGCTCGTTGCGAGGCGTCCCTCGGAGACGGGGATGCCGTAGCGCTTGAAGAGCTCCTTGCCCTGGTACTCGTAGAGGTCCACGGCGCCGGACTCTAGCCGTCGGCGTCGAGCCGGAGAGGGCTGACGCGATGTGAACGCAGCGACGTCTGGTGGCAGATCATCCCCAAGGCGGACTCGGGCCTAGGTAGCCTCGGGTTCCGTGGACGCGATCGTCGTCGACGGGCTCCGGAAGCGGTACGGCGAGGTGCAGGCGCTCGACGGCGTCTCGTTCGTGGTCCGCGAGGGCGAGGTCTTCGGCCTGCTCGGGCCGAACGGCGCCGGCAAGTCGACGACCGTGCGCGTCCTCGTCACGCTCACGCATCCCGACGACGGCACGGCCTCCGTCGCGGGCCGCGACGTCCAGCGCGAGGCGCAGGCGGTGCGCCGCGCGATCGGCTACGTGCCGCAGGACTCGGGCGTCGACCAGTTCGGCACGGGCCGCGAGAACCTCATGCTGCAGGGCCGCGTGCAGGGCATGGGCGGCGGCGACCTCCGCAGCCGGGTCGACGAGCTGCTCGAGCTCGTCGGGATCGCCGACGCGGCCGACCGGATCGTGAAGGGCTACTCCGGCGGCATGCGGCGGCGCCTCGACATCGCGCTCGGGCTCGTGCACCGCCCGCGCGTGCTGTTCCTCGACGAGCCGACGACGGGCCTCGACCCGGAGGCGCGCGTCGCGATGTGGGACGAGGTCTCGCGGCTTGCGAACGCGGAGTCGCTGACGATCCTGCTCACGACGCACTACCTCGAGGAGGCCGACCAGCTGGCGGACCGGCTCGCGATCGTCTCGCGCGGCAAGCTCGTCGTCGAGG
>JBKPLI010000243.1:0-18194 GCA_046731555.1 Actinomycetota bacterium | reverse complement strand
AAGCCGAGCGCGACGTGCGAGCCGACACGCTGGGCGCGGCGGGCACCGGTGACGGCGGCGCGGGCGTGCGCGAGCGCGCGGCGCGCCTCGGCGGCGAACGCCTCGCCCGCGGGCGTGAGCGTCACGCGCCTGCTCGAGCGGTCGAAGAGCTCGGCGCCGACCTCCGTCTCGAGCTTCCGGATGGCGCGCGAGAGCGCCGGCTGGGCGATCCGCAGCCGCGCGGCGGCCCGGCCGAAGTGCAGCTCGTCGGCGACCGCCAGGAAGTACCGCAGCTGCCGAAGGTCGAGGCGCGGCTCCTGGTCGAACACGGTTGCATCATGCTCGAACCGGCATCGGTGGCGTCGCAACGGGTATTGGACTAGCCCTTCGCGCCGTCCCTAGCGTTCAAGGCGTGGGGGGAACCGCGTCTCGCACGGCCGCTGCCGGACTCCTGACCGCGCTGGCGCTGCTCGCCGCCGGCTGTGGCGGCGGCGGCGGGAAGAGCGCGGTCGTGCCGGACGGCGCGGCGCCGGAGACTGGCGATGCGAAGGCCGACTGGCCCGCGCCGAACGGCGACCTCGCGAACACGCGGGTCGCGTGGGGCTCGGACATCGACGCCGACAACGTGTCCGATCTCGGCGTGGCGTGGGCCTCGAAGATCACCGCGACCGGCACGTTCGGCGGCTACGCCTCGACGCCGATCATCGCCGACGGGGTCGTCTACACGCAGGACCTGAACTCGAACGTCAGCGCGATCGACCTCGACAGCGGCGAGGTCAAGTGGACGAAGAGCTATGACTCGCCGAGCGTCGGCCCGAACGGCGTCACGCTTGGCTACGGCCGCGTCTACGGCGCCACGAGCACGTTCGCCTTCGCGCTCGACGCCGACACCGGCAGGGAGGTCTGGCGCTCCCAGAAGCTGACGCGCAACGACAACGAGGGCATCGACATGGCGCCGGCGGTGTTCGACCACGTCTTGTACGTCTCGACCGTCCCCGGCAACACGAAGAAGTTCTACGCCGGTGACGGCGTCGGCATCGTCTGGGCGCTCGACGCCGACACGGGCGACAAGCAATGGACGTTCAACACGGTGCCCGAGGATCTCTGGGACCCGGAGTACAAGGACGTGAACAGCGGCGGGGGGCTGTGGCACCCGCCGGCGTTCGACGACTCGGGGCGGATGTTCATCAACGTCGCCAACCCGGCGCCGTGGCCCGGCACGAAGGACAAGATGTGGGGCGCGTCACGCCCCGGGCCGAACCTCTACACGAACAGCGTCGTGCGGCTCGACCCCGAGACGGGGAAGCGCGAGTGGTACTACCAGGCGCTCCCGCACGACGTGTTCGACTGGGATCTGCAGCTGCCGCCCGTCGTCGCGAAGCTCGACGGCGACGAGCGCGTGATCTCGTCCGGCAAGGTCGGCTACGTCTACGTCACGGATCCCGAGAACGGGAACCTGATCTGGAAGAAGCGCGTCGGCGTGCACAACGGCCACGACACGGTGAACCTCGCCGCGCTCGGCGGACCCGACGCGCCGTCGCTGCCGAACTTCCCGTTCACCATCCTCCCCGGCATCCTCGGCGGCGTCGAGACGCAGCTCGCGGTCGCCGACGACACGATCTACGCGCCGATCGTCAACCTCTCGACGACGTTCAACAGCGCGACCGCCTACAAGCTCAACTTCGCGGGCGGCACCGGCGAGATGGTCGCGCTGAACGGCAAGGACGGCTCGACGAAGTGGACGCACAAGTTCAAGACGCCGGTGTACGGCGCCGCGACGGTCTCGAAGGACCTCGTGTTCACGACGACCTTCGACGGCACGCTGTGGGCGCTCGCGCGCGACGACGGCCACGTCGTGTGGCAGCAGAAGCTGCCGGCCGGCACGAACGCGACCGTCGCGATCGCCGGCGACACGCTGGTCACGGCCGCGAGCTACCCGCAGTCGAAGAGCCAGGTCGCGCAGGTGCTCGCGTACCGGCTCGACGCGAACGGGAAGCCGATCGAGGGCGGCACGACGACCGGCGGCACGACCACCGGCGGCACGACGACGGGCGAGAGCGGGAACGCCGCCGGCAAGACCGTCTTCAGCTCGAACTGCGCGAGCTGCCACACGCTCGCCGACGCCGACGCGCACGGCAACGTCGGACCGAACCTCGACGACCTCAAGCCCGACGAGTCGACGGTCGAGCAGCAGGTGCGGAACGGCGGCGGTGGGATGCCGGCCTTCGACGGCCGGCTCAGCGACGCGCAGATCACCGCCGTCGCGAAGTACGTCTCGAGCGTCGCCGGCCAGGGCGGCGGCGGGGACGGCGGCGGAGGCGGCGCCGGTCCGTAGCTTCGAGCAGGGGTCGTCGGAGGCCGCCGTTACGATGGCCCTCTGAGCTCGGTCGCGCAGCAGCCGCTCCACCGCTCACTTGGTCTGACGGACCGGGAGTTCGCGCGAATCCAGGAGCTGCTCGCGCGCGAGCCGAACGACTTCGAGCTCGCGGTCTTCTCGCTGCTCTGGTCGGAGCACTGCGGTTACAAGCACTCGGCCCGCCTCCTCAAGCGGCTGCCGTCGGCCGGCGAGCGCGTCCTGCAGGGGCCGGGCGAGAACGCGGGCGTGATCGACCTCGGCGAGGGCCTCGCCGTCGCGTTCAAGGTCGAGAGCCACAACCACCCGTCCGCCGTCGAGCCGTTCCAGGGCGCGGCGACGGGCGTCGGCGGCATCCTCCGCGACATCGTCGCGATGGGCGCGCGGCCGATCGCCCTCCTCGACGGGCTCCGCTTCGGCGCGCCCGACTGGCACTTCAAGCGGGCGGTCGCGGGCATCGGCCACTACGGCAACTGCGTCGGCGTCCCGAACGTCGGCGGCGAGGCCGTGTTCGACGAGGCGTACGCCGCGAACCCGCTCGTGAACGCCATGTGCGTCGGCCTCCTCCCCACCGAGCGCGTCCTGCGCGCCCGCGCGACGGGCGTCGGCAACGCGCTCGTCCTGTTCGGTGCCGCGACGGGCCGCGACGGCATTGGCGGCGCGTCGGTGCTCGCCTCGCAAGACCTCGAGGGCTCCGACGAGAAGCGCCCGTCCGTCCAGATCGGCGACCCGTTCCGCGGCAAGGCGCTGATCGAGGTCTCCGTCGAGCTCGTGGAAAGAGACCTCGTGCTCTCGCTCCAGGACTGCGGCGCCGCGGGCCTCGCGTCCGCGCTCTCGGAGATGGCGCGCGAGGTCGGCGTCGACGTCGACCTCGACGCCGTCCCGCTGCGCGAGCCCGACCTCGAGCCGTGGGAGATCATGATCTCCGAGTCGCAGGAGCGGATGGTCGCGGTCGTCGCACCCGAGCGCGTCGACGAGGTGCGAGCCGTCTGCGAGCGGTGGGAGCTGCCCTGCACGGTGGTCGGCGAGGTGACCGACACGGGCGAGCTGCGCGCCTTCGCGGGCGGCGAGCTCGTCGGCGCGATCCCTGCCGCGCTGCTCACCGACGAATGCCCGCGCTACGAGGTCGACACGATCGCACACGCCGTCGAGGACGCGCCGGTCGACCCGGTCAACAACGAGCCGAAAGGGTGGATCTTCGAGCAGTACGACCAGCTCGTCGGCTCGCGGACCGTGCGCCGCCCCGGCCTCGACGCGGCCGTGCTGCGCGTCGACGGCGCGCGCGGGATTGCGGTGTCGCTCGACGGTCCGCGGCTCGGCGAGCGCGACCCGTACCGCGCCGGCTGGGGCGCCGTGATGGACGCGGCGCTCAACGTCGCGTGTGCAGGCGGCGAGCCGCTCGCCCTCACGGACTGCCTCAATTTCGGCAACCCGGAGAAGCCCGAGATCGGCTGGGAGCTCGCGCGCGCGATCGACGGCATCGCCGACGCGGCGAACGAGCTCGGCATCCCGGTCGTGTCCGGCAACGTGTCGCTCTACAACGAGACCGGCGGCCGGCCGATCCCGCCGACGCCGGTCGTGGGCTGCGTCGGGCTCGTCCGCGACGTGGCACACATTCCCTCGCGCTGGCGTCGCGGGGACCGCGTGTTCCTCCTGTGCGGCGCGGGGGCGGAGCTCGTGCGCTTCGTGTGGGAGCACGCGCCCGACTTTTCGCTCGCGCACGACGTCTCCGACGGCGGCGCCGCGCTCGCGCTGCGCGAGGCGGCCGCGTGGTCGGGGCTCGACGCCGACGTGCACGCCGTCGACGGCGAGGGCGCGATCGTCGCCTGCGCAGAGCCGCCGGACTGGCACGACATCGTGGAGCTCGGGACCATCTGATGTGCGGCGTCTTCGGGGTCCGGGCGCCGGCGCGTGACGTCGCGCGCCTCACGTACTTCGGGCTGCACGCGCTGCAGCACCGCGGCCAGGAGTCGGCCGGCATCGCTGCCTCTGACAACGGTCGCCTCACCGTGCTGCGCGACCTCGGGCTCGTCACGCAGGTCTTCGACGAGCGCATGCTCTCCGGACTGCGCGGCGAGCTCGCGATCGGCCACACGCGCTACTCGACGACGGGCGCAAATGCCTGGGCGAACGCGCAGCCGCTGCTCCACCACGGCACCGCGCGGACGGTCGCGGTCGCGCACAACGGCAACCTCACGAACGCCGCCGAGCTGCGCGAGGAGCTCGACACGCGCCTCGGCTCGACGTCCGACAGCGAGGTGATCGCGGCGCTGATCGCGAACGCGGAGGGCTCGCTCGACGACGCCGTCGCCGCGGCGATGGCGAAGCTCGAGGGCGCTGCGACCGTCGTCGGCCTCGCGGGCGGCGCGATCTTCGCGTTCCGCGACGCGCACGGCTTCCGGCCGCTCGTCCTCGGACGCGTCGGCGACGACCCGGTGATCGCCTCCGAGACCTGCGCGCTCGACATCGTCGGCGCGGAGTTCGAGCGCGAGATCCGCCCCGGCGAGCTCGTGATCGCCGACGACGACGGCGTGCGCGTCGTCGACGCCCTGCCGGAGCACGACCGCGGCGCGCTCTGCATCTTCGAGTTCTTCTACCTCGCGCGGCCCGACACGCGGCTCGCCGGCGTCGAGGTGCACGGCGCACGCGTCCGCATGGGCGAGCGGCTCGCGGTCGAGGCGCCGGTCGAGGCCGACCTCGTGCTGCCGATCCCCGACTCGGGCACGCCGGCCGCGATCGGCTTCGCCCGCGCCACCGGCATCCCGTTCAGCGAAGGGCTGATCAAGAACCGCTACGTCGGACGCACCTTCATCCAGCCCGAGCAGGGCATGCGCGAGCAGGGGATCCGGATGAAGTTCAACCCGCTCGCCGAGGTGGCGGGGAAGCGGCTCGTCGTCGTCGACGACTCGATCGTGCGCGGCTCGACGACGCGGCAGATCGTGCAGATGCTCTTCGACGCCGGCGCGGCGGAGGTGCACGTGCGCGTCTCGTCGCCGCCGGTCGTGTCGCCGTGCTTCTACGGCATCGACCTTGCAAGCGAGGACGAGATGATCGCGTCGCAGATGGACGTCGAGGGCGTCCGCGACGCGATCGGCGCGACGTCGCTCGCGTACCTCTCCCTCGACGGCCTGCAAGCCGCGACGCGCCGGCCGGAGTCCTCGCTGTGTCGCGCCTGCCTCACGCGGCAATACCCGACCCGTGTCCCGCTGGACGCGCGCAAGCTTCGCTTCGAGCCTGCTCGCGCTTAGCCTCGTCGCGGCCGGCTGCGGCGGCGCGCGCTACGACGAGGCCGACGTCCAGAGGGCGTTCGCTCTCGACGAGGGAGCCGTTCTCAGACTCGGGAGCCTCTTCGACGACCGGCCGGCCCCGGTGCAGCCGCTCAACGCGATCCGACGGTGGTTCGCGCGCCTGTTGACGGGCGCTCCGGCGGTCCCACCGCTGCCCGAGCTTGCGATCCCGATCGGCGATGGTGACGAGTACGTCGGCGTCTACGCAGACGAGGCAGACGCCGGTCGCGCGGTTCGCGCGTTCGAGTGGTACGCCGAGCACGTCGACGAGCTCAGAGCGGCCGCCGCGCGCGCCGGCGCCGATCCGTCCGAGCTCGCAGGAGCGGAGGACGGCCGAATCGCGCGGCGCGGCAACGTCGTGGTCGTGTATCCCGCCTCGGCGGAGCGGCGCGTCCGCGCGGCTCTCGACCGGCTCGACTGAGCTACTGCTCGAGCACGCGCGACGCCTTCGCGATGCCGCGTGAGATGAGGTACGCGAACGTCAGGATCGCGGTCATCGTGACGAAGGTGTCGGCCTCGACGCGATTGCTCGCGGCCCAGATGATCGCGAAGAGCAGCTCGACGAAGAACCACATCGCCCACTCGGCGTTGCCGGGCATCGGCAGCCGGGCGCCGGTCGGCCAGTTGACGGTGACGCCGGGGCCGGCGCCGCCGGGCGTCTCGACGCGGTTCGCGTGCTGGGTCGGCTCGTCGGGGCCGGGAGGCGGGGTGCTGGGCGTGTCGGACATGGTGCTCCCTTCTCAGGCGGCCTGGCCTGGAACGTGGACGATCTCGAGCTTGATCCCGTCCGGGTCGTAGAAGAAAACCGCGTAGTACCCGGGGATGTACGTGTAGACCGCCGGGCCGCTCTCGATCGCGGCGCCCTGGGCGCGCAGCCAGTCGGCGCGCTCGTCGACCATCGAACGCGACCACGCCTCGAACGCGATGTGGTGGAGCCCGACGCGGTAGCGGTCGACCTCGTCGCCCTCCGACTGCGCCCCGCGGAGGCCGAGCGACACCTCGGGGCCCGAGAGGTACCAGATCGTCTCGCCGCGCTCGCCCTCGACCTCCCCGATGCGGTGGTAGCCGAGCGGCGCGAGCAGGTCGCGGTAGAACGGCAGGCTGCGCTCGATCGACGAGACGACGAGATCGACGTGGTGAACGCCTGAGAGCGAGCGCATGGCGGTCGGGCTGGTGTTCACCGGCCCGCGGCCATGTCCTTTCGGGACGTGTCCCTACTCCGGACTGCAGAACCGGCCGAAACGGACACGGCTCCCGTGGAAACCGTTACATCTCGCCGCATGATTGAGCCGCCGACTGTCCTGTCGGGACATGGCCGCACTCCGGACTGCAGACACGGCCGAAAAGGTCAGTGCGGGCGCGTGAGATCGCCCGCGCGGCCGTAGCGAACGGCGCGCGCGACCTGCTTCGGGTCGTAGCCCTCCTCGATCAGCCGCTGCCGCAGCTCGCCCTCCGCGCCGAGGCGCAGGAAGAGCCACGCGAGCACGGCGAGGGTGATGATCGAGCCCTCCGCCATCATCACCACGCCCGCGAGGTTCTGGTCGCGCACCGCCGAGATGCCCCACGTCGGGTCAGCGTGCTCGTACCACGGATAGAGCGCCGAGTTCGTCCACATGAAGATGTTCCCGAGCACGGCCTCGATCAGCCGCACCGCGAAGATGTAGCCGAGCTTCGCCGCGGTGCCGAACCACGCGGGCGCCGGCAGCGTCTCGACGACCGGCGACCACATCAGCGCGCCGCACGTGAAGAACATGAAGTGCTCGAACGCGTGCAACGACGAATGCTGCAGCGCCTCCTGGTACAGCCACGGCACGTGCCACAGGTAGAGGTTGACCGCCCAGATCGGCAGCGCGACGAGCGGATGCGCGAGCACGCGCAGCTTGTCGACGATCGGTAGCGCGAGCACCGGCCGCAGGATCGGCCCGGTGAGCCCGACGACGAAGCACAGCGGCGCGAGGTCGCCGAGGATGACGTGCTGCAGCATGTGGAAGAAGAAGAGGTCCTCCTCGCCGAGCTCGTCGATCGGCGAGACGAGCGCGACCAGCACGAGCGCGATGCCGGTCCAGAACGAGATCTGCCGCCACACCGGCACGGGCGTCCCGCGCCGCGCGAGCGTCTGCGCGCGCTTCGCGTAGAGCAGCGAGACGGCGAGCGTCGGGAGCAGCTGCAGCGGCTCCAGGTTCCAGGCGAGCGTCGTCCCCGAGTGCGCGAGCACGAAGGCAAGTCTGCCGATTCGGCTCGGCACCGGCACAGGCGCTAGCGTTCGCCTGTGCACCTCTTCCACTACCACCTCGTGACGAGCAAGCTGCGCGACGTCGAGGCGCGCTACCTCGGCAGGCTCGGCTTCCGGCTCGTCGCCCGGTACGGCCGGATCGGCGAGGACCACGTGGCCGTCGAGGCCGGCACGTCGTGGGAGAAGCTCGACAGCGACGGCTTCAAGCTGCGCCTCTCGGAGCTCGAAAAGGGCGCCGTCAACGTCGTCGTGCAGCCCGGGCACTGGCGCGTGCCGCGCGTCGACCACCTCGGGATCGTGCTCGACGAGGAGGACTTCCAGTCGCTGCTCGCGCGCGTGTCGGACTGGAACCTGCGCGTGCAGGAGCACGGCGGCCGGCGGACGTTCGTCGCGACGAACGCGGGCTACCGGCTCGAGGTGCACCCGCCGCGCGAGTGGATCGACGACATCCTCGAGGAGCGGGGCGAACTCCGGATCTCGGAGCTGCAGCTGAAGGCCGACGAGCCGCAGGCGAAGGCCGGCGTCCTCGCCGACATCCTCGGCGTGCCGATGGAGGGCAACGCCGTCGCGGTCGGTGACGCCGTCGTGCAGTTCCTGCCCGGCGGCCCCGAGGGGCGACCGGAGCTGTACGCCGAGAAGTTCGCATGAGCGGAGGCGCGGGCAAAGCCCGCGCCTCCTCTTCTGGTCGGCGCCGACAAGCGGCGCCTTGGGGCCGGCCGAAGCTCGACGCCGAGAAGTTCGCGTAGAGCCCCGGCTCCGGCCCGAGGACTAGGCGGCGGCCGGCGCGGAGTCCGGTGCCGTCTCGTGCTTCACCTGCGGCAGCCAGTCGAGCCACCGCGGGAGGTACCAGTTCCAGTCGCCGAGCAGCTTCATCGTCGCCGGCAGGAGCACGGCGCGGACGATCGTCGCGTCGATCAGCACCGCGACGGCGAGGCCGACGCCGAACTGCTTCAGGAACAGGAACTGCAGCGTCGCGAAGATCGAGAACACGCCGACCATCACGATCGCCGCGCTCGTCACGACGCCGGCCGTCGACTTGATGCCGTGCGAGACCGCCTCCTCCGTCGACATCCCGCGGTCGTACGCCTCGCGCACGCGGCTGAGGATGAACACGTGGTAGTCCATCGACAGCCCGAACAGGATGACGAACAGGAAGATCGGCAGGAACGCCATCACGCCGCCGGTGTAGTCGAAGCCGAGCAGGCCCTTGCCCCAGCCGTGCTGGAAGACGAGGACGATGACGCCGTACGCGGCCGCGACCGAGAGCAGGTTGAGGACGACCGCCTTGATCGCGATCACGATCGAGCGGAACGTCATCAGGAGCAGGATGAAGGCGAAGCCGAGCACGAATGCGAACACGAACGGCGCGGCGTGCTTCATCTGGTCGTTGAAATCGGTCGACTGCGCGGTCATGCCGGTGACGCCGACGTCGGCGTCGGGCAGCGCCCCGACCGTCGCGGGGACGATGTCCTCGCGGAGCGTCCGGAGCGCGGCCTCGGACGTCGCGTCGTTGCCGGTGCCGGTGATCGGCAGCGCGACGGTCGCGATCGTGCCGTTGCGGTTGTAGTCGACCGAGGGGTTGTCGATGAACTTGCCGCTCGCGGCGGCCTGCTGCTCGAGCTGCTCGATCGACGACTGCACCGCCGGGGCGTTCACGTCGTCGGTCTTCACCATCACGATCGCCGGGATCTGGTCGCCCGGGAACGCCTTCGACAGCTTGTCGTAGGTCTGCATCGCCTCGAGGTTGCGCGGGAACGTCTCGACCGTCGGCAGCACCGTGTGCATGTGCAGCGCCGGCGCGGCGAGTGCGAGCAGGAACCCGGCCGCGAGCCCGGCCGACAGCAGCGGCCGCCGGAGAACGCGGTCGACGATCGCGCCCCAGAACCGGCCCTCGCCGTCCTTGCGGCGGAGGCGGTGGAGGAACGGCACGCGCACCTTCTCGACCTTGTCGCCGAGCGCGGCGAGCATCGCCGGGAGGACGGTCAGGGAGCCGAGCACGGCCACGGCGACGACGAACATCGTCGCGACGCCGAAGCTCGCGAACCCCTTGTCGCCGGTGAAGAGCATCCCGGCCATGGCGATCATCACGGTCAGGCCCGAGATGAGCACGGCGCGGCCCGAGGTGGCGGCCGCCGCCTCGAGCGCCGCACGCTCGCTGCGACCCGCCGCGCGCTCCTCGCGCTCGCGCTTCAAGTAGAACATCGAGTAGTCGACGCCGACGGCGAGGCCGATCAAGAGCACGATCACGGCCACGTCGGAATCCATCGGGACGACCTGGCTCGGGAGCGCCAGGAGGCCGAGGGTCGCGAAGACGGCCGTGAGCGCGAGCAGCAGCGGCAGGCCCGCGGCGACGAGCGCACCGAACGCGACGATCAGGACGGCGAGCGTGACCGGCAGCGAGAACACGCCGGCCTTCTCGAAGTCCTTCGCGACGGCGTCGTCGAGCTGCTGGCCCGCGTTGACGCCGAACTCCTCCACCGAGACGACGCCGCGATGCTTCTCCGCCGCGGCGGCGACGGCCTTCTGCACGGGCGCGTCGAGCGCGACCGCGGCGTCCTCGTCGTCCGTCTTCAGGTCGACGTTGACGAGCGCCGTATGCCGGTCCTGCGAGATCTGGCCCTCGTTGCCGCCGACGAGCGGCGACTCGACCTTGCGGACCGAGTCGATGTTCGCCAGCGTGGCCGCCACGTCGTGCACGGCCGAGCGGAATGCGGAGTCGTCGATCGTGAGCTTCGCGCTCTGGATGACGATGGTGTCGCCGACGGTCTGCTTGAACTCGTCGGAGAGGATCGCGTCGACACGGCCTGACTCGCCGGCCCCGTTCTTGTCCGGGTCGAGCTCCTTCGTGCCGAGCGCATTGCCGATTGCGAACGCGGCGACGACGAAGGCGAGCCACCCGAAGATGGCGGTCTTCTTGTGCGACGCGCTCCACCGCCCCATGCGGGCGGCGATGTTGTTGGACTTGCCGAGGGGGGTCATTCGGTACCTCTCTGTGGCTCGGGTTCGTGTCGTCCCGAGCGTCTCTCCCGGCGGCCGCGACGGCGATGCGGCTGACAGGCGTCTTCGCGGTAGGGGTGGCCACACCACGAAAGAGGGCCGCCCGAAGGCGGCCCTCGCGGAGGCACGGTGGAGAGCTGCGGCTACGCGGCGGCGGCGTAGACGTACGGGTGGTAGAAGGCGTCGAGCGCCTGCTCGCGCGGCGGCTCGACCGCGAAGATCTCTCCGGTGCGCTCGTCGTTGACGGCCACGAGGACGCTGTCGGTGTCCTGGCTCCAGAGCAGCGAGACCTCGATTCCGTATGCCATGCGATGTGCCAGCTCGATCATCTCCGTGCCTCCTTGGGTGATGCGGAGAGCATCCCGGTTCGGAGGCTCGGTGCCAGTGCGGCGGACACGTGTCTTCGAGGTGCGGTTTTCCCTACCCCGAGTGCGCGGTCGAGGAAGCCGATGACGCGGCGCTCGTAGAGGCGCGGGAACGCCTGCAGCGCGTGCGTGTGGCCCGTGCGCGCGAGCCAGAACGAGACCGTGGGGCCGGCCGCGCGGCGGTAGACCGGCGCCACCTTGCGCTCCGGCGGGTTCTCGGCCGCCGCGATCAGGAGGAGCGGGCGCGGCGCGACGCGGCGGAACGCCTGCGTGAGCGGCTCGGGCGGCGCGTCGTGCGTCTGGACCCGGATCGCCTGGAAGGCGACCCACCAGTACGGGAGCGCGCTCGGGTCGTCGAGGTTGCGCGTGTCCTCTACCGACCGGTTGATGACGCCCTCGGCCACGACGGCGTCGATGCGGGCGTCCCGGGCGGCGGCGGTGACGACGGCCTCCGCGCCGGTCGAGAGGCCGAGCGCTCCGATCCGGTGGACGCCGCGCGCCTCGAGCCACGACGCGGCCGCCGCGACGTCGCGGTGCCAGTCCCAGCCCATGCCGTTCGTCTGGCCGCCGCTCCGGCCCCGGCCGCGCTCGTCGTAGAGCAGCACGCCGTAGCCGTGCCCGGCGAGCAGGCGGGCCTGCCGCAGCACGCCGGTGCGGTCGCCTCCGCCGCCGTGGACGAGGACGACGGCGGCGCCGTTGCGCGAGGGCACGTACCAGCCGGAGAGCCGCACGCCGTCGGCGGCGCGAAGCTCGACGTCACGGTGCGGGACGCCGAGCGAGGCCGTCAGCGGCTCGCGGGGCTTGCCCGTCAGCCACATCGCCGTGGCGATCGGGACGACAGCGAACAGGGCGAGGACGACGGCGCCGGCCGCGGTCGCGGCGCCGCGGAGGAGCCGGCGCGCGATCGGCAGCCTGCGCCGGGAGAGGAGCGCTCCCGCGGCGGCGGCGGCGAGCAGCGCCGCTGCTCCGAAGAGGAGGAAGCCCGTGAGGTCGGTGCGGCCGAGGCCGTTCCAGCGCGCGTGCAGCCCGTGCAGCATCCCGCCGACGAGCGCGAGCGGCGCGAGGACCGCCGCGACGGCGGCCCTGGCGGAGGCCGGCAGCCGTCGCGCCGCGAGCGCGAGCCCAGCGACCAGCACGAGCGGCAGCCACGCGCGCACGTTGACCTCGTGGAGGGCGAGAAGCCCCGTGCCTGCGGCGAACAGCTGCTGCTCGTGGAGGCGAAGCCGGTAGGCGGCCTGCTGGATCACGACTAGGCGTAGACCGGCTCGCGGTAGGTGACTTCCTGCAGCAGCCCTTCGCGCGCCGCGTAGGCGAACGGGTGGCGGAACGCGTCGAGCGCGCGGTCGGGGGCGACGACGAGCTCGAACTCCTCGGCGGTGCGCTCGTCGTAGACGGCGACCGAGACGGCGTTGCCGGCCTTGCGCCAGAGGAGCGAGACGGAGATCCCGTCGCCCTCGCGCCGATCCAGCTCCAGCGGGACGTTCGTGATGTCGAATGTGTTCTGCACCGTGAGCCTCCTTGTTGTCGTGACAGGAGACTCGCACCGCGCGGACGCGCCGCCAGTGTCGCCAGCATGCCTCCTCGGGGTGGGGAAAACCCGACGCTCGAGGTGGGGTTCCGGGCCTAGTCGTGCAGGTACGCGAGCACCGCGAGGACGCGGCGGTGGTCCTCGGAGCTGGCCGGGAGCTTCAGCTTCCCGAAGATGCTCGTCACGTGCTTCTCGACCGCGCGCTCGGTAACGACGAGACGCTCGGCGATCGCCCTGTTCGAGCGGCCCTCGGCCATCAGCTCGAGCACCTCGCGCTCGCGCGGGGTCAGCGCGCCGAGCGGGTCCTCGCCGCGCCGCCGGCCCACGAGGCGCGAGACGATCGTCGGGTCGAGCGCCGAGCCGCCCTCGGCGACGCGCCGCACGGCCGCCGCGAACTCGCCGATGTCGCCCACGCGGTCCTTCAGCAGGTACCCCACGCCCTCGGCGCTGTCGGCGAGCAGCTCGAGCGCGTACTCGGACTCGACGTACTGCGAGAGCACGAGCACGCCTGTGCCCTGGTGCTTCTCACGGATCTCCTTCGCCGCGCGCAGGCCCTCGTCGGTGTGCGTCGGCGGCATGCGGATGTCGACGATCGCGACGTCGGGCTCGTAGCTCCGCACCTTCAGCATCAGATCCTCGGCGTCGCCCGCCTGGCCGACGACGTCGAAGCCCGCGTCCTCGAGCAGGCGTGCGGTCCCTTCGCGCAGCAGGACGGAGTCGTCGGCGAGCACCACGCGCACCGCGCCGGTGTCGAGCTGGCTCGTCGGCGCCTCGACGCGGAGCGGCGGGAAGCTGCGCTCGAGGTGCTCACCCACGAGCTGGTACAGGCGCTCCGGCGCCGGCAGGCCCTTGAGCCGGTGCTCCCCGAGGTCGATCGTCTGCACGTCGCCGGCCGCCGCGCGCGCCGTCTCCGAGAGCAGCACCTGTCCGCCGTGGCCGGCGGAGCAGATGCGGGCGGCGCGGTGGACGTCCAGGCCGAAGTAGGTGCCGTCCGAGACCGCGGCCGTCCCCGTGTGGACGCCGATCCGGACCCGGAGGGTGCTCGCGTCGCGGTGCTGCGTCTCGACCGCGGCCGCGACCGCCGCCTTCGCGTCGGGAAAGACGGCGAACAACTCGTCGCCGCGCGCGTCGACCTCCGTGCCGCCCGACCGCTCGACCGCGGCGCGCAGCGTCGCGCGGTGCTCGGCCAGCATCCGGCCGTACTCGTCGCCCAGCCGGGCGAGCAGCCCGGTCGAGTTCTCGATGTCCGTGAAGACGAAGGTGACCGTCCCCCGAGGCAGCCTCATGGCTGCATCCTCACACGAAGGGCGCGGTCACGGTCAAGAGTCGACCGGAATCTCCGCCCACACGCGCGTTCCGGCCGCCGGGACGCTCTCCACCCCGAGACGGCCGTCGAGCGCTTCCACGCGGTCGGCCAGACCCCGCAACCCGGAGCCGCGCGTCGGATCGGCGCCGCCGACGCCGTCGTCGACCACCTCGACCCGCGCGACGCCGTTCCGGCGAGACACGCGCACCTCGACCGCCGAGGCCTGCGCGTACTTCGCGACGTTCGTCAGCGACTCCGAGACCACGTAGTACGCGGCCGCCTCGACCGGCTCGGGCAGGCGCTCCTCGAGGTCGTGCGCGACGTCGACCGGCAGCGGCGCGCGGCCCGCGAGCGCCTCGAGCGCAGGGCCGAGGCCGCGATCGGTGAGGATCGCCGGGTGGATGCCGCGCGCGAGCTCGCGGAGCTCGTCGAGCGCATACGTCAGCTCGTCGGCGGCCGAAGCGAGCAGGCTCCGCGCCTCGTCGGTCGCGCCCGGGAGCTTCGCGAGCGCGAGCCGCAGCGAGATCGACACGGCGACGAGCCGCTGCTGCGCGCCGTCGTGCAGGTTGCGCTCGAGCTTGCGCCGCTCGGAGTCGCCGGCCTCGACGAGCCGGGCCCGCGACGCCCGCAGCGCCTCGCGCGCCTCCGAGTTCGCGATCGCCTGGGCGAGCAGGCTCGCGAAGCTCTTGAGCCGCATCTCGGCGCCCGGCGGGAACGTGCCGTGCGCCGACCCGACGGCCGTGAGGGCGCCCCACAGCGTCGCCTCGACGATCACCGGCGCCGAGATGACGCAGTGCTCCTCGACGGCCTCCCACTCGTGCGAGCCGGGCGCGCGGATCTCCGCCGGCTCGCGGCCCGTGCTGACGAGCCCGGTCTCGAGGACGTGGATCGTCGGGTTCGTCGAGGCGGTGCGGTAGCGCGTCCCGTGCGCGAGCGGCTCGCCGTCGTCGCTCCACGTGCCGACGATCTCGACCTCGTCGAGGATCCCCGACCACCGCACGAGGTGCACGGCATGCGCGCCGAAGAGGCCGGAGACCGCCGTTGCGATCACGTCGAGCACCTCGAGCGCTGGCCGGCCGCCGGCGACGAGGGTCGCGACGCGGCGTAGCGCGGCCTGCTCCTCGGCGAGCACGGCGAGCTCGCGACGCGCCTCGGCGTTCGCGATCGCCTGCGCGACGAGCCCCGCAAAGTCGCCGAGCCGCCGTTCGGCCCCGGGCGCGAACGGCTCCTCCGCGTGGTCGCGGAACGCGACGACGACGCCCCACATGCGGCCGTCGACGACGATCGGCGCACCGATCGCGGCCTGGAAGCCGGTCTCGTCCCAGAGCTCGCGCGCGATGTCCGATTGGATCTCGCCCGGCGAGTCGACGCGGACGGGCCTGCCGCTGTTGACGACGCGGGCCGTGATCGTGTCGCCGCCGGCCGCGAACACGCGGCCGACCGTCGGCACACGGGCGCCGGGCGCGCTCCAGCCGCCGATCACGCGCACCGACTCGCCGTCCCACCGCATCGTGTTCGCCGACTGGGCGCCGAAGATCTGCGCCGCCTCCTTGGTCACGGCGGCGATGAGCTCCTCCTCGCCGCCGCCGCGGGCGACGAGCGTCGCGACGCGGCGCAGCGCCGCCTGCTCCTCCGCCACGGAGGCCAGTGCGCGCCGTGCCTCGGCGTTCGCCATCGCCTGCGCGACGAGCCCCGCGAAGGCCCCGAGCCGGTGCTCCGAGCCCTCCGGGAACGGGTCGTCGTGCACCTTCGAGACGACGATCGCGCCCCAGAGCGTGCCGGCGACCTCGACGGGCGCGCCGATCGCCGACTTGATGCCGGCCACTCGGACGATCTCGCCGATGACGCCGCCGATGCCCGTGTAGTCGTCGCGCCGCGCCGGCTGGTGCGTGGCGGAGATCCGCCCGACGATCGTGTCCGGCTCGGGGACGTGGAACCGGTCGGCGGCCACCTCCGGATCCGGCGCGTTCCAGCCGCCCACGAGCCGCGCGTGCTCGCCCTCGTACTGCCACATGTGCGCCGCCTCCGCGTCGAACAGGCGCGCGACCTCGGACGCGACCGACTCGAGCAGCTCCTGCTCGGACGGCCCGGCGGCGACGAGCGTCGCGACGCGCCGCAGCGCCGCCTGCTCGTCGGCGAGCCGCCGCAGCGCGTCCTCGTGGTTGCGCTGCTCCGTGACGTCGAGCCCGGAGACGAGCATGAAGCCGAGCTCGCTGTCGGCTTCCGGGATCACGACCTGCGACCAGAGCACCGTTCGCAGCTGACCGTCCGCCGATCGCAGCGTCGCCTCACGCGGCTCGGAGTGCCCCGCCACCGCCGCCATCGCGAGCGACGAGCGCACGTCGTCCTCCTCCTCCGGCACGGTGAAGACGTCCCAGAAAAAGCGGCCGCGCACCTCCTCGCTCGTCACCCCCGTGACCTCCGACAGCGTGGCGTTGAAGCGGTCGATGCGTCCCGACGCATCGACGACGCAGAAGTACGCCGGCGCGGTGTCGACGACGAGCCGTGTGAAGTCGCGCTCCCGCTCGAGCTCGGAGATCTTCGTCCGCAGCTCGACGTGCAGGCGCTCGTTCTCGAGCGCGAGCCGAGCGGCGGCGACGACGCCGTCGAGGAGCTCGGGTTCGTCGCGGAGCGCCGGGTCGTGGACGAGGACGCCGATCGTGCCCTCCTCCCCCTCGACCTCCGTCGTCGCACCGCGCTCCTCCGGGTCGAACGGCCGGCCCTCGATGTCGACGTAGCCCGGCAGCTCGGGCAGCCAGTAGCCGACGTCGAGCGACGGGTCGTGGAGTGCCGCGCTGAGCGCGTCGCGCAGCTCGCCGGGCGCGGGCGTCGGGCCGAGGTCGCGGACGATCCGCCCGACGGCGGCCCCCGCGAGGCGGCTCCGGAGCAGCCCGGCCGCGAACGCGAACGGCACGCAGAGGAACGCGATGCCGGTGGCCGTCTGCAGCACGATGTCCCCCACGTGCGGCACGAACGGCTCGAGCACCACCTGCACCACGAAGAGCAGCGCCGTCGCGCCGCCGGCGAGCAGCACGAGCCGAAGGCTCCGCCGGTAGGCGGCGCTCGCCGAGCGCCAGCGCCGGACGAGCAGCACGAGCGTCGCGCCGAAGACGACCGCGGCGGAGACGCTCGCGATCACCTCGACCGCGACGCCGAGCCCGTGGTTGTCCGTGACGAGGAACGCGTTGTCGGGGCAGCTGTCGTCGCAGCCGGCGGGCGTCGGAACGACGAGCAGGTAGAGGACCGGCATGACGATCGAAAGCGCGTACGCGGCGCGGACGATCCGGCGCTCGAGCTTCGTTGCGAGCGTCCCGGTCGGGTACGCGAGCAGCAAGTGCACGAAGACGGCGAGGAAGAGGTTCTCGAGCGCCGTCCCGATCGTGAACACGAGCGACGTGTTCGCCTCGGCCAGGGCGCCGACGTAGAACGCGAAGCCGACGCCTGCGAGGATCCGGCCCGTCGCGTTGCCGGGCCGCCGCCACGCGCCGTAGAGGCCGGAGAAGACGAACGAGAGGCCGATCAGCTCGCCGACGACGAGCGTGACGACCCGCCCGCGCTCGTGGTCGCTCGTCGCGACGAGCGCGAGCGCAGCGGCGGCGCAGGCCACCCCGAGCGTGCCGTAGATGAACCAGAGCCGGCGGCCGCGGCTCACGCTTCGAGGAGGGCGGCGATCGCGGCGCCGGAGAGCTCGTCCTTCGGTACGAAGCCGCGCGCACCGGACCGCTCGACAAGCGATCCGAAGTCCGCCGCGTCGCGGCTCGACGTGAGGACGATCTGCGATTGCTCACCGTTGCGCTGGAGGCGCGCCGCGACCTCGAACCCGTCGATGTCCGGCAGCTGCACGTCCAGGAGCACGACCTCGGGCCGCAGCGCGGCGACCTGCTCGAGCGCGGAAGCGCCGTCCTCGGCCTCGCCGACGACGTCGAAGCCCTCCGCCTCGAGCAGAACACGTGCCGTCGCGCGGAACGTCGGGTGGTCGTCCACGACGACGATCGTCCTCATGTGGCCATAGTCGCAGAGGAGCGCAATCGCTTCCATACGAGCCCCTACGCGGAGAAACGGGCCGCCGCCGCGCGCCGGGCGCGCGGCGGCTGGCTCGAGGGCAGCGCGGCTGCCGCGGCCGGGGAGGCCGGCGGCGTGGGAAGG
>JBKPLI010000242.1:0-15782 GCA_046731555.1 Actinomycetota bacterium | reverse complement strand
CGCGCGTGGTCGTGTGCGTGCCGTCGGGCGTGACGGGCGTCGAGAAGCGCGCGGTCGAGGAGGCGACGCTGTCGGCCGGCGCGCGGCAGGCGTACCTGATCGAGGAGCCGATGGCCGCAGCGATCGGCGCGGGCCTGCCAGTCGCCGAGCCGACGGGGAACATGATCGTCGACATCGGCGGCGGCACGACCGAGGTCGCCGTCATCTCGCTCGGCGGGATCGTCGTCTCGCAGTCGCTGCGCGTCGGCGGCGACGAGATGGACGAGGCGATCATCAACCACATCAAGCGCGAGTACAAGCTGCTGATCGGCCAGCAGACCGCGGAGGAGATCAAGCTCGAGGTCGGCTCCGCGTCGCCGCTGAAGGAAGAGGTGCAGGCGGAGGTGCGCGGGCGCGACATGCTCACCGGCCTGCCGAAGACGGTGATCCTCTCGAGCGAGGAGGTGCGGCACGCGCTCGAGGAGCCGGTGTCGCAGATCATCGACGCGATCAAGTCGACGCTCGACAAGACGCCGCCCGAGCTCGCCGCGGACATCATGGACCGCGGCATCGTGCTCGCCGGCGGCGGCGCGCTCCTGCAGGGCCTCGACCACCGCCTGCGGCAGGAGACGCACATGCCGACGCACCTCGCCGAGTCGCCGCTGACGTGCGTCGCGGTCGGCTCGGGCCGCAGCCTCGAGGAGTTCGAGGCGATGCGCAACAGCGCGAAGGCGCGGGCGCGCTCACGCTCGCGCAACGGCCGCTACGCGCGGTGACCGTCCTCGAGACGGAGCGCCTGGTGCTCCGCCGGTTTCGCGACGAGGACGCGGTCGCCCTCGACCGTTGGGCCGACGTCGAGGAGTTCCAGCGCCACCTCGGCCCGCGCGCACCCGGGCGCGACAACATCGCGCGGCACGAGGCGCACTGGGAGAAGCACGGCTTCGGGATCATGGCCGTCGAGTGGCGCGAGACGGGCGAGATCGTCGGCCGCTGCGGCCCGCAGTACCACCGCGCCTGGGACGCGGACCCCGAGGTCGGATGGAGCGTCGACCCGGACTGGTGGGGGCGCGGCATCGCGACCGAGGCCGGGCGCGCGGCCGTGGACTGGGCCTTCGGCGACCTCGGCTTCGAGCGGGTCGTCTCGATCACGACCGAGGAGAACGTCGCCTCGCGGCGCGTGATGGAGAAGCTCGGCTTCCGGTTGCTCACGCAGTTCGACTGGGAGCGCTGGCGGCTCTGGATCCACGCGCTCGACCGGTCGCCTTGACAACCGCCTAGCGTAAGTCGATACTTACGTAAGCCATGGCTTACGAAGATGCCATGAACGCGCTGGGCGATCCGACACGGCGGGCGATCTTCGAGCGACTGCGGCGCGGGCCGATGCCCGTCGGCGCGCTCGCCGAAGGACTGCCCGTGAGCCGGCCGGCGGTGTCGCAGCACCTGCGCGTCCTGAAGCAGGCGGGCCTCGTGACGGAGCGTCGCGAGGGCACGAGGCGGATCTACGGCCTCGCCCCGGACGGGCTCGCGGAGGTCCGCGCCTACTTCGAGGAGTTCTGGACCGTGGCCCTCGCCGACTTCAAGGCGGCGGCCGAGCAACGGAAGGGAGACGGATCATGAGCACGACGATCGCACCTGCGATCGAGAAGACGGTCACCGTCGCGTGCACGGTCGAGGAGGCGTTCGCCGCCTTCGTCGGGCGCGTCGACAGCTGGTGGCCGGTGCACCGCTACTCGGTGTTCTCGATGACCGGCCGGGCCGAGCCCGAGCAGGTCGTGTTCGAGCCGTTCGCCGGCGGGCGCCTCTACGAGCGCCTGGGCGAGGAGGAGTGCACGTGGGCGATCGTGCGCGAGTACGACGAGCCGCGGCGCCTGCTCCTCGACTGGACGCTGAACCCGAGCGAGATCGAGGTCACGTTCGAGCCCGACGGCGACGGCGGCACGCACGTCGACCTCGTCCACCGCGGCCTCGACGAGGAGACGCGCGGCGAGTACGACGGCTGGCAGTACGTCCTCGACTGCTTCAAGCAGGCGGTCGAGGCATGAGCACGCAGACACTCGCGCCCGTCGAGAAGGTCGTCGCCGTCGGCGTCCCGCCCGAGCGGGCCTTCGAGGTCTTCACGCGCCACCTCGGCTCGTGGTGGCCGGTCGACAAGTTCTCGATCGCCGATCCGCCGGACGCCATCGTGTTCGAGGAGCACGAGGGCGGCGAGGTGTACGAGACGAAGGGCGACGCCCGCCACCACTGGGCGTGGGTGCGCGCGTGGGACCCGCCGCGCCGCTTCGCGCTCGAGTGGAAGGTGAACCCCGAGGTGGCAGGCCCGACCGACGTCGAGGTCTCGTTCGAGCCCGACGGCGACGGCACGAAGGTCACGCTCGTCCACACCGGCTGGGAGCGCCTCGGCCCCGACGCGGCCGCGGGCCGCGAGGGCTACGACGGCGGCTGGGTGCTCGTCCTCGGCCGGTACGAGAGCCACTTCAAGGCCTGACGCGCCTGTCCCGAACGGCCATGTCCTCACTCCGGAGTGGGGACATGGCCCGAACGGACGGTGGCGCGCCGCGAGGCTGCTTGCCGGGGACGGCGCTAGACTGGCGCGGTCGTGCCTCGCAACCGGACCGTCCCTGCGGTCCTGGGCCAGTCCGTCCAGCGCGCCGCCGCCTCCGGCTATCCCACCAGCAGATCGAGCGCCCTCAAGCGCCGGATCGTCGTGGGCGGTCTCGTGCTGCTCTCGCTCGTCCTGATCACGGTCTCGTTCCGCTCGGCCGCGCTGGACCCCGTCCAGGGCTTCGGCGCCTCCGTGCTCCGGCCGTTCGAGGTCGCCGCCGAGCGCGTCTCGCGGCCGTTCCGAGACGCCGTCGGGTGGACGCGCGGCCTCGTCGACGCGAAGTCGGAGAACGAGCGGCTGCGCAAGGAGAACGAGGAGCTCCGCCGCGCCGTGATCGTCAACGAGTCGGCGCTCCAGGAGAACGTCGAGCTCCGGCGTGCGCTCGACTACAAGTCGTCGCCGACGATCAAGGATTTCCGCACCGTCGCTGCGCAGGTGCTCGCGAGCCCGCCGAACCAGTTCGACCAGCGGATCGTGATCGCCGCCGGCTCGCACGACGGCATCGCGCGGCGCGACGTCGTCGTCACGCGCGACGGCCTCGTCGGGCAGGTGTCGAAGGTCTTCGCGCGGGTGTCGCGCGTGACGCTGATCACGGACGACGACAGCTCTGTGCGCGCGACGGTGCTGACGAACCCGACGGCGGTCGGGATCGTGCGGCACGGCAGCGGCACCGACACGCTCGTCTTCGACCGCGTGCCGAAGTCGAAGTACGTCGGCCGCGGCGCGGTGATCATGACCGCCGGCTCGCCCGGCGCCGGGCAGCTGCCGTCGCTCTACCCGCGCAACATCGAGATCGGGAAGGTGGCGAGCGTGTCGAGCGACGATACGGAGACGTTCCTGCAGATCCAGGTCGACCCGTTCGTGGACTTCTCGTCGCTGCAGTCCGTGCTCGTCCTGGTGCCGAAGCGTCGATGACGCCGCTCGACCCGCTGAAGGCGGCGATCCTGCTGTTCGTCGCGGTGATCGTGCAGGTCAGCGTGCTGCCGCCGTACTCGCCCTTCGGCGGCTCGGCCGACATCGTGCTCGTGACGCTGCTCTCCGTCGCGCTGCTGCGCGGCTCCGTGTTCGGCGCGGTCGCGGGCTTCGGCACCGGGCTGATGCTCGACACGGCGTACCTCGGGACGCTCGGCTTCACGTCGCTGCTGCTGACGCTCGCGGGCTTCTGGATCGGGCGCTACGGCGAGACGACCGCGCGCGACCGGTTCCATGCCCCGTTCACGTCCGTCGCCGTCGTCACGGTCGCGTTCGCATTCGGCTCGCTCGCGCTGCGGTTCGTGCTCGGCGAGAACGCGCCCGCCGGCCCCGTCGTCGACGGCCTGCCGGCCGCGGTCGCGCTCAACCTGCTGCTGACCTTCCCGGTCTACGCGCTCGTGCGCAGGCTGCTCCCGCCGGCCGACATCTCCGACCGGATCCGCGAGGTGCGCCTCCTTGGCTAGCCGCCCGCCGCGCGCGTTCCTGCCGTCGGATCCGCGCGTCAGCGAGCCGTACCGGCTGACCCCGCAGCTCGCGTTCCGCGTCGCGATCCTCGGCGCACTCGCGCTCGGCGTGTTCGCCGTGCTGTTCCTGCGACTGTGGGCGCTCCAGATCCTCTCCGGGCCGAAGTACGCGGCCGCCGCAAACGACAACCGCGTGCGCATCAGCCCGCTCGACGCGCCGCGCGGCGCGATCCTCGACCGGAACGGCAAGCCGCTCGTCGTCAACACCCTCGGCACGCGCGTCGAGCTGTGGCCCGCCGACCTCCCGAAGAGCTGGCCGGCCCAGCGTGCGGAGCTGCGGAAGCTCTCGAAGATCGTCGACGTCCCGGTGCGCGAGATCCTCGCGCGCATGAAGGAGCACGAGAACGACCCGCTCACCCCCGTCGTGGTGCAGTACGGCATCCATTCGGATCAGTACACGTACATCCGGGAGCGCAAGGACGAGTTCCCCGGCGTGCGCCTGGCGGACAGCTACCTGCGCAAGTACCCGTACCGCGCGCTCGCCGCGCAGGCGCTCGGGCACATCGGCGAGATCTCGAAGGACGAGCTGAAGGAGCGGCGGCAGCTCGGCTACAAGGCCGGCGACATCGTCGGGCAGGCCGGCGTCGAGGCGACCTACGACCGCTACCTGCGCGGCCGTGACGGCTCGGCGCAGCTGACGGTCGACAGCCGCGGCCGCCCGAAGTCGACGATCCAGCCGACCGTCAGCCCGACGCCCGGGAACAACCTGCGGCTCACGCTCGACGTCGACCTGCAGCGGGCGGCGGAGCGCGCGCTGAAGTACGGCATCGACCTTGCGCACGCCGACGACAAGTGGGCCGCGGACGGCGGTGCGATCGTCGCGCTCGACCCGCGCGACGGCGCGGTGCTCGCGCTCGCGTCGAACCCGACGTTCCAGCCGGCGTGGTACGTCGGCCGCGGCGACCACTCGAAGCTCTCGCGGCTGCTGAACCAGACCGTCGCGGAGAAGTTCAACTACCCCGGCCTGAACCGCGCGCTCGAGGGTGCCTATCCGCCGGGCTCGACCTTCAAGCCGGTGACCGCGATCGCCGCGATGCAGGAGCACCTGCTGCTGCCGTACGAGTCGATCCTCTGCTCGCCGGACTACAAGGTCGGCGACATCCCCGGCAAGGAGCAGATCTTCAAGAACTGGACGCCGAACGTGAACCAGTGGATCGAGCTGCCGGCCGCGCTCGCGATGTCGTGCGACACCTACTTCTACGACATCGGGATGCGCTTCTACCGGCTGAAGGCCGACCGCGGCCACCCGCTGCAGTCGTGGGCCTCGCGGCTGGGGTTCGGCCGGCCGACCGGCATCGACGTGGGGCCTGAGAGCGAAGGTCTCGTGCCGACGCCCGAGTGGCGGCAGAAGCGCTTCGCCGGGTCGGCGTACGGCGAGATCGACCGCACCTGGAAGCCGGGCTACTCGGTGCAGCTCGCGATCGGGCAGGGCGACCTGCTCGTGACGCCGATCCAGATGGCCGTCGCGTACTCGCTCATCGCGAACAACGGCAAGCTCGTCACGCCGCACATCGCGGAGGACGTCGAGCAGCCGACGAGCGACCCGCGCGCGCCGCGCGTCCTGCGCCGCTTCGCGTCGCAGCCGCCGCGCCAGAGCGGCGTCGACCCCGGCGCGCTCCGCTACGTGAAGCAGGGTCTCTTCGCGGCGACGCACTCGTCGATCGGCACGTCGGTGGGCGTCTTCGGCAACTTCCCCGTCCCGATCGCCGGCAAGACCGGCACGGCGGAGAAGGTCGTGCACGTGCCCGGCTACCCGGTCGGCCACAAGGAGGACCAGTCCTGGTGGTGCGGCTACGGGCCGAACGACTCGCCGTCGATCGTCGTGTGCGCGGTGATCGAGAACGGCGGCCACGGCGGCACGGCCGCGGCGCCCGCCGCGCTGAAGGTGTTCGAGCAGTACTTCCACAAGCAGGGGTCGATCGTCGAGGTGGCGAGCGACTGATGGCGATCGAGGCCGTCGACACGAGAGCACGCGGGCTGCGGCCGCGCAGGGCCGCCGAGGCGGTCGGCGCGGCGACGTTCGCGCGCCGCCTCGACTGGGTGCTCCTCGGCGCGGTCGGCGCGATCGTCGGCTACGGCCTGTGGGCGATCGACGGCATCACGCGGCACGATCCGGGCGGCAGCCTCGCCGCGCGGCAGGGGGTCTACGCGTTCGCGGGCGGGGTGCTGATGATCGCGGTCGTCGCGATCGACCCGGACGTCTGGCGGCGCCACCGCCGCCCGATCTACATCGGGACGCTCGGCGTGATGCTGCTCGTGCTCGCCTCGTCGGCGGCGACGCGCGGCTCGCGGCGCTGGATCGACATCGGCTTCTTCACGTTCCAGCCGTCCGAGTTCGGCAAGGTGCTGTTCACGCTCTTCCTCGCCGGCTTCCTCGCGGACCGTGCGAAGCGAATCGGCCTCTTCGAGACCCCGCTCGAGGCGCTCGGCCTCGGTGCGCTGCCGATCCTGCTCGTGTTCCTGCAGCCCGACATCGGCACGGCGCTCGTCTACTCGGCGGCGCTCGCAGGCGTGCTGTTCGTCTCGGGCGTGCGTTGGCTGCACCTCGGCGTGATCGCCGCCGTCGCGCTCGTCGGCGTGCTCGCCGTGCTCTGGTGGCTGCCGGCCGTCGGGGTGAACGTGCTGAAGCCGTACCAGGCACAGCGCCTCACCGGCTTCACGCACCCGGACGTCGACCCGCGGGGCGCGACGTGGAACGTGAACCAGTCGGTGACGGCCGTCGGCGCCGGCGGCGTGCGCGGCCGCGGCGTGACGGGCGCGACGCAGACGCGCCTGAACTACCTGCCCGAGCACGCGACGGACTTCGCGTTCGCGTCGCTCGCCGAGCAGCGCGGCTTCTTCGGCATCTCGATCCTGCTCCTGCTCTACCTGCTCGTCGTGTGGCGCGGCCTGAAGATCGTGACGAGCGCGCGCGACCTGTTCTGCGCGATCGTCGCCGGCGGGCTCGTGTTCGCGTTCCTGTTCCAGGTGTTCGTGAACATCGGCATGACCATCGGCATCGCGCCGATCACCGGTATCCCGCTTCCGTTCGTCTCCGTCGGCGGATCGTCGATGATCACGAACCTCGTGGCGATCGGGATCCTGCAGGCGATCTACGCGCGCAGTCGCGTCGGCCGGCGGCGCGCGTGAGCAAGAAGCTGCGGCCTCTCGCGGTGCTCGGCATCGTGCGCGAGCTGCGCACGGGCGCGGGCGACCGGCGGCCGATCGCCGTCGCGGGAGCGCGCGAGCTGGTGCCGCTACTGGCCCGCGAGCTGCGCGAGGGCGGCGACCCGACCGCCGTCGCCGAGGGCGGAGCTCCCGGAACCGTCGCGGCGCTCGTGTGGATCGGGCCGCCGGACGATGCCGCGCTCAAGCAGTACGCGCGCGCGGGCGTCCCGATCGTCGCGGTCAGCGACGCCGAGCACGTGCCCTACGTGCTCGACACGGATCTCGTCGGCGTTCCGCCGGGCTCCGGCCTTCCGGTCGACGCGATCGCGCACGCGCTCGCGCGACGCCTCGGCGAGCGCGGCACGGCGCTCGCCGCCCGGCTGCCCGTGGTTCGCCGCGCGGTCGTCGACCAGCTCATCCGCTCGTTCGCGCGCAAGAACGGGCTGATCGGCGTCGCGGTCTTCATCCCCGGCATCGACTTCCCCGTGCTGACCCTGAACCAGATCCGCCTCGTGCTCCGCATCGCGGTCGCATACGGCCAGCCGATCGACGCCGCGCGCGCGATCGAGCTGCTCGGCGTCGTCGGCGCGGGCCTCGGCCTCCGCACGATCGCGCGTGAGGCAGTCGCGTTCGTCCCGGTCGCGGGCTGGGTCCTGAAGGGCGCGATCGCGTACGCCGGCACGGTCGCGGTCGGCGAGGCCGCGCGCCGGTACTTCGAGACGAGGTCCTGACGCAGGCGCGGGCTTTGCCCGCGTCGCCGCCGCGGAGTCGCTGAGGTCGCGACCTCCGCGGGATCAAGTCTCCGACGGTGCTCTTCGCGAGAGCAAGAAGGGGGCGCGCGGGGGAGACATGGTTTCCCCCGCGGAAGTCCGTCCGCTCCGGGTCCTAAGGTCCGTCCAACGACAGGGAGGTGACCCGGTGGCGGTAGGCAATCGCGAGGCCCACGAGCTCCTGCTGATCGAGGAGGCCGATGCCTGGTTCGAGTACCTCGAGTCGATTCGCGGCCAGTCGGCCACCCGTTACGTCGAGGTGGAACCCTGGGCCTGGGCCCGCCTCGCGTCCCGCCTCCGGGCGATTCGCGCGCGCCGCGCCAAGCTGACCCCGGCCGAAGCGGCGTAGCCCCCGAGACCCCCTGGTACCCTGCGGAAAGGTCATGCCAAGGCTTTTCCAGCATCCATGCGCCGCGCGCCCGCCCCAGGTGGAGCTGCGCGTGCGCTCATTTAAGGAGAGAACGCTTGCCACTTCCCTGGTTCCGACGCAAGAAGAAGGAGGAGCCGGCGCCCGAGACGGCAGCCGCTCCGCACACCGACGTTGAGTTCGTAACCGTCGAAGAACCCGCCGCCGAGACACCGGCCGGGGACGACGGACAATCCAGCACCACGAGCGCCGCGAAGCGGCGTCGCGGCTCGCGCGGAGGGCGCGGCCGCAAGAAGAAGGCCGGCGCTTCCGCGCCCGCCGAGACCGCGAAGGCGACCGCCGAGGCGAAGAAGCCCGAGCGGAAGGCGGCCGAGAAGAAGCCGCCGCGCACGCGCACGACACGCCGCCAGCCGCCGAGGCGCGCACCCCTCCCGAAGGCGAAGCGCGAGCTGCTCGTCTCCGTCGACGCGGGCGAGAAGCGCGTGGCGGTGCTCGAGGACGGCGTCGTCGCCGAGGTCTACCTCGAGCGTCCCGAGCGCCGCTCGATCGCCGGCAACGTCTACCTCGGCGTCGTCGACAACGTCCTGCCCGGCATGGAGGCGGCGTTCGTCGAGATCGGCCTCGAGAAGAACGGCTTCCTCTACGTCGACGAGATCGTCGGGCCGGAGCTCGAGGGCCGCAAGGGCGCGAGGAAGATCCAGGACCTGATCCAGAAGGGCCAGACGATCCTCGTCCAGGCGGTCAAGGACCCGATGAAGACGAAGGGCGCGCGGCTCACGACCGAGATCTCGCTGCCCGGCCGCTTCGTCGTCTACGTCCCGCACGGCGACGGGCTCGGCGTCTCGCGCCGGCTCGAGGACGAGGAGCGCAACCGGCTGAAGGCGATCCTGAAGGAGATCGCGCCGAAGAAGGGCGGCGTCATCGTCCGCACCGCCGCCGAGGGCGCGTCCGCCGAAGACGTCGAGCGCGACCTCGACTTCCTGCAGCGCCTCTGGAAGACCATCGAGACGCGGGCGAACGAAGTGAAGGCGCCGGCGCTCGTGTACCAGGAGGCCGAGCTGCCGCTGCGCGTCACCCGCGACCTCTTCACGGGCGACTTCGAGAAGCTGCTCGTCGACCACGACCGCACGCACAAGCGGATCGTCGGCTACCTGAAGAAGACCTCGCCGCACATGGTCGAACGGGTCGTCCGCTACAAGGAGCGCGAGACGCTCATGGACGCGTTCGGCGTCCAGCAGGAGATCAAGTCGACGCTCAGCCGCCGGGTCGACCTGCCGTCGGGCGGCTACCTCATCTTCGACTACGCCGAGGCGTTCACCGTCATCGACGTCAACACCGGCCGCTTCGTCGGCTCGCGGTCGAAGAAGTCCGGCGGGCGGCTCGAGGACACGATCACGAAGAACAACCTCGAGGCGGTGAAGGAGGTCGTACGCCAGCTGCGGCTGCGCGACATCGGCGGGATCATCGTCATCGACTTCATCGACATGGCGAACCCGAAGAACCGGGCGGCCGTCGAGGAGGCGCTGCGCAACGAGCTCGAGCGCGACCGGACGAAGACCTACGTCGTCGAGATCTCGCCGCTCGGCCTCGTCGAGATGACGCGGCAGAACGTCACCGACGGCCCGCGCGAGGTCATGACGCGCAGGTGCCCGACGTGCGACGGCGACGGCATCGTCGTCTCGGAGACGACGACGGCGGTCGAGATCGAGCGCAAGCTGCGCTCGCTCGCCACGCCGGGGTCGCGCGCGAAGGCGTTCAAGGTCGAGGTCAACGCGCGCATCGCGTCGCTGGTCGTCGGCCCGGGCGCGTCGCTCCTGCGCGAGCTCGAGGAGAGCACGCGCCGCCGGTTCTTCCTCCTCGGGAAGGAGGGCGTGCACCTCGACCACTTCGTCGTGCTCGAGCAGGGCACGCTCGACAAGGTGGCGCCGTCCGCTCCGGTCGAGGCCGGCCAGGAGCTCGAGGTGAAGCTCGGCGAGGTTGGGCTCCACGACCGGCAGGCCGGCGTCGCGAAGCTCGACGGCATGGACGTGACCGTCGCGGAGGCGGCCACGCTCGTCGGCAAGAAGGTCAAGGTGCGCATCGCGGCCGTCATGGACGGCGTCGCGTACGCCGAGCTCGTCGCCGGTGCGGCGGACAACGACGCGCCGCTCACCGCGGAGGCGGAGGCCGAGAAGCCGACGCGCGCGCGCAAGTCGACGACGAAGAAGAAGGAGGAGGCGCCGGAGGCGGAGGCCGCCGAGGCGCCGGCCGAGGAGCCGGAGACGCCGGAGGTCGACGCCGAGGCCGAGACGGCGACCGGCGAGGCCGCGCCGAAGAAGAAGTCCACGCGCCGCGGCACGCGCGGCGGACGCGGCCGCAAGAAGAAGACCGCGGCCGCGCCGGCGTCCGCAGCAGAGGCGGAGGAGTCCGTCCCGTCCGAGCCGGAGGCAGGGGCCGAGACCGAGACGGAGACGGAGGACGTCGAGACGCCTGCCGGGCCGGTGATCCACGTCCCCGAGCCGGACCTCGGCCGCGACGAAGAGTCCTCGTCGGACAACGGCGACGAGACGGCGGCGCCCAAGAAGCGCACCCGGCGCGGCTCGCGCGGCGGCCGGGGCCGCAAGCGGAAGACGGCAGCTGCGGCGGGCGCTGCGTCCGCGACGGCTGAGGTCGAGGAGCCGGTCGAGGACGGCGACGCGGTCGCCGAGGAGCCGCCGCCCGCCGAGGAGCCCTCCGGGAACGGCGCGTCGGCGTCCTCGGACGACCAGTGGACGTACACGCCGATGAGCGAGTGGGGCCTCGAGGACGAGCGGAACGAGCAGGAGTAGTCTCCGCTACACTTCCGGCGCTTCGCGGGCCTCGTGGCCCGCGATTTTCCACGCTTATGGACTACGCGATCATCAAGATCGGCAACAAGCAGCACCGCGTCCGCGACGGCGAGACGCTCGTCGTGGACCGGGTCCGCACCGAGGAGGGCAAGACCTTCACGCCGGACCTGCTGCTCGGCGACGGCCAGGTGACCGCGAAGGTGGTCGCGCACGAGCGGGGCCCGAAGATCCGCATCGGCAAGTACCGCAAGCGCACGGGCTACAAGCGCCACAACGGCTTCCGCGCCGCGACGTCGCGCCTCCAGATCTCTTTCGGCGGGGCCAAGCGCTCCGCGCCGAAGAAGGAGCAGGAGGCCGCGCCGACGGCCGCCGCGGCCGAGACTCCCGCGGCCGAGGACGAGCACGTCAAGGGCATGCCGAGCGGCTACGAGGAGCTGACCGTGGCGCAGATCTCGGAGGGGTCGAAGACCTGGAACCGCCCGATGCTGGAGGCGGCGCTCGAGTACGAGCAGGCGAACGCGAAGCGCAAGGGCGCGATCTCGGCGCTCGAGCACGCGCTCGCCGCGAAGGAGGAGAGCTAGATGGCACACAAGAAGGGCCTCGGCTCGTCGAAGAACGGGCGCGACTCGAACCCGAAGTACCTGGGCGTCAAGCTCTTCTCGGGTCAGGACGCGAAGCCCGGCATGATCATCGTGCGCCAGCGCGGGACGAAGTTCCGCCCCGGCCCGGGCACGCAGATCGGCCGCGACGACACGATCTTCGCCGTGCGTGAGGGCAGGGTCGAGTTCCGCACGAGCGGCGAGCGCCGCTTCGTCTCGGTCGTCGAGCAGGCCTGACCCTCCGCGAGCTGAACCGCGCCACGCTGGCGCGCCAGCTGCTCCTGGTCCGGGCGCGGAGCACGGTCGCGCGCGCCGTGGAGCGGATCGGCGGGATCCAGTCGCAGGACCTCGGCGCGCCGTACCGCGCGCTCGCCGCGCGCGTCGAGCCGTTCCGGCCGGCCGACCTCGACCGTGCGCTCGAGCGCCGCGCCGTCGTCAAGGCGACGCTCATGCGCGGCACGCTGCACATCGTCGCCGCGCGCGACTACCGCGCCTTCGCGGCCGCGGTCCTGCCTGCGCTGCAGCGCCAGTACGCGCGTGCGCGCCTCCGCGACCTGCCCGAGACGGAGGTCGAGGCACTCGCCGCGCGCGCAACGGCCTACGCGGGCGAGCCGCGGACGAATGCGCAGATGCGCGACCACCTCGGCGGCGAGGACGAGTGGTTCCGCGCGCGCTTCCACGCACCGTTCGTGTTCGTCCCGCCGCTGCACAAGCGGCTGTCGGTCGCGGCCGACACGTGGCTCGACGGCGAGTGGCCGCCGCGCGAGGAGGCCGTCGCGCACCTCCTGCGCAGCTACCTCGCCGCGTTCGGGCCGGCGACGCCTCACGACGCCGCGCGCTGGGCGAAGCTGCCGATCGGCACCGTGCGCGCCGGGCTCGAGCGCGTTCGCACGATCGACCTCGGCGACGGCTACCTCGACCTGCCCCGCGCGCCGCGGCCCGGGGACGTGTCGGCGCCGCCGCGCCTGCTGCCGCTCTTCGAGAGCATCCTGCTCGGCTACGAGGATCGCAGTCGGTTCCTGTCGGAGGACGTGTACGCGCGGATCATGCTCGGCGGCATGGTGCTCCAGGCCGTGCTCGTCGACGGGACGGTGCGCGGCGCATGGAGGCTCGAGCAGGGGAAGGTCGTCGTGGAGTCGTTCGACCCGCTCCCGCGCCGCGTGCAGCGCGAGCTCGAAGACGAGGCGCGCCGCACCGAGGCCGTGCTCGCGGCCTGAGCGGTGGTACAAGGCAAACCGCGATGTTCAGCGACCGCGCGAGGATCCACGTGAAGGCCGGCAAGGGCGGCGACGGCGGGCTGTCGTTCCGCCGCGAGAAGTTCGTGCCGAAGGGCGGGCCGGACGGCGGCGACGGCGGTCGCGGCGGCGACGTCGCGCTCGTCGCCGACCCGTCGTTGCGCGACCTCTCGATGCTCCAGCGCCGGTCGTGGATCGAGGCGGCGCGCGGCGAGAACGGGCGCGGCACCCGCAAGCACGGCGCCGACGGCGACGACGTCGAGCTGCACGTTCCGGTCGGGACACAGGTCGAGGCGGACGGCGAGGTGCTCGCCGACCTCGCGCACCCCGGCGCGCGCGTGACGCTCGCGCGCGGCGGCGCGGGTGGGCGCGGCAACGCGCGCTTCGTCTCGTCGACCCGGCAGGTGCCGCGCTTCTCGGAGGTCGGCATGCCGGGCGAGGAGCGCGACGTCGAGCTGCACCTCAAGCTGCTTGCGGACGCGGCGCTCGTCGGGCTTCCGAACGCGGGTAAGTCGTCGCTGCTGTCGCGCATTTCGAACGCGAAGCCGAAGGTCGCCGACTACCCGTTCACGACGCTGCAGCCCGTGCTCGGGACGGTCGAGGCGCCCGACGGCCGGCAGCTCGTCGTCGCCGACGTCCCCGGCCTGATCGAGGGCGCGAGCGAGGGCGTCGGCCTCGGCCACGAGTTCCTCGCGCACCTCGAGCGCGCGCGCACGCTCGTCCACGTGATCGATGCCTCGGAGCCGGCGGACGAGCAGTGGCGCACGATCGACGCAGAGCTGCAGGCCTACGGCATGGGGCTCGACGCGCTGCCGCAGGCCGTCGTCCTGAACAAGGTCGACCTCGATCCCGACCCCGCGTTCGAGGTCGACGACCCGCGCGTGGTCGCCGTGTTCCGCGTGTCGTGCGCGACCGGTGCGGGGATCGACGACTTCCGGCGTCGCCTCTTCGCGCTCGTGCCCGAGCCGGAGCCCGAGGAGCGGGCCGTCGACGAGCTCGCCGACTTCCTCGTCTACCGACCGCAGCCGAAGCGCAGGCGCTGGCGGCTGCTGCGCACGGAAGGCGGCTACCGGGTGGTCGGCGACCGGCCGAGCGACGACGAGCTCGAACGCGCGCTGCGCGCGGCCGGTGCGCGCAAGGGCGCGGAGATCGAAGTCGGCGACGAGACCTTCGAGCTCGCGTGATCGGGCTGTACGGAGGCGCGTTCGACCCGCCGCATCTCGGCCACGTCGAGCTCGCGCGCAGGGCGAAGGAGCAGTTCGGGCTCGACCGGCTCACGGTCCTCGTCTCGGCGAACCCGGGGCACAAGCGCGTGGAGACGCCGGCCGACGTGCGGCTCGAGCTCGCGCGCGCGGCGTTCCCCGACGACGACGTCGTGCTCGACGAGCACGCACGCACGGTCGACACGCTGCGCGCCCACCCCGAGTGGCACGACCCGCTGTTCCTCATCGGGGCCGACGAGTTCTGCGACTTCCCGTCCTGGAAGGAGCCCGACGAGGTGCTGCGCCGGGCGCGGCTCGCGGTCGCCGCGCGGCCCGGCTACCCCAGGGAGCGTCTGCAGTCCGTCCTCGACCGCGTCGATCACCCCGAGCGCGTCCTCTTCTTCGAGCTCGACCCCCAGCCACACGCTTCGCGGCTGCTCAGAGCGGGTTTCGACCCCGCCGCCGTGCCGCCGGCCGTGGCCGAGATCGTGGCGCGCGACGGCCTGTACGCACGGTCGCCGGGGTACACTGGAGCTGCTTGACGCCGATCGAACAAGCACGCCGCATCGCGGCGCTCGCCCAGGACAAGCTCGCGAGGGATGTCGTCATCCTCGACATGCGGCCGGTCTGCACGTACACGGACTACTTCGTCGTGTGCACCGGCAACAACGCGCGCCAGACGAAGGCGATCTGGGACGAGGTGCACGTGCGGCTCAAGCACGACAACCGCATCCTCCCGCGCTCCGTCGAGGGCGAAGGCGAGGCGAGCTGGATCATCGCGGACTACCTCGACGTCGTCCTGCACGTATTCAGCCCCGAGGCCCGCGAGTTCTACCGCCTCGAGGATCTGTGGGACGACGTGCCGCACGAGACGCTCGAAGCGGCCGCGGGTTAAGGCGCTCTCCGACTCGGGCGGGGTCGAGTTGTCGAGAACGGCAACTGGACATCCGACTCCACGGCTACGGTCGTCGTCGTGCTTTCGACCGATCAACGAGGCGCGGCAGCCGAGATGGCTGTCGCGGCTCTTGCGCTTCGGCCATGGAATCGGCCGGCGTTGGTTCGCATTCAGTGCAAGTGGTCTCGGAGGCGGGGCGACGTAATCGTCGTCCCGACGCGGTCTTGCCGGCGCGGCTCTGACGGACTCGTTCATCGGCCGTACAGAGACGACGAGATCGACGCGATCGCCGCCTACTCGCCCGATACAGACGAGTGCTATCTCCTCCCGCGCGAGATCTCGGTCGATCGGGCAGTCGTCCGTCTACGGCTCAGGCCCCCGAGAAACAATCAGCGGATGGGATTCTGTGGGCCCGAGATTTCGAGTTCACGGCTAGACTTCAGGCGCTCCTCGGGCCCATAGCTCAGCTGGGAGAGCGTCGCGCTGGCAGCGCGAAGGTCGCCGGTTCGAGCCCGGCTGGGTCCACTCGATGCGAGGCCGCGTGAGCGGCCTCGTTCCGTTCTGAGCCCCTCGTATCCCTCGATCGAGGCACGAGGTTAGTGGCGTTCGCTGATCGACTTGATCACGAGTGCGCTTCAAGGCGGGCGACGCCGGTGCCGCTGTAGACGGGAACCACCACCACC
>JBKPLI010000241.1:0-7253 GCA_046731555.1 Actinomycetota bacterium | reverse complement strand
CGCCTCGGCGAGAGCGGCGTCGAAGAACTGCACCTCGTCGACGAACACGACCTCCGCGTCGCCGACGGTCGCGAGCAGCTCGTCGCCCGCGATCGCGACGGCGTCGACCGATTCACCCGAGTGGCTGACGACCACGTCGCGCGGGTGGCGGTCGTCGATCGCGGGCTTGAGGACGATCGCGCGCCGCCCGTCGGCCCGCGCCGCGCGCACGCGGCGGATCAGCTCGTCCGTCTTGCCGCTGAACATCGGCCCGCAGAGCAGCTCCAGCGTGCCCACGCCGTTGAGTGTACGAGTGGTAGCCTCGCCGGCGTGGCAGAGCTCGCCGCCATCGGGATCGTGGCCGCGGACGTCGCCGAGTCCTGCCGCTTCTACCGCACGCTCGGACTCGACGTGCCGGAGCCGCCGGCCGGCGGCGAGCACTTCGAGATCACGCTGCCGAGCGGCGTGCGCCTGATGTGGGACACCGAGGAGCTGATCCGGAAGCTCGACCCCGAGTGGGAGCCGGGCGGCGGCCACCGCGTCGGGCTCGCGTTCCAGTGCGACTCGCCGGCCGCCGTCGACGCCACGCACGCGCGGCTCGTCGAGGCCGGCTTCCGCACGAAGGCCGACCCTTTCGACGCCTTCTGGGGCCAGCGCTACGCGACGGTGCTCGACCCCGACGGCCAGCCCGTCGACCTGTTCGCGGCGCTCTGATCCGCGTCGGCACCTCGGGCTGGTCGTACCCGTCGTGGCGGCCCGCGTTCTACCCCGAGGGCTCGAAGCCCGAGGAGTTCCTGCGCTTCTACGCCGAGCGCTTCGACACCGTCGAGCTGAACACGACCGGCTACCGGCTGCCGTCGGAGGAGCAGTTCAAGCGGTGGGCCGAGGCGGTGCCCGAGGGGTTCGAGTTCGCGCCGAAGATGCCGATCGTCCGCCTCGACCGCATCGGGCCGTTCCTGGAACGCGTGCGGCTGCTCGGCGACCGGCTCGGCCCGATCCGCGTCGTCGTGCAGAGCCCGCGCGACGACGGGATGCTCTCGTACCTCCTCGGCTCCCTCGACGCCGACGTGCGCGTCGCGTTCGACTTCCGAGACGAGTCGTGGGACGACGTGACCGAGGTCGTGCGCGTCGACGACCTCGAGGCCCGGCCGTTCCGCTACGTCCGCCTCCGCGAGCCGCCGTACTCGGACGACGACCTGCGCGCAGCCGCGTCGAAGCTCGAGTCGCCCGCGTACGTCTACTTTCGCCACGAGGACGAGCCGACCGCGCCGGCGTACGCGGAGCGGCTGCGCGAGCTGCTTCATCCTGGAGGATGAGTCGAGACCGTCCGCCGGATGGACGACGCGGCAGGAGTGCGACCGTAGCCTGCGAACCCATGAACCCCATGCTCGCGATCGTCGCAGGACTCGTCCCACTCGCCTGGACGTGCGCGGGCCTCGCGTACCTCGCGCGCGGCGGACGCTAGCCCGCTACTCCGCGACGTCCGTATCCAATGGATCTTCAGTACCCGGCGGCCGCGCCGAGCCAGCGCTCGTGGGCGCCGGAGACGACGATCTCGGCCACCTGGGAGACGGCGAAGCGGAGCTCGTCGTCCGTCGTGAAGTAGTGCGGACCGAAGCGCAGGCCGGTGTCCGGCCGGTAGTCGCAGATGATCTGCCGCTCCGCGAGCTCGCGGTGCACGGCCTCGAACTCCGGCACGCGGAACGACACCGAGCCGCCGCGGATCGCCGGGTCGCGCGGCGAGTCCGAGTCGAAGCCGGCCTCGTCGATCAGGTCGAGCAGGAAGGCCGTCTGCCGCATCGAGTTCGCGCGGATGCGCTCGACGCCGATCTCCTCGATCAGGTCGTAGCCCGCGGTCGCCGCGTAGAGCGCGGGCACGTTCGGCGTACCGGTCAGGAAGCGCGCGGCACCGGCCGCGTACTCCATCTCCGCCTCGAACGCGAACGGCCGCGCATGCGCCTGCCAGCCGGCGTACGCGGGCTCGAGCCGGTCGGCCACGTCCGGCCGCACGTACAGCCACCCGGCGCCCGGCCCGCCGCACAGCCATTTCACGGAGCCGCCGACCGCGAACTCGACGCCGAGCGCGGTCACGTCGAGCGGCACCGCGCCCGCGGACTGGTATGCGTCGAGACACACGTAGGCACCCGTCGCACGCGCGCGGTCGACGATCCGCTCGACCGGCTGGATCTCGGCCGTCTTGAAGAGCACGTGCGAGACGGGCACGAGCAGCGTGCGCTCGTCGATCTCCTCGATCACGCCCTCGGCGTCGTCGCAGACGACGACCTCGGCGCCGAGCCGCTCCATCGCCTGCTGCACGTAGCGCACCGACGGGAAGAGCCCGGCCTCGAAGACGATGCGGTTGCGCGGCGGCGCGAAGTCGAAGCACGACAGGACGACCGCCTCGGCGACCGTCACGTTCTGGTGCATGACGGTCGAGCCGGGCGGCGCGCCGATGATCCGGCCGATCTGGTCGCCGACCGTCACCGGCGTGTCCCACCAGCCCTCGCCCCACGCGCGCGCGCCGCGCGTCGCCCATTCCTGCGCGTAACGCCGCAGCCGCGCCTCCGCCTCGGCCGGCATCGCGCCGAGCGAGTGGTTGATGAGGTACGTCGTGTGCTCGAGGATCGGAAAGCGATCGCGGTAGTCAGTGAGCTCCACGGCGCGTATCATCTCAGCGTCGTGTCGAGGTAGCGCAGCGGCCCCGTACCGGCCGGCCCAGGTGGCCGGTCGTCAGCCCCTGCGCATGGAGATGCCTCTTGACACGACGCCTGCACATCTCGAGCTCCGCCAACGACCGCGTGAAGCGGCTGCGGCGCCTGCTCCGGAACCCGCGGCGCGAGGGGCTCTTCGTCGTGCACGGGCACCGCGCGGTCCGGCGCGCGCTCGACGCGGGCGCGCCGGTGCGCGAGCTCTACACCGCGCCCGAGCTGCATCTCGGCGACTGCGACGCCGCGATCGCGGCCGATGCCGAGCGCGCCGGCGCGGAGGTCACGTGGCTCTCGCGCGAGCTGTTCCTGTCGTTGCGCACGCTGCCGCGCCCGGACGGGCTGCTCGCGCTCGTCCAGCGCCGCCCGCTAGCGCTCGCCGATCTGCCGGCGGACGGGCTCGTGCTCGTCGCCGAGGCGGTCGAGCGTCCGGGCAACCTCGGCACGATCGTCCGCACCGCGTGCGGCGCCGGCGCCTCCGCGGTCGTGGCCGCCGACGCGCGCACGGACGTCTTCCACCCCGAGGCGGTGCACGCGTCGATCGGGACGCTCTTCGAGCTGCCGGTCGCCGCCGCACCGACGCGGGACGTGCTCGCGTGGTGGCAGGGACGCGTCGTCGTCGCGACGCCCGACGGCGCGCGCCCACACTGGGCGGCGGGCTACACGGGTGCGACCGCGGTCGTCGTCGGCAACGAGCGCGCGGGCGTGTCGGACGCGTGGCTCGCGGCTGCCGACGAGACGGTGCGCATCCCGCTGCCGGGGCCGGCGGACAGCCTCAACGTCGCGGTCGCGGCGGGCGTCGTCCTGTTCGAGGCGGTGCGTCAGCGCGGCGCGGCGCTGATGGGCGGCGTGTTCGTCGGCTGAGGCGGGGGCGAGGAGTCGACGAGCACCGCCGCCGCGAGCAGCACCGCGACGCCGACGAGACTCTCGCCGAGCATGCTCCGGCCGACGCGCGTGAGGAAGCGGTCGTCTGCGCGCTCGAGCGCGGGCACGACGAACGTACGGTGGAAGCCGCCCCATCCGAGCGCGACCGCGACGAGCGCGAGCTTCACGAGCAGCACGTTCCCATACGTGTGCGTCCACAGGTCGGACACGTGCGGCAGCCGCAGCACGGAGAGGTACACGCCGGCCGCGACGAGCAGCGCGACGAGCACCGTCGCGAGCTGCGAGAAGCGGCGCATCGCCTGCCGGCGCAGCTCGGGCGCGACCCGCCACACCGCGACGATCAGCGCGACCAGGCCGCCGAGCCACAGCGAGCCGGCGGACAGGTGCACCCAGTCGGCGAGCTGCGACTTCCACGACGCGCCGGCGTCTACGGCCGAGTGGCCGGAGAGGGAGAGGCCGGACGAGAACCCGAGCGCGATCGCGAAGGCCGGCGGCAGGAACGCGCGCGGCCGGTCGGTGAGCCACGCGAGGAAGAGCAGCGCCGCGACGAGCGCGTAGCCGAGCGTCATCGCGACGAACGCGACGCCGAAGCGCGTCCCGCCGGAGATCGGCGACAGGTCGCCGTAGAGGAACTTCCCGAACGGCATCTGCAGCGCGTCCTCCGCGCGCAGGCAGAACGCGAGGATGCCGACCTCGAGCACGGCTGCGACGCCGATGCCGGTGAGCAGCGCGACGCGGTTCTCGACGCGCCGCGGGACGTCGAGGCCGCGCAGGCAGACGAGCCGGAAGCCGAGCCCGCCGAGGAGGAGCGCGAGCGAGACGAAGTAGAGCCAGCGCACGACGTGCTCCGTGCGGGTCGGCCCCGACGCGCCGTAGGCCTCGGTCGGCGGCGGTGCCGGCACGAGCACGCCGAAGGTGAAGACGCCGCCGATCGCGTGCGAGTCGGCGGACGTCGCGTGCCAGCGCACGGTGTACACGCCGCGCTTCAGCCCGCGCACGGGCGCGACGATCCCCGTGCCGGTCGGCAGCGCGCGGCCGGCGTGCTCGCGGCCGCGCATGTCGTAGACGTGGATCGTCGGCAGCGTGACCGGCTGGTCGAACTGCAACGTAACCTGCCTCGGTGCACGCTCGAGCTCGGCGCGGAACGACGGCGTCGCGTGGCGCAGCGTCGCATGCGCGGCCGCGCTCGCGGGGAACGCGAGCGCGACGAGCGCAACGAGCGCCAGCCGTCTCACCGGTGCGGCGTCCCCGCGAGGTCGGAGATGTGGCCGAACACCGGCGCGACATCGCGGTCCGTGAAGAGCATCACGGACATGGCGACGAACACGACCGCGAATGCGGCCTGCAGCGCGGCCGAGCGCGGCCGGAACACGCGCGCGAGTGGCACGAGCGACGCGACGACGCACGTCCACCCGAGCAGGTGGTGCAGGAAGGCCGAGCGCGCGAAGAGCCACGAGTTCTGCTCGTGCACGAGGAACGCGACGCCGGACACGAACAGGCCGATCGCCGTCAGCAGTCGCCACGCGGGATGGTGCAGCTTCCCGCGCGCGAGCGCGAGCTCGGCGGCGCCCGCGAGGAACAGCGCCTGCGCCCACGCGCCGTGCGCGAGCATGTGGATCGTCGAGTTGGTGTAGAACGCCATCACGGGCCACATGAGCACGCCGAGCAGGAACGCGAGCCCGGGCCAGAGGTAGACGCGCCAGGGGCGCATACGCCAGACCTCCTGGCCGACGATCGGCTCGGCGACGAGCACGAGGCCGAGCAGCAGGAAGCCCGTCGCAAAGAGCCAGTGCACCATCTCAGCGGGCGGCTGCATCGTGCTCCTCGAGGTCGGCGACGAGCGGACGCGCGACGAGCAGCGCGAAGGCGATGCCGGCTGCCATCACGAGCAGCGGCGGCTCGATCGCGAGCCACCAGAACCCCTGCCCGCGCGGGTGCAGGAGCGTGACGCGGTACGGCTGGACGATCGCCCACACGACTCCCGCGAGCACGGTGAGCGGGCCTAATGACGAGAGCGCGAGAACGCGGACGTTCCGCCGCGCTCCGACGGCCGGTACGGATGTGACGAACTGCGTGTCCACTTTTCCCTCCGAAGGCGTCTGGGGCGGTTCTGCACGCCGCAGCCCCGAGCGGCGCGCGGCTCAGACGGCGAGCGGAGGAGGACGCGACTCGAACGAGAGCCCGAAGAGCGAGCGCGGGCCGTGCGCGTCGGTCGCGCGTGCGCGGCGGACCGGCACCGCCGCGATGCCGCGCAGGATGCGGCGGACGCGCGCGAACGTCGCGGCGACATAACGATCGGCCTCGGCGAGCCAGCGGGCGACGGCGCCCCAGCCGAGCGCGACGAACACGGCGAGGATCGCGAAGACGGGCAGCGCGTAGGTGTGCAGCCACGGCGCGAGCAGCGGCCACTGGCCGACGGTGACGCGCTCGACGTCGGTCTGCACGAGATACGCGAGCGACGTCGCCGCGAACGACGCGAGCCAGAGGCGCGGCGAGAGCCTCAGGCGCACACGGGGCGCAAAGGGCGCGTGACGGTGACCGAGCGTGTTGACGAGGCGCGCGCCGGCAGTCGCCGTCGCGCGCGCACGCACGACCCGCCAGAGGAGCGCCGCGAGCCCGAGCGCCGCGCCGATCTTCACCCCGGCGAGGAGGAACGGGTAGTACGACGCGTTCGTCGACGCGAGCGGCGCCACGTGCAGCGCCCGGTCGACATGGGCGGTGAGGCTCCTCCCCGCGACCTCGGCGATCACGGCGAGCAACGCGAACGCGGTCATCGCCGCGGTCCGACGCCGCCTCGTCTGCACCATCGTTCGATGATACTCCCGCACCCGGCCCAGACCGAGCCCCGCACCCTGCAACGGTCCGCGGCGAAGCTGTAGGTTTGCGCGCAGGCACCGGGGAGGGTGACCCGAAGGGAGGGTTTGTGACCGAGAACAGCGTGGATCAGCTTCGCGAGCCGCCCGTACGCGGCATCGCAACATTTGACGGCTCGCTCGTCGTGAGCCTCGCGGGGGAGCTCGATCTCTACAACGCGCACGAGGTGCGCGACGCGCTCGCGTCGGCCGCCGAGCAGAAGCCCGAGCGCATCGTCGTCGACCTGTCGGAGGTCGAGTTCATCGACTCGACCGCGCTCGGCGTCCTCATCGAGGCGCGAACGAGGCTCGACAACCGGCGCGCGTTCCTCCTCGCCGCCCCCGGCGTCGAGACGCGCCGCGCACTGGAGGTCTCGGGCCTCGACCGCCACTTCGGCATCCACGACACGGTCGAGGACGCCCGCACCGCGGATCTCTAACCCGGGAGCGTGTAGCCGGCGTTCCGGAGCTCGGCCTGCGCGCGCCTGATCTGCACGATGCCGTCGGACTGCGCGATGCGCGCGAGCACCGCGCGCGCCTCGAGTCCGCGCGCGCGCCCGATCGTCTCCTGCTCGTCCGCGATCGTCTCCTCGAACGCGCGCAGCCCGTCGACGAGCTCACCGTGCGCGTCGTCGGCGTCCGACGGCGCGTCGAGCGAGTCGAGCCGGTCGGCCGCGTCGGCCAGCGCCTCGCGCAGCCGCGCGATCGCCGCCTCGTTCGCGCGCAGCCCGGCGATGCGAGCGTCGAGCTCCGCGAGCGCGCGCCCGACCTGCTGCTGGTACTCCGAGTGCGTGAGCTCGTCGCCGCCGCCACCACCGCCGCACCCCGCAAG
>JBKPLI010000240.1:0-9577 GCA_046731555.1 Actinomycetota bacterium | reverse complement strand
CGCCGGGGACGCGCTCGTGCGCGTCCGCGCCGCAGCAATCACCAAGGACGAGCTCCAGTGGCCCGTCGACCGCCTGCCGGCGATCCCGTCGTACGAACTCTCGGGCGAGGTCGCCGCGCTCGGCCCGGACGCGAACGGCGTCGCGGTCGGCGACGAGGTCTACGCACTCGCCGACTTCGGCCGCGACGGCGCGGCCGCAGACTTCGCCGTCGTCGCGGCCGCGCTACTCGCACCGAAGCCGCGCTCGCTCGACCACGTCGCGAGCGCCGCGATCCCGCTCGCAGCCCTCAGCGCATGGCAGGGCCTGTTCGACCACGGACGCCTCGAAGCGGGCCAGCGCGTCCTGATCCTCGGCGCGACGGGCGGCGTCGGGCACTTCGCCACCCAGCTCGCGCGCCACCGCGGCGCGCACGTGATCGCCGGCGCTTCCGACGCCGATGCCGCAAAGGCGCTCGGTGCGCACGAGGTCGTCGACGCTCGCCGCGAACGCATCGAGGACGCCGTCGAACCGGTCGACCTCGTCTTCGATACGGTCGGCGGCGAGCTCCTCGAACGCGCGCCGGCGGTCGTGCGTGCCGGCGGTCGGCTCGTGTCCTTGGCGACCGAGCCCGCGCCGCCCGGGATCTACTTCGTCGTCGAGCCGAACCGGGAGCAGCTCGAAAGGATCACACGTCTCGTCGACGACGGTGAGCTGCGGCCGGAGATCGACTCGGTCTACCTGCTCGAGGAGGCGCGGGCCGCCTTCGAGCGAAGCCTGGCGCCGGGCAAGCGGGGCAAGGTCGTGCTCCGCGTGAGCGACTCGTAGACGCCTAGCCGGCGCGTGCCCGCGCTTCGGCGATGATCCCCTCGGCGTCGGCGCGGTTGCCGAACCCCCGCGTCTCCGTCTTCTTCTCCTCGAGGTCCTTGTAGACCTGGAAGAAGTGCTCGATCTCGTTCCGGAGCTCGGCCGGGATGTCGTGGATGTCCGCGACGCGCATCCAGGCCGGGTCCTTGAGCGGGACGCAGATCACCTTCTCGTCCGGCCCTTTCTCGTCCTCCATGTGGAACACGCCGACGGGGCGCACGCGGATCCGGCAGCCGGGGAAGGTCGGCTCCCCGACGAGAATGAGCGCATCCAGCGGGTCGCCGTCCTCGCCGAGCGTCCCTTCGAGGTAGCCGTAGTCGGCGGGGTAGCTCATCGACGTGAAGAGCCGCCGGTCGAGGACGATCCCGCCGAGCTCGTCGTCCCACTCGTACTTGTTGCGCGACCCGGACGGGATCTCGACGAAGGCGACCTCGTTCACGCGCCGAGTCTAGATCGGAGGTCGCACCCGACTTCTGCATAGGACCGCTTGCGGGCATCCGCCGGTCCCTCTAAGGTGGGCTTCACGTGCAGCGCCGCCGGAGGCGCGCACGGAGGCAATGGAGCCTCACGACTCGCGGAGTCGTGGGGCTTTTTTCGTGGTCCAACGTCTAGGGAGGCCGAACGTGAAGGTCAAGCTCGAGTACATCTGGCTGGACGGTTACGAGCCGGTGGCGAACCTCCGCAGCAAGACGAAGATCGTCGAGTTCACAGACGTGCCGACGCTCGACGAGCTGCCCGTCTGGAACTTCGACGGCAGCTCGACCCGCCAGGCCGACGGCTCGAGCTCCGACTGCTTCCTGCAGCCGGTTGCGCTCTTCCCCGACCCGGCGCGCAAGAACGGGTTCCTCGTCATGTGCGAGGTGCTGCTTCCCGACGGGACGCCGCACCCGTCGAACACGCGCGCGACGATCGCGGACGACCCGGACGCGTGGTTCGGGTTCGAGCAGGAGTACTTCCTGTACCGCGACGGCGCACCGCTCGGCTTTCCGAAAGAGGGCTTCCCGGCGCCGCAGGGCGAGTACTACACGGGCGTCGGCTACAAGAACGTCGGCGACGTCGCGCGCGAGATCGTCGACGCGCACATCGATCTCTGCCTCGAGGCGGGCATCAACCTCGAGGGCATCAACGCCGAGGTCGCGAAGGGCCAGTGGGAGTTCCAGATCTTCGGAGAGGGCTCGAAGCGCGCCGCCGACGAGATGTGGGTCGCCCGCTATCTGCTCCTGCGCCTGTGCGAGCGCTACGGCGTCGACGTCAACTGGCATTGCAAGCCGCTCGGCGCCGACCTCGACTGGAACGGGTCGGGAATGCACACGAACTTCTCGACGAGGTACATGCGCGAGGTCGGCGGCGAGGAGTACTTCGGCGCGCTGATGGCCGCGTTCGACGCGTACAAGGCCGACCACATCGACGTCTACGGCCCGGACAACCACCTGCGCCTGACCGGTCAGCACGAGACGCAGTCGATCGACAGGTTCAACTTCGGCGTCGCCGACCGCGGCGCGTCGGTCCGCATCCCGCACTCGTTCGTCGCGAACGGGTACCGCGGCTACCTGGAGGACCGCCGGCCCAACTCGCTCGGCGATCCGTACCGCATCGCCGGGCGCATCCTGCAGACGATCGAGACCGTCCCGACCTACGTCGAGGAAGAGGAGGCGGTGGCCGCATGATCAAGGTCGAGACGGTCGTCATCCGCGAGCGCGTCGAGACGGTGATCGACGCGGTCGAGGACGCAACGGGTCACGTCGGCGTGACGGTGATCGAGGCGATCGGCCACGGTCGCCAGCGCGGCGTGACGCACGAGTACCGCGGCCGCGTGTTCGAGTCGCGGTTCCTGCCGAAGGCGCTCCTCATCTTCGTCGTCGACGACGACAAGGCCGAGGGCGCGGTCGCGGCGATCGTCGACGCGGCGCAGAGCGGCAACGAGTCCGGCGACGGCCTGGTCTGGACGACGCCGGTCGACCACGTCACGCACAACCGGACGGGCAAGAGCCTGGAGGAGGTGGAAGTCGGTGCCTAAGAACTCGGACCTGCTCATCGCGGCCAGCACGATCTGGGTCGTCGTCACTGCAGTGCTGGTGATGTTCATGCAGGCCGGCTTTGCCTTCCTCGAGGCGGGCCTGACGCGCATGAAGAACGCGGGCCACATCGCGGCCAAGAACGTGCTCATCTTCGCCATCGCGTCGCTCGTCTACTGGGCGGTCGGCTTCGGGATCGCGTTCGGCGACGGCAACGGCCTCGTCGGCACGACCGGGTTCTTCCCGTCGACCGAGACGCTGATCGCGGTCGGCAAGGAGCCGTTCGACTGGTTCAGCGAGATCCCGGCGGCGGCCGGCTACCTGTTCGAGGTCGTCTTCGCCGGCGTGTCGCTGGCGATCGTGTGGGGCGCGATGGCCGAGCGCGCGAAGCTGTGGGTGTACTTCGCGTTCGGCGTGATCTTCACGCTGATCTACAGCGTCGTCTCGCACTGGATCTGGAGCCCGCACGGCTGGCTGTTCGCGAAGGGCATGCAGGACTTCGCCGGCTCGACGGTCGTGCACTACCAGGGCGCGCTCGCCGGTCTCGCCGGCGCGCTCCTGCTCGGGCCGCGCATCGGCAAGTTCGGCACGGACGGCCGGGCGAACCCGATCCCGGGCCACAACATCCCGTACGCCGTCCTCGGCACGCTGATCCTCTGGTTCGGCTGGTTCGGGTTCAACCCGGGCTCGACCCTGTCGGTCGACTTCGGCGGCTTCGGCTACTTCGGCTACGTCGCGCTGACGACGAACCTCGCGGCCGCCGCCGGCGCGATCGGCGGCATCGCGACCTCGTGGATCGTGCTCAAGAAGCCGGACATCTCGATGATGTTGAACGGCGTGCTGGCAGGACTCGTCGCCGTCACCGCGGCCTCGGGCTTCGTCGCGCCGTGGGCCGCCGTGGTCATCGGCCTCGTCTCCGGCTTCATCGCCGTCGTCGGCGTGATCGCCGTCGAGCGGATCGGCATCGACGACCCGATCGGCGCCGTCGCCGTGCACGGCATGTCGGGTGTCTGGGGCACGCTCGCGACCGGCCTCTTCGCACTGCCGCTGCTCGCGAAGAACCTCAACACCGGGACGGGCGGCCTCGTCTACACGGGCTCCTTCCACCAGCTCGGCGTCCAGGCGCTCGGCCTGCTCGCCGTCGGCGCGTTCACGTTCAGCGCGTCGTTCGGAACGCTGTACGCGATGCACAAGCTCTGGGGCATCCGCGTCGACGACCACGTCGAGACGCAGGGCCTCGACGTGCACGAGCACGGCATGTGGGGCTACCCCGAGTTCTACATCCCGGTCCCGGGCGGCTACGGAACCGAATCCCACGGCCACCTCGGCACCGCGCACGGCCAGCGCGCACCGGCGCACGCACACGCGGCGGTGGTGGCGCATCGACCTGTGCCCGACGGCTCGTAACGGCTCTGTCCACGCGTGCGCGCCCGGTCCTCACCCGGGCGCGCACGCAGTGCTCGACACGAGAGGTATCCTCAGACGACATGCACCGCGCGATCGAGATCAGCCGCAAGGCCCTCCGCCTCCAGGCGATCTTCTCGCGCGTCAACGCGTGCTAGCCGGCGCTTTCGTCCACCCCGCCGTCGCCGGCTAGCCATCTCTCCCGCGGGACTCCTCCTCAGAGAAACGGAGTGCGTCATGCACGACCACGCGTTGAAGCATCCGAAGGAACCGGCCTGGTGCACGTGCGAGAAGCCCTTGCCCGTGCACATGGCCGAGCGGAAGGGCGCGGCCCGCAGCGAGTGCGCTCGGTGCGGCCTGCCGCTGCGGCTGCGCCTCGCGCTGTGAGGCACGAGGCGCAGCAGACCGGCGCGACCGTTACCGGATCTCGAACGAGACGGTGACGGTCGCCTCTACGTCCTGGCGGCCGGGCTCGATCGCCGTGTCGGACGCCTTCGCGGCCGCGACGGACTCGAACACCGGCCGATCGCCCGCGTCGACCTGCTCGTCGACCGAGGCGACCGGGCCGACGTCGAAGCCACCCGCCTTCGCGAGCGCCTCGGCCTTGGCGCGCGCGTCCTCGAGCGCCTTCGCGAGCGCGTCGCGGTAGATCGCGTCGCGGTCCGACCGCTCGAGCGACGGGCCCTGCACCGTGTTCGCGCCCGCGGCGATCGCCGCGTCGACGAGCCTGCCCGCGCCGGCGATCGTCGAGCGCGCGGAGACCGTGTCCTGCGCGACGAAGCCGGTCGTCTTGCCGGTCTCGTCCGTGCGCGGGTAGAGCGAGACCTCTTGCGTCTGCAGGCGCTCGCCGCCGGCCGCCTTCAGCGCTGCGACCACGCGCGCCATCAGGTCGGAGTTCCGCGCGAGCGCGTCGGCGGCGGTCGCCGCCTCCGTGCGGACGCCGAACGAGACCGTCGCCACGTCGGGGACGGTGGAGATCGTGCCGCGACCGACCGTCGTGACGACCTTTGCCGGCGGGTCGGCCGGGTGCGCCGCCTCGGGCCGGAGCACGCCGGAGAGGGCGAGTGCGACCGCGACGGCCGTGGCCGTCGCGAGGAAGAGGAGTATGCGTCTCATGGTGTGCATACGCCGCCGCGGCCGCGTCGGTCACACTCCCCGGCGTGCGCTACCAGTTCGTCGACTGCCGCTGGATGCTCGGCGAGCCCGACCGCGGCCGCGAGCAGTACCTCGCGGGCCACATACCGGGCGCGAGCTTCCTCGACGTCGAGCGCGACCTGTCGGCGCCGCCCGGCGACGGCGGGCGCCATCCGCTGCCGTCGGCCGACAACTTCGCGCGCGCGGCCGGCGCGGCGGGCATCGGCAGCGACACGTGGGTCGTCGCCTACGGGACGATGGGCGGCGCCGAGCGGCTGTGGTGGCTGCTGCGGCACTTCGGCCACGACGCCTGTGCGGTGATCGAGCTCGACGCGTGGCGCGGCCCGCTGCGCGAGGGCGACGAGACGGTCGCGCCGGCGCGCTTCGTCCCGAACCTACGCGCGGACGACACGATCGGCGCCGACGAGCTGCGCGCCCGCCTCGGCGAGCTCGTGGTCCTCGACGCGCGGCTGCCGGAGCGCTTCCGCGGCGAGGCGAACCCGATCGACCGGGAGCCGGGACGGATCCCGGGCGCGGTGAACGCGCCGTGGAACGACCCGCTCCCAGAGCTGCCCGAGGGCGAGCTCGCTGCCTATTGCGGGTCGGGCGTGACCGCCTGCGTGCCGCTCCACCGGCTGCACCTCGCCGGGCGCGAGGGACGCCTGTACCCCGGCTCGTGGTCCGAGTGGGAAGGCCGCGACGACCTCCCGCGCGAGCGCGGGTAACCATCAGCGACCCTCGCGCGTTCCACCAGAGATGCGCGCGCTGCGGCCATCGGCGACGCTGGTGCTGGTGACGGCGCTCCTGACCGCGTACGGCTCGACGCGGTTCTCGTGGATCGCCGGCCCGATCGCGGCGCTCGCGCTCTGGTGGTTCGACGGCCTCGCTACGCAGCCGCCGCCCCGAACGCGGCGAGGTACTGCTCCCAACCCCGCGGGATCGTCTGCGTCGACAGGCGGATGAACAGCACCGGCGCCGGCGGCCGCGGTGGGTGCGGCAGCTCCATCTGAACCTCGTGTAACAGCCGGTCGCCCTTGCGGAGGTTGCACGGCGCGCAGGAGGTGACGACGTTCTCCCAGGTCGAGCCGCCGCCGCGCGAACGCGGGACGACGTGGTCGAGCGTCAGCCGCCCGGCCGTCGAGCCGCAGTAGACGCACCGCCAGTTGTCACGCGCGAAGAGCGCGCGCCGCGAGATCTTTCGCTGGACCGTGCGGGGCACGCGGACGTACTGCACGAGCCTGATCACATGCGGCCACGGATACGTGTCCGTCGCCGCACGGAGTGGTCGCTCGAGCTCTTCGATCACCTGGGCTTTGCCCTTGAAGACGAGGACGTGGGCGCGCCGAACCGAGCACACGTTCAACGGCTCGTAGCTCGCGTTCAGGACGAGGACCTGCTGCACCCTGGGCTGAAATGTACCCACCGACGCGGATTTCGTGCCATCAGCGGCCCATGGCGCGCTCGACCGCCTCCTGCTCCTCGGGCGAGAGAGCGACGGACGGGTGGCCGCGCTCGACCTCCTTCATGTAGATCCGGGCGTAGTCGCGGCCCTGGATCGCGGTCACGACGACGCCGGTGCGGGCGCCGTCTAGGAGCGCGAGCGAGGCGGACTGGTGGCCGCCCGTGTCCTCGTAGGCGTCGTAGCGGACGATCGAGGTGTTGGCGACGGTCGAGTCGACGCGCCGGTCGACGCGGGCGAGGCCGGCCGCGACCTCGTCGACCGCGCGGTGAAGGTCGTCGATGCGTCCCTGCAGCGAGACGGCGAAGTCGACGAGGTCCTTGCGCCCGCCGCCGAGGAGCATCCGCTGCGTGTCGCGGACCCGCCGGACGCGCACCCACGCGACCCACGCGAGGATCAGAGCGCCGAGCGCGACGACCGCCGCGCCGGCCGCAATCGCCGCCGCTGCCGAGCCCGATATCGACACAGAGCCTCGAGGCTAGCCGAGCGAGAAGATGACCGGGTAGGTCGCCGAGTTGTTCGACGTGTTCTTCTCGCCGGGAACCGCCTGGACGTCGACCTTCACGTTCGTCTTCGTCGCGAACGGCACCTGGCCGAGGTCGCTGAACCTGACCGTCTTCTGCTCGCCCGGGTTGATGAGGTCGATCGTCTGCGACCTCGTGATCGGGCTGCCGGCCTTCTCGATCGTCAGCGTCACCTTGACCTGCACCTCCTGCGAGTCGCCCGAGTCGGCGATCGTGACGTCGAAGGCGAGGTCGGTCGTCGCGGTGACGGTGTTCTCGGTCGTGTTGAGCGTCTGGTTCCCGGGCTGCGCCTTCGTCGAGACGATGTTCGTCCCGTGCAGGCCGGTCGGCGTGCCGCCGGTGGAGGCGCCGCGGATGCGTCGCAGCACCTGGGTCATCGCCTGCTCGCCGACGAGCGCCCGGTTCACGATGAAGTTCGAGTCGGGCACGCGCACGCCCGTGACGTCGTCCGCCTGCAGCTGCTGCTCGGAGTTCGTCTTGAAGAGGTCGTCCCACACGATGTCGCTCGCGAGCAACCGGTCGGCCTGCGTCGCGAGCAGCGTCGCGTCGCTCGCCGCCTTCGAGTTCGCGGTCTGCCGGAACGTCGTGGCGAGGCCGTCGACGCCGCTGACGCGGAACTGAAGCGCCTCGACCACTGCGAGGTTCTCGGCGCGCAACTGCCCCGGCGGGCTCAGGTCGCGCGCGGCCTCGACGTTCTGGCGCTCCGCGTCGGCGATGCCGCTCAGCGTCGTGACGATGTCGTTGACCTTCGCGCCCGGCGTCGTGAGCGCGTCGGCCACCTTGCGCCCGTTCGCCTCGGACCGCGAGGCGATCTTGTCGACCTCGCTCATGTAGTTCGCGTACGAGTCGTGCTTGCTCTCAGCGGCGCACGACTGGATCAGCAGCACGAGGATCAGCACGATCGCGATCACGAAGAGGACGAGGCCGAGCAGCCGCAGGAGCGGCGTCAGGCCGTGTGGCGGACGGACGGACCGGCGCGAGCCGCCGCCGCCTCCCCCGCGACGCGGAAGCCGGACCCTCGACGGCGGAGCCTCGGTCGTGACGGGCTCGTCGTCGAAGAAGTCGAACTCGATCTCGTCGTCGCGCGGCGTGTCCACGCCGTCCGAGAGTACCCATCGGCTCGGCTGTCGGGGTCGGAGAGGACTTCCGACCGGTGTGCGAAAGATGCGGCGAGTGTCCTCGGCGGCTCTCGCGCACGACCTCGTCCTCGGTCGGTATCGGCCCGTCCGCCCGCTCGGGTCGGGCGGGATGGGCCACGTCTGGCTCGCGCGCGACGAGCAGAGCGGCCTCGACGTCGCCCTGAAGATCGTCGGCCGCGAGGGCAAGGCCGGCGCGCGCGCCGAGCGCGAGGCCGCCGCCGCGGCGGCCCTCCGGCACCCGCGCTGCCAGCGGATCTACGCCCTCGCACGCGACCGGTCGCACGTCTACATCGCCTACGAGTACGTGCCGGGACGCACGATGCGCGAGGCGCTGCGCGCCGGCGAGCTGCCGGACCGCGCCGCGATCGAGGTCGCCGCCCAGGTGCTGGAGGCGCTCGCCCACGCGCACGGCCGCGGGATCGTCCACCGCGACGTGAAGCCGTCGAACGTGCTCCTCGCCGAGTCGAGCGAAGTCGACGTCCGCCTGCTCGACTTCGGGCTCGCGCAGATGGCCGAGTTCGACACGCTGACGGCGCACGGCGACGTGCCCGGCACGCTCGCCTACATCTCGCCCGAGCGCCTGCGCGGCGAGAACGCGACCGCCGCGGCGGACATCTGGGGTGTCGGCGTGCTGCTCTGGGAGGCGCTCGCCGGCGAGCACCCGTTCTGGGCCGGCGGCGCCGACGGCACGACGCGCCGCATCCGCTCGGGCGCGCGGCGGCTCGAGGAGCTGCGGCCGGACCTGCCGCGGGCGCTCTGCGACACCGTGGCCAGCGCCCTCCTCTCGAACCCGACGCGGCGGCCGTCCGCGCAGCGACTCGCGCACGAGCTGCGCGCGCTCCCCGCGAAGCGCCGCCGCGGCAAGGGCGGTGGCCGCAAGAAGACAGCGCCGGCGCTGCCGGCACGCGCCCGGCTCGCCGTCTCGGTCCCGGAGCGCGTGCTGCCCGCGGCGCTGAGCGGCCTGTCGGCCGGCTGGGTCGCCGCGACGCTGCCGTTCTACCCGGCGCACTGGCCGCTCGGGATCGCCGCGGCCGGAACCGCGCTCGGCTTCGCGGCGC
>JBKPLI010000239.1:0-7276 GCA_046731555.1 Actinomycetota bacterium | reverse complement strand
ACCTCCAGGTCGCCGGCGACGAGCTCGCCGTCGACGATCGCCGCCGCGACGCCGAGCCTCATCGCGGCGCGAGCGCGTCGCGCACGACGCCGTTCGACCGCTCGAGCAGTGCCGCCGCCTCGCCCGCCTCCACGCGCGCGAGCAGCGAGACGATCGCGACCTTCACGTTGCCGCCCGACGCGGCGAGGGCGTCGTCCACCTCCGCGTCGCCGGCACCCGTCGCGAGCGTCACCGCCCGCCGGGCGCGCGCACGCAGCTTCGCGTTGCTCGCGACCACGTCGACCATCAAGTTCCCGAAGGTCTTGCCGAGCCGGATCATCGTCGCGGTCGAGATCGTGTTGAGGACGAGCTTCTGCGCCGTGCCCGCCTTCATCCGCGTCGAGCCCGCGATCACCTCCGGGCCAACCACCGCGACGACGGCGTGGTCGGCGAGCTCGCCGAGCGGGCTCTCGTCGTTGCAGACGACCGCGACGGTCAGCGCGCCCGCCGCCTGCGCGGCGTGTCCAGCGGCGAGCACGTACGGCGTCGAGCCGCTCGCGGACAGCAGCACGACCGCATCGGCCGCGCCCACCTGCGCGGACGCGACGTCGGCCGCCCCGGCCGCATCGTCGTCCTCGGCCGCCTCCTGGGCGGCCGCGAGCGCGGTCGCCCCGCCCGCGACGATCGCCGTCACCTGCTCGGGCGGCGTGCCGAACGTCGGGCCGCACTCGGCGGCGTCGACGTGCGCGAGCCGTCCGGACGATCCCGCTCCGACGTACACGAGGCGGCCGCCGCCGCGGAGGCGGTCGACGATCGCGTCGACGGCTGCGGCGAGCGCGGGGGCTGCTCGCCTGACCGCCGCGGCGACGGTGGCGTCCTCGTCGTTGATCAGCTCGACCAGCTCGAGCGTGCCGCGGAGATCGAGATCCCCGTTGTCGGCGAGGTGCTGCTCGGTGACCGGATCGGACCGCTCCTGGGCGAATGCGACCGCGGTGGGCGCCCGACCTGCGGCAGAATGCGGTGAGCGGCGGGTCGTCATCGCACCGGAGCCTACGGCGTCGTCGCCGAGAGCGCAAGAGTGGTATTGACCACATCCGGGCAGTTGGCTACGATCGGCGCACCACTCGCGGCAGAGACGACGTCCTGAGCGCCAACACCACACCTCTCGAGCCCTCGGATCCGTCCGGCGTCGACCTTCGCGTCCCGCGGATCACGAAGCAGAGCCAGACGCGCGACAAGGTGCTCGACCTGATCGAGCGGCTCGGCGTCGGCATGGCGATCCCGTCCGAACGGCAGCTCAGCGGCGACCTCGGCGTCTCGCGCCTCACCGTTCGCGCCGCGCTCGACGAGCTCGTGCGCGAGGGCTACCTCGAACGGCGGCGCGGCAGCGGCACGTTCGTCCGCGAGCCGAAGATCGCGCAGGAGCTGACCATGACCTCGTTCAGCGAGGACATGAAGCAGCGCGGCCTCCGCCCCGCGAGCCGGACGCTCTCGCTCACGACCACGATGGCCGGTGCACGCCTCGGCCGCTGCCTGATGGTCTCGCCCTCGGAGAAGATCGTCGTCGTGCAGCGCCTCCGCCTCGCCGACGGCGAGACGATGGCGATCGAGGAGCTCCACGTTCCAGAGACGCTCGTGCCCGCCCTCACCGGCCGCGACCTCGAGGAGAACTCCTTCTATGAACTGCTCGAGCGCCGCTACGGGATCTCGATCGCGAGCGGCGTACAGACGATCGAGCCCACCGTGACGAACGAGGAGGAGTCGACGGCGCTCGGGGTGCCGATCCACTCGCCTGCATTCCTGTTCGAGCGCACGACGCGGTCGGACAAGGGGCAGATCGTCGAATGGGTGCGGTCCGTCTACCGAGGCGACCGCTACCGGCTCGTGACCGAGCTCACCCGGCACGAGCGCAGTCACGGCCCCGTGCTCGTCCCGCGATGACGCTGCCCGACCGAGACTCCGGCTCGGTCCTGCTGCAGGAGATCGTCGAGCAACCCGCGGCGATCGCGCGCGTTGCCGACAATTCCCCTGCATTTGCTCATATTGCCGCCGAGATCCGGCGGCGCGGCGTGCGCGTCCTGCGCCTCGTCGCGCACGGCTCGTCGGACAACGCGGCCTCGTTCGGCGTCTACGCCTTCGGCCTCCTGCCGGGCTGGACGGCCGTCCGCGACTCGATCTCGCTCACCGTCTACTACGGCGCCGAGATCGACGTCACGGACTCGTGCGTGATCGGCCTCTCGCAGTCCGGGGAGACCCCCGACGTCGTCGAGTACGTCGAGCTCGCGCGGCAGCGCGGCGCGTACACGGTCGCGATCACGAACGACCGCGAGTCGTCGCTCGCGCGCGCGGCAGAAGCGGTGCTCGAGCTCGACGCCGGTCCGGAGCGGGCGATCGCCGCAACGAAGACCTACACGACCCAGATTGCCGCGCTCGCGCTGCTCGCGGCGCACGCGGCCGGCGTCGGCGACGAGTACGCCGAAGGCATCCGCGCGACGGCCTCCGCGGCGGCGGACGCGATCCCCGAGCTGCAGGCCGGCGCGAGCGAGCTGGCGGTGCCGTTCGCGTTCGTCGGGCGCATGTTCGTGATCGGCCGCGGGATCGAGTACGCGACGACGCGCGAGATCTCGCTCAAGCTGCTCGAGACGTGCCGCGTGGCGGCCGAGCCGCTCACGTCGACCGACATGATCCACGGGCCGGTGGCGGCGCTCGACACGTTCTTCCCCGTCTGGGCGATCGCCTCCGAGGAGCAGAGCCTCGCCGCCGTGCGCGAGGCGGCCCTGCGTGCCCGCGCGGCCGGCGCGGCGCTCATCGCGAGCGGCACCTCGGCAGAGTCGATCCCCGACGCGGACGCCTACCTGCCCGTGCCCGAGCCGCCGTACCCGCTGCTCGCGCCGCTCGTGACCGTGATCCCGGGCCAGCTGTTCGCGTGGGCACTTGCGCAGGCGAAGGGCCTCGACCCGGACCGCCCGGTCGGCCTGAGCAAGGTCACGCTCGCGCCGTAAGCGGCCAAGGTCAATACCATTCTCGGACCGCAAACCTGACGCGACTGCGCCGCGAGAAATGCGCCTCTTGCAGGCTGAACGTGCGCATCGTACGCCGCAGGCGGTCCACCCTTGACAGGACCGCTTCGGTGTGGGAGTCTCCGCCAGGTGGCCAAGTGGTATGTACCAATCGGCCGGAGCGCAACCTCCTCCTCGTGGTCACCTCTTGAGTGGGCAGGAGGCGAGCGCCCGTGCCGGCATCTCGTAGGGAGACATCAATGAGACTACGCGTTGTCGCAGCAGCAGCCTCCGTGGTCGTGCTCTCGCTCGTGGCGGCGACGGCCGGTACGGCGCGCATCAACTCGCCGACGGCGGCGAAGGCGACGAAGCTCACGGTCTGGCTCATGGGCGATGCCCAGACGAACTGGCCGGAGGCCGTCAAGGCCGCGAACGCGGCTTTCACCGCCAAGCACCCCGACGCGAGCGTCGACGTGCAGTACCAGACGTGGGGCGACTACAAGACGAAGTTCGAGGCGACGCTCTCGTCCGGCAACGGGCCCGACGTGCTCGAGTTCGGCAACACGGACATCCCGAAGTACAGCGCCGCGGGTGCGCTCGCCGCGCTGTCGAAGTCCGACTTCCCGAACTCCGGCACGTGGCTCAACGCGCTGACGAAGGCCGGCTCGTACGGCGGCAAGCTTTACGGCGTTCCGTACTACGCCGGTGCGCGCGGCGTCATCTACCGCACCGACCAGTACAAGGCAGTGGGCGTCAAGAAGGCGCCGGCGTCGCTCGCGGAGTTCATCTCCGCCGGCGAGAAGCTGATGGCGAAGTACGGAGGGAAGAAGGATCCGAACTACTCGGCCGTGTACTTCCCCGGCCGCTACTGGTACGCCGCGATGTCGTTCGTCTACGACTTCGGCGGCCAGATCGCGAAGACGAGCAAGGGCAAGTGGGTCGGCACGCTCGACTCGCCGGAGGCGCTCGCAGGCCTGAACGCCTGGAAGGACGCCGCGCTGAAGCTGTCTCGCGCCAACAAGACCGGCGACGAGGCGCACCCGCAGCAGGCGCTCGTGTTCTCGAAGGGCCACGTCGGCTCGTTCATCGGCAACGGCTGGGAGTGGCCGTACGCGCTCGACCCGAAGCTCGGCGATCCGGCCCTTGCGGGCAAGATGAACGCGTACCCGATGCCGAGCCACACGAAGGGCAAGTACATGCCGACGTTCCTCGGCGGCTCGAACCTCGGCGTGCCGGTCACGAGCAAGAACAAGTCGCTCGCGACCGAGTGGATCGCCGCGTACACGAGCACGGCGAACGAGTCGCTGATGGCGAGCGCGGGCGGCGTGATCCCGAACACGACCACGCTCGCACGCGTCAACGCGTCGAAGCCGAGGCTGGCGCCGTTCGCGGAGGCCGCGAAGTACAGCTGGTTCGTCCCCTCGACGCCCAACTGGGCGAACGTCGAGAGCGCGAACGTGCTCCAGAGCATGCTGAGCAACATCCTCCGCAACCCGGGCAAGACGAAGGACCTCGCCACGAAGGCGAGCCAGCAGATCACGGAAATCCTCAACTCGTAGCCTTGTCCGCGTGACGAGGCCCGCGGAACCAGTCGCACTTGTCGTCGAGCCGGTCGTGAGACCGGCTCGACGGCGTCTTCGCGCCCGCGTCGGCCGCGGCTCCGTCCCGTACGCGCTGCTCCTGCCGGCGACCGCCGTCATCGTCGCGGTCCTCGGCTACCCGCTCTACAAGATCGTCGCGCTGTCGTTCCAGCAGTACGGCCTCTTCGAGCTGATCCGGCACCAGGGCAAGTGGATCGGGCTCGACAACTACAAGACCGTCCTGCAGGACGCGACGTTCTGGCAGGTGCTCCTGCGGACGTTCGTGTTCACGATCGCGAACGTCGCGCTGACGATGGTGCTCGGCACGCTCGTCGCGCTGCTGCTCGCCGCGCTCGGCAAGTTCATGCGCCTGCTGCTGACGACCGCGCTCGTGCTCGTGTGGGCGATGCCGCCGGTCGTGTCGGTCAACATCTGGAACTGGATGGTCGACTACGAGTTCGGCGTCCTGAACTGGACGCTGACGAAGCTCCACCTCGGCAACTTCATCCACCACGACTGGTTCGTGAACCCGCTGCAGGGCTTCGCGGTCATCACCGCGATCGTCGTGTGGGGCGCGATCCCGTTCGTCGCGATCACGCTGTACGCGGGCCTGACGCAGCTCCCGTCCGACATCGTCGAGGCCGCGCGGATCGACGGCGCAGGCGCGCTGAGGATCTTCCGCGACATGACGGTGCCGATCCTGAAGCCGATCTTCGTGATTCTCACGAGCCTGTCGGTGATCTGGGACTTCCAGGTCTTCACGCAGATCTGGATCATCCGGAACTACCGGCCCGAGTCCGACTACTACCTGATCTCGATCTACTCGTTCGTGACGTCGTTCAACCAGTCGCAGTACGGGCTGGGGTCGGCGATCGCGCTGATCATGGTGCTCATCATGCTCGGCTTCACGTTCGTCTACATCCGGCAGATGGTGCGCCTCGGGGAGACGGATTGAGCGCCGCCGCTCCCACGATTCCGCGCCGCCGGCGCAGCCGCTCGAAGATCGCCCGCCGCGTCGCGATCAACGTCACGGGCGCGCTCGTGTTCCTCGTGATGATCTTCCCCGTCTACTGGATGGTCACGACCGCGTTCAAGCGCGGCGGCGACATCCTCTCGCTCGAGCCCGAGTGGTGGCCGCACGACCCGACGCTCGCGAACTTCACGGACGCGATCCACCGGCCGCACTTCTGGGACGCGGTGCAGAACAGCATGATCGTCGTGCTCGCGGTCGTGATCCTGTCCGTCGGGCTCGCGCTGCTCGGCGCGCTCGCGCTCGCGAAGTTCCGCTTCTACGGCCGCGCCGGGTTCATCATCGTGATCTTCGCGGTGCAGATGATCCCGCTGAACGCGCTGATCATCCCGCTCTACATCACGCTCTCGAGCGTGCACCAGGTCGACAAGCTGACCGGCGTGATCGTCACGTACCTGACGTTCGTGCTGCCGTTCTGCATCTGGACCCTGCGCGGGTTCATCGGCGGCGTGCCGAAGGAGCTCGAGGAGGCGGCGATGGTCGACGGCTCGACACGGCTCGGCGCGTTCTTCCGGATCATGCTGCCGCTCGTCGGGCCCGGCCTCGTCGCGACGTCGATCTTCGCGTTCATCCAGGCCTGGAACGAGTACATCATGGCCTACGTGCTGCTCCAGTCCCAGGAGAAGCAGACGCTCACGATCTGGCTCGCGTTCTTCACGACCCAGCGCGGCACGGACTGGGGGCCGCTGATGGCCGGCGCGACGCTCACCGCGCTGCCGGTCGTCGTCTTCTTCGTGCTCGTGCACCGCAAGATCGCGTTCGGTCTGACGCAGGGGGCCGTTCGCGGGTGAGCGTCGAGCGCGTCGCGCTCGGCTGCCTCATGCCGGGCTTCCCGGGGCTCGAGGCGCCGGACTGGATCCTGCGCCGCGTCGAGCAAGGACTCGGAGGCGTCGTCCTGTTCGCATGGAACGTCGGCGACCGTGGGCAGGTCGCGCGGCTCACGGCGTCGCTAGGCGACGTCGTCGTTGCGACCGACGAGGAAGGCGGCGACGTGACGCGGCTCGAGTCCGCGACGGGCTCGTCGTTCCCCGGCAACCTCGTGCTCGGCGCGCTCGACGACGCCGCGCTCACGGAGGAGGTCGCCGCCGCGATCGCGCACGAACTCGCCGCCGTCGGTGTGACGATGAATCTCGCGCCGGTCGCCGACGTGAACACGAACCCGTCGAACCCGGTGATCGGCGTGCGCTCGTTCGGCCACGACCCGGCGCTCGTCGCGCGGCACGTCGCCGCGTTCGCGCGCGGCACGCAGGCCGCGGGCGTCGCCGCGTGCGCGAAGCACTTCCCGGGACACGGCGACACGAGCGTCGACTCGCACCTCGACCTGCCGGTCGTGCACGGCGATCTCGGCGCGGCGCTGCTGCCGTTCCGCGCGGCGGTAGACGCAGGCGTGTCCGCGGTCATGACCGCGCATCTCGTCGTGCCGGAGCTCGACGATGCGCCCGCGACGCTCAGCCGCCGCGTGCTGACGGAGCTGCTGCGCGAGGAGCTCGGGTTCGGCGGCGCGATCGTGACCGACGCGCTCGAGATGCGCGCGATCAGCGGCCGGCTCGGCTTCGGCGCGGCAGCGGTGCGCGCGCTCGCGGCCGGCGCGGATGCGCTCTGCCTCGGCCACGACTCGACCGACGAGCACGTCGAGGAGATCGTCGCCGCGATCGCCGCCGCGGTGCGCTCAGGCGACCTGCGCGAGG
>JBKPLI010000238.1:0-8285 GCA_046731555.1 Actinomycetota bacterium | reverse complement strand
AGCGCGTCGATGCGCACGAGGAGCTCGAACTCGTCGCGGAGGTGCGTGCGCATCATCTCCGGGCCGTCCGTTGCGATCGTGAACGGCACCGCGTGGTCGACGAACGTGCGGAAGACGTCGCGCACGGCCGCCTCGTCGGTGAGCGCCTTCGTGAGCAAGTTCGAGGTCGGACAGATCTCGAGCGTGGTGTCCGACTCCCGCAGCAACGCCATCAGGTCCGGGTCCTGAGCGGCGAGGATGCCGTGCCCGATGCGGTCGGGGCGCAGCGACTCGACGACCTCGCGGATCTCGTCGATCCCGTGGCGGCCGCCTTCCTCGCCGACGTGGATCGTGACGCCGAGGCCGAGGTCGCGCGCGAAGTCGACGTGGTCGCGGATCTGCGTGTAGTCGTAGCGCGCGCCGCCCGGCCGCGGCCCCGCGATGTCGACGCCGACGACGCCGCGCGAGGCGAACACGCCCGCCTTCTCGACGATGATCATGTTCTGCTCGGCCGTGAACGTGCGGTCCATCATCAGGATGAGTCCCGCGCGGACCTGGGGGTACTCGAGCGACGCGCGGTCCAGCCCGCGCACGGCCGCCAGGATGATGTGGTCGAGGTCGCGCTCGCCGCCGCGGTTGCGCTTCATCGGGTTGAAGCGCAGCTCGAGTGTCGTGATCCCCTGCGACCGGTACGCGCCCCCGATCGCCGCATGTACGGACCGCTCGACTGCGAGCGGCGACGACTGGATCAGCTCCGTCAGGTGGTAGATCCGGTCGAGCGCATCGAGGTCGGCGACGCCCCGCGGGTCGGACACCGTGACCATCCGGTCGAACTCCCAGAAATCGCGCGTCGGGAGGGCGATGCCCTGCTCGTGCGCGAGACTCCACATGATGTCGGAGGCGACCGAGCCGCCGAGGTGCGTGTGGAGCTCGGCGAGGCCGGCGTCGAGCATGCCTTCGACTCTAACGGGCGACCGGCGTCGCGAGCTGCGACTCGACGAGCGCGACGGCGAGGTCGACCGAGTCCGCGAGTACGCGCTCGTCGACGAGCTCCGGCGTGTCGTCGGGCAGGTGGTACTCGTCGTACGGGAAGTGGCAGATCGTCACGGCCGGCACCTTCGCGTCGGCGAACCAGTGCGAGTCGACGCCGCCGGTCGCGGCCGCGGTCTCGACGTCGTAGCGATCGTGGTGGCCGAGAGCGCGCGCGGTCTCGAGCGCGCGGCCGCGTAGCTCGTCGGGCGACGCGAGCAGCATGAGCTTCTCGCCGCGCGCGACGCAGTCGAGGTTCACGACGCCGAGGATGCTGTCGAGTTCGCCGCGCAGCTTCGCCTCGTCGACGAAGTAGCGGGAGCCGACGAGCTTGATCTCCTCTGCGGCGAACGCGATCAGCGTCACGTCGCGGTCGAGCACGCGCTCGCCGATGCGACGGACGCCCTCGACTCCCGTCGCGTTGTCGATCGCTCCCGGGCCGCGGAACACGGAGTCGTAGTGCGCGGTGACGAGCACACGCTTCTCGCCGCCGCCGCGCGCATCCGCGATCACGTTGCGGTCGCGCCGCCGCACGAACTCGCCGGCGACACGCAGACGCACGTGCATCCCGTCCTGCAGTCGCTCGGCGTCGTGCGCCGCGACGAAGGCGGTCGGCGGCGTCGTCACGTGGTAGTGCGACGACGCGAACGGGATCGCGCCGCGCGAGAACGGGCTCGTCGTGAGCCGCGCGAGCTCGCGGCCGTCGCCGTCGACGATCGCGAACGTCGCGAGCATCCGGTCGCCGACCGGCGCGCGCGTCGCGCCGATGCGCCGAACGCGGCCTTCGACCTCGGCCGGATGCGCGTACATGCACGGGCCGGCCGGCCACTCCTCGCCGTCGACGACGAGCCGCGGCGGCTCGGCCTCGTACGCGAGCAGGTCGAACTCCTGGAAGCGCGGCTCGAGGCCGAGCTCCCGGAACGCCTCCGCCACGGCCTCGGCCGCCCGCCCCGCCGCAGCGGAGCCGGCGACGCGCGGGCCGACTCCGGTCGCCAGCGCCTCGATCAGGTTCACGCGCGCGAGTCTACGGCGAGGCGCTGATAGAAGAAGCCGGCCGCGAGCAGCACGCCGCCGACCGCGAGGAACGAGAACGAGCGCGCGACGGAGCTCAGGAACGCAAGGTCGTAGAGGAAGAGCTTCGTGAGGCTGACGCCGAAGAGCGCGAATCCGCCGAGCTGGAGCGAGCGCGTGCCGCGCCGCAGGCCGGTGTAGAGGAGTGCCAGGCCGATCAGGCCCCAAAGCGTGCTCACCGCGGTGTGGCCCCGCTGGTACGCGAGCTCGGGCGTCGCGCCGCCGACGTGCTGGAAGAGCTCGAGCAGCGCGAGCGACGCGGCGTAGACGACGAGCGTCGCGCTCGTCCACCAGAGCTCGGCGCGTCGCGCGTTCCACGCCCATGCCGCGGCTGCGGCAGCCACGAGCAGCGCCGCCGGCGCGCCGAGGCCGGGGTGCGCGTGCACGAGGAAGAGGAGGTCTGGCCGCGCCGCCATACCGATCGTCCACGCGAGTGCGAGCGCGACGTACGCGAGCGACGCGAGCTCGAGGCGGCTCTCGCCCGTGCGGCGCGCGAGCAGCACGAGGCCCACGGCAGTCGCCGCCCACGCGAGCACGATCCACGTCCCCTGCAGCACGAGGAGCGACGCCGGTGCTGCGAGCGCGAGCGCCGTCGCCCAGTGGAGCGTGCCCAGGTCCCTGCGCCGGCGGAGGGCCGCGACGGCGGCGAGGCCTGCGTGCACCGCGGCGATGCCGAGCACGGCAAAACCGAACGCGTCGCCGTCGAGGATGTCCACGATGCCGACGAGGCCGTAGAGGGCGAGCGGCGTGCTCGTCGCGGTGCCGAGCACCGTGAGGTCGATGCGCCCATCGCTCGCGACGTAGCCGATCGCCAGTGCGGCGGCGGCCGCGACGAGCAACGCCCACGAGCGCTGCGGCGTGAGGAGTTCGTGCGCGTCCGCCACCGCGAGCGCAACGCCGGCCGCGCCGAGAGCGACGCCGACCGCGCGCCGCCCGAAGGCGACGGCGGCGAGCCCGAGCACGCCCCAGAGTCCGACGACCGCCACGTGGCCCCAGCCGAAGGAGCGCCCGACGTCGTCCCCGATCCGAACGGCGAGGCCGAGCACGCCGAGCGACGTCGCGTACAGCGCGAGCGCCCCGCCGGCCAGCCACGCATCGAGCCGCAGGCCGTCCTGGCTCCGGCGCAGGTCCTCGAGGAGGCGCGAGAGCGGTCGCAGGATCCCACCCTCGGGTCCGGTCCTCTCCCAGGCGCGTGCGTGGAGCGCGACGACGGCCGCTGCCAGCGCCGCCGCGAGGACGGCCGCGACGCCTTGCGCCGGGTGCGCATTCGTCTCGAGGAGGTCGTGCGGCGGAGCGTCGACCCCGATCGCGTGCGCGATCGCGAGGCCGAGCCACACGAGCGACGCGAGCTGCAGCTTGATCTCACGCACGCGGCGCGCGAGCCACGCGAGCACCGCGGCCTCTGCCGCCCACGCGACGGCGAGCACGTTGCCGTCGAGCAACTGCGCGGCCGCGACTGCGCCGACGGCGAGCGCGATCGCCGCTGCGAGCGCCCAGACGTCGCGTTGCGCCGCGAAGCCCGCCACCGCGAGCACCGCGTACGCGAGTGCCGCGACGAGCGTTGCCGTCCCGGCCGCGCGGCCGTCGTAGAGAAGCTGGCACGAGGCGCCGGCGAACGCGCCGCTGAAGACGAGCAGGCTCGACGGCGCCGCGGCGAGCTCGCGTCCGCGCTGACCCGCCACGCCGGCCGTCGCGTAGAGCAGCCAGAACGCGATCGCGACCGCGAGTGCGCTGCCGTGGCGGCCGTCCGCGTCGAGCATGAGCGCGACCGCCTGCGGCGCGCTCGCGGCGACGGCCGCGCCGAGCAGCCACCACCACTCGCGGCGGAGCGCGACGACGATCGTCCCCGCGAGCACGAGTGCAGCGAACGCGGTGCCGATCACGGAGATGTCCTCGTGCCCGAGCACGGCGACCGGCACGAGGATCGCGCCGACGAGTCCGAGCGCCGCGACCGTCTCGGAGCCCCACGCGAGTGCGGTGGCGGTGCCGACCGCGGCGACGAGTGCCGCGAGCACGAGCGCGACCGGGCCGGGAACGAGCTCGTAGAGCGCGGCGGCCGCGAGCAGCGTTGCGTACGCGCCGGCGATCCCGGCGCCGATGGCCGCGTACGCGGAGTACACGTCGCCGTGACGGCGGCGCAGCCACACGCCCGCGCCGAAGACGAGCGCCGACGCGATCGCGCCGAGCGACACGCGGAGCGACGGGCCGATCCAGCCGCGCTGCATGCTCAGGACGAAGAAGAACACGATCCCGAGCAACGTCACGACGCCGCCCGTCCAGGCCAGCGTGCGCGCGCCGAGGAGCGACGACAGGTCGAGCTCACGCGGCGGCCTCGGCGGCTTCGAATGTTCAGTCCGTGTTGAGGAACCTCGTCCCGGACGAGGTTGCTCAACAAACGGTGCGGGTCGCGGAGCGGGCGGCTCGGGCGCCGGCGTGGCGAAGTACGCCCAGTCGCGCGCCTCGGAGGCGGGTGGCGGTGGCGCGGCCTCGGCCGCGGCGGAGCTCCGGAGCTGCTCGAGCTCTCGCTCGAGGCTTCGCAGGCGGCGCTCGAAGGCGTTCAGCTGTTGATCGTGAGCGGTCATGGCCGGAGCCTGCGCCCGCACCCGGAAACGCTCAACGGGCGAGTCGCCGAGCGGCGCCCGCACGCCGCTCATCGGCGCGGCCGGCGCCGAACGGCCGGTTAGCATCGGCTGCGATGCGCCCTCGCCCGCACCGCCTCGAGCGCCTGCCGCAGCAGTATTTCGTCTCCCTGCTGGGTCGCGTGGCGGCCGCGGCGGCCGAGGAGGGGCCGCCGCTCGTCGACCTCGGCCGGGGTAATCCGGACGTCGGCCCGCCGCCGCACGTGGTCGAGCGCCTGCGCGAGGCGGCGCTCGACGAGACGGTGCACGGCTACTCGCCGATCCGCGGCCTCGCGCGCACGAAGGCCGCGCTGGCGCAGCGCTATCGCGACGTCTACGGCGTCGAGCTCGACCCCGAGCGCGAGGTCGCGCTCCTCCCCGGCACGAAGACCGGCATCGTGGAGCTCGCGCTCGCGCTCGCCGAGCGCGGCGACACGATTCTGCTCCCCGACCCGTACTACCCCGACTACCCGTCCGGGCCGGCGCTCGCGGAAGCGGAGATCGACCTGCTGCCGCTCGACCCGTCGGCGGGGTGGGCGCCGGACTTCGACGCGGCGCGCACGGACGTGGCCGCCGTCTACCTCAACTACCCGTCGAACCCCTGCGCCGTGTGCGCGCCGGCCCACACGTTCGAGGCCGCGGTCGCCTACGCGCACCGCACGGGCGCGGCGATCGTGCACGACGCGGCGTACGTCGACCTCGTCTTCGACGACCGGCGCCCGCAGAGCTTCCTCGCGACGCCCGGCGCGAAGGACGTCGGCGTCGAGATGTGGTCGATGTCGAAGACGTACGGCATGGCCGGCTGGCGCGTCGGCTTCGTCGTCGGCAACGCCGAGATCGTCGAGCGCATCAACCTGCTCAACGACCACGCGCGCGTCGGCATCTTCGCGCCGCTGCAGGAGGCGACGATCGCGGCGCTCGAAGGGCTTCAGGACTCGGTCGCCGAACGCGTCGCGACGTACGAGCGCCGACGCGACACACTGATCGCGGCGCTCCCTGAGCCGCCCGTCTGCGAGGGGACGTTCTACGTCTGGGTGCACCTCCCCGACGGCGTCACCGCCGCCACGCTGCTCACGGAGCATCGCGTCGCGGTCGCACCCGGCGAGGGGTTCGGCCCGAGCGGCGGGGGGTGGGCGCGGCTCTCGCTCGCCGTGCCCGATGCCGTCCTCGAACTCGGCACCGAGCGGCTCGCGCGCGCGTTCGCGGCGGCGTACGCATGAAGATGAAGATCGGCATCGTCGTCCCGTTCTCGTGGTCGTACTGGGGCGGCGTCGTCGAGCACGCCGAGAACCAGGCGGCCGCGCTGCGCGAACGGGGTCACGAGGTGAAGATCCTGATCGGCCACGACCCGCCGGGCCGGCTCACGCGCTTGCTGCACCCGCGCACCGGCCGCCACGGCGACCTCCCCGAGGGCGTGATCCCCGTCGGCCGCTCCGTCGTCGTCCCGGCGAACGGGTCGCTGCCGAACATCGTCCTCTCGCCGCAGACGCCCGCGCGCATCCGGAGCGTGCTCGATCGCGAGCGATTCGACGTGCTGCACCTGCACGAGCCGATGACGCCCGCGATCTGCGTCGCGACGCTCGCGTTCGCGAAGGTGCCGGTCGTCGCGACGTGGCACGCGGCCGGCGACCTCGGGTGGATGGGCGGCGGAATGGTGATGTGGGGTTTCCTCATGGACCGCATCGACGCGCGCATCGCCGTCTCGGAGCAGGCGGCCGCGACGGCGTCGCGCTGGGTCGGCGAGGGATTCGAGATCGTGCCGAACGGCGTCGCCGTCCCGCGGCACGGGGACCCCGGCGGGCGCGAGAACACGATCGTGTTCGTCGGACGGCACGACCCGCGGAAGGGACTGCGCATCCTGCTCCGCGCGTGGCCGGAGATCCACCGCCGCACCGGTGCGCGCCTGCGGCTCGTCGGCACCGACCCGCTGCAGTACCGCCTGCTCCACGCGCGGCTGCGCACGGACGAGACCGGCATCGACGTGCTCGGGATCATCCCGGACGAGGCGCTGACGCGGGAGCTGCTCGCGGCGAAGCTGCTCGTCTCGCCGGCGCTCGGCGGCGAGAGCTTCGGGATGGTGCTGACGCGCGCGTTCGCATGCGCGACGCCCGTGGTCGCCTCGGACATCCCCGGCTACGCGGCGGTCGCGTCCGACGAGACGGCGACGCTCGTCCGACCCGGCGACGAGCGGGCGCTCGCCGACGCCGTCATCGAGCTGCTCCGGGACGAGGAGCGCCGCGCCCGCATGGGCGCCGCCGCGCGCGCGGTCGTCGAGGAGCGCTACGCGTGGCCGATCGTCGCGCAGCGGCTCGAGCAGACCTACGAGCGGGTGGCCGCGTGAGGACGCCGGCAGTCGCACGCGGCTGGCGCGCGTTGCTCGTCTTCGTGCCGATGTTCCTCGGCGCCGGCGTCCTGCTCTGGTGGCGCGGGCCGGACTGGAACGTCGTCCACGACGCGTTCACGATCGTCCGCTGGCGGTGGGTGTTCGCGGCCGTCGGGCTCAACCTCCTGTCGGTGATGGCCCGCTCGGTCGCGTGGCAGATCGCGATCAAGCAGGCGATGCCGCCGCCGCACCCGAGGTACCGCTCCGTGTTCTCGGCGTTCTCGGTCGGCCTGTTCGCGAACGCCGTGCTGCCGGGTCGCGTCGGCGAGCTCGCGCGCGTGGCCGTGCTGACGCGGCGCATGCCGGGCCGCGAGGGCGCGGGCGTGACGCTGATCGGCTCCGTGTTCGCGCACCGCGTGTTCGACCTGTTTCCGGCACTGGCGCTCGTCGTGTGGGTGCTGCTCGCGGCGAAGGTGCCGCACTGGGCGATCACGAGCCTCCTCATCGTGCTCGCGGTCGGGTTCGGGCTGTTCGCGTTCGCGTGGATCAGCGCGCGGCGCCATCACACGCACGGCATCGACAGCGTCGGGACCGTGCGGCGGCTGCTCGCCCGCGCACGGCACGGCCTCGGCGTGATGCGCGCGCCGGCGCCTGCATTCGCCGCGGCGTTCTTCCAGTTCGTCGGCTGGACGCTGCAGCTGTTCGCGGTCGCGACCGCGATGCTCGCGTTCCACATCCACGAGCCGCTCGCCGCCGCCGGGCTCGTGCTCGTGCTGATGAACCTCGCGACGATCTTCCCGCTCTGGCCCGGCAACGTCGGCCTCGTGCAGGCGGCGGTCGCGCTGCCGCTCGTCTCGTACGGCGTCGCCTACGCGCGCGGGTTCGCGTTCGGGATCGGCCTCCAGGCGATCGAGGCGTCGGTCGGCATCGGGATCGGGCTCCTGTTCCTCGCGCGCGAGGGACTGTCGTACGCGACGCTGAAGGAGATCCCGGAGGCGACGGAGACCGACGTCGGCTCGGTGGCCGAGCCGGCCGAGGAGCCCGAGCGTGCGCGCGCTGGCGTCTCCGGCTAGCCTCAAGGGCGTCCTCTCGCCGATCGAGGCGGCCGCGCTGCTCGCCTCGGGGATGCGCCGCGTCGACGGGGTGGAGGTGGACGAGGCGCCGGTCGCGGACGGCGGCGAGGGGACGGCCGCCGTGCTCGCGCGCGCGCTCGGCGGCGACTGGCGGACGGCCGTCGTGTCCGACCCGCTCGGCCGGCCCGTGCC
>JBKPLI010000237.1:0-3639 GCA_046731555.1 Actinomycetota bacterium | reverse complement strand
TCGGGGCCGTGCGTGGCCGGGCCGCCGACGTCCGGCGGCCAGATGCCTGTGAGGAAGACGATGCGCATGGGGCCGTGGAGAGCGGCGACTATGGTAGGCACCCGTGGCCGCCCTCCGGCAGATCGAGTTGTGGCGGCAGCTGCGCTCGCCCGCGTTCGCACTGCTCGTCGTCGCGGCCGGGCTGTCGTTCGTGCGTGCACGCGACCAGCCGAGCGTCGACGTCGGGATCGGCGGCACGACCGTCTCGATCGTCCCGGGCGACGTCGCGCTCGTCGCGCTCGCGATCGTCGCGGTCGTCGCGCTCACGCGCGAGCCGATCGGCGCGCGCGCGGTCGTGCTCGCGGCGGCCGCGTTCTGCGCGCTCGTGCTCGTCACCGGCGCGACGAACGGCGCGACCGCCTTCGTCAGCGCGGGCAAGTTCGTCGAGCTTTCCGCGCTCGGCCTCGGCGCGCTCGCCCTCGTGCGCACGCGCGCGCGGCTCGAGGCGCTCGTCGAGTTCCTGATCCTCTTCACAGCGGCCGCAGACGTCTACGCGCTCGTCGAGTTCATTCGCGCGGGCGGCGGCCGCCAGGCGTCGTTTCTCGGCGAGCACGACTTCGCCGCTCTCGCGACGATGCCGCTCGTCTACGGGCTGGTGCTGCTGTTCGAGCAGCGCACGCACCTGCCCCGACGCGCGGTCGCAGCGATTGTCGTCGGCGCGGTCGGCGTCGCGCTCGGCGCGGCGCTCGCCAGCCTGCTCGGGCTGTATGTCGGGACGTTCGTGCTCCTCGTGCTCGCCTTGCGGCACGGCGCGCTGCGTCCGCGGCCCGGGCTGACGTCGGTAGCGGTCGTCGCGGCGGTGACCGCGGTCACGCTCCTGCTGCGAAGCGGCGAGCTCGGCTTCCTGCAGCAGTGGTTCGGCAAGCAGGCGGAGCGCCCCGGCCAGTACGCGGCGAGCTGGAGCCAGCGCCTCGTCTACGCGTACGTCGGCGGGCGGGTGTTTCTCGACCACCCGCTGCTCGGCACCGGCTGGTACGGCGAGCTGCCGCCGTCGGAGTTCGCGCGCTACCTCCCGGACGCGCGCCGGCGCTTCCCGGACCAGCCGCGCCCCTACTTCCCGCCGGCCGACCGACCGTTCATCCCGCAGCAGGCCTACGACGAGGTGCTGTACGAGCTCGGCCTCGTCGGTGCCGCGCTCCTCGTTGCGCTCGCGGTCACGCTCGTCGAGCGCAGCGTCAACGCCGCGCGACGCGCGCGCGACCGCCTGAGATACGTGCCGAGCGTGTGGCTCGCAGCAGCCGGCGGCGCGCTCGCCGGCTCCGGGCTGTTCGGCGGCTCGGCGCTGGCAGCCGTAGCGTGGCTCACGGCCGGCCTCGTCGCCGTCATCCCCCTCCTGGTCGACGGGTGAAGATCGTCCACGCCATCGCACGGCTGAACCTCGGCGGGGCGACGTTGAGCGTGCTCGAGCTCGCCGCGGCGCAGCAGGCGCGGCGCCACGAAGTCGTGGTCGTGGCCGGCACGATCCCGACGCGCGAGGAGTCGATGGAGTACCTCGCCGACGAGCTCGGCGTGCACGTGGTGCGGCTGCCGGCGCTGCGCCGCGAGGTCTCGCCGCGCCACGACGTGGCGGCGACGTACGACCTCTGGAAGCTGCTGCGCGAGCGACGCTGGGACGTGCTCCACACGCACACGTCGAAGGCCGGCGCCACCGGCCGGCTCGCCGCGCTCGTCGCCGGTGACCGGCGGCCGCCGGCCGTCGTGCACACCTACCACGGTCACGTTCTCAGCGGGTACTTCTCGCCGCGGCGCGAGCATGTCTTCCGTCAGATCGAGCGCGTGCTCGCGCACGCCACCGACAAGCTGATCGCGGTCAGCGCGGAGGTGCGCGAAGACCTCGTGCGCTACGGCGTCGCGCCACGGTCGAAGTTCGTCGTCGTGCCGTACGGCTTCGACCTAGACGCGCGTGTCGACCGGCGGCCCGAGACGCGGGAGCGCCTGCGCGCGGAGGTCGGCGCGGGCGAGGACACGCTCGTCGTCGGCTTCATCGGCCGGCTCGCCGCCGTGAAGCGGCCGGTCGACCTCGTGCGCACGATCGCGGCACTCCAGTCCGACGCGGTGCTCGTCGTCGTCGGCGACGGCGAGGAACGCGCTCCCGCGGAAGAGGAGGCCGCGCGGCTCGGCGTCGCGGAACGCTGCCGCTTCGTCGGCTATCAGCGCGACGCGCCGGGCTGGTACGCCGCGTTCGACACGCTGCTGCTCGCGTCGGCGAACGAGGGGACGCCCGTCGCGGCGATCGAGGCGCTCGCGGCCGGGCGGCCGGTCGTGGCGACGGACGTCGGCGGCACGGCGACGGTCGTCGACGACGGCGAGACCGGGTTCCTCGCACCGGCCGGTGACGTGCGGGCACTGGCCGCGCATCTCGACCGCCTCGCGCGCGACGGCATGTTGCGCGCGCGCATGGGCGAGCTCGGCGCGGAGCGGATGGCCGAGCGCTTCTCGACCGCGCGCATGGTCGCGAACCTCGAGGGCGTGTACGCCCGCGCGATGACGTCGTGAAGGTCCTGCACGTCGTGAAGTCGCAGGGCGTCGGCGGCGCCGAGCGGCACCTGCTCACGCTCCTGCCCGCGCTGCGCGAGCGCGACGTCGACGCGCGGCTGCTCTCGCTCGACGCGGGCGCGGACGCACCGCGCTTCCACGACGCGCTCGACGGTGCGGGCGTGCCGTGGCTGCGCGTCGAATGCGGGCCGGACGTGAATCCCGCGCTCGCCGCACGCGTCGTGCGCGCTGTGCGCGTCGAGCGCCCCGACCTGCTGCACACGCACATGGTCCACGGCGACGTCTACGGCTCCCTCGCGGCGCACGCGCTGCGCGTGCCGCTCGTCTCGTCGCGGCACAACGACGACCGCTACCTGCTCGGTCCGTTCCGCTACGTCGACCGCGCGTTCATGCACGGCGTGCGGCGCATCGTCGCCATCTCCGACGCCGTGCGCGCGTTTCACGAGCGCGCCGGCCTGCCCGCCGCGAAGCTCGTCACGATCCACTACGGCCTCGACGAGCTGCCGGCCGCGCCGTCGGAGCTGACGCCGCGCGACGCGGGCATTCCCGACGACGCGCCGCTCGTCCTCTCAGTCGCACGGCTGATCGAGCAGAAGGACCACGCGACGCTCTTGCGCGCGTTCGCGCGTGTCCACGAGCAGCATTCCGACGCGCGGCTCGGGATCCTCGGCTGGGGGCCGCTCGAGGGCGAGCTGCGGGCGCTCGTGCACGAGCTCGCACTCGACGACGTCGTGTCGATCACCGGCCGCGTCGAGCCGCGCGCGTGGCTCGAGCGCGCGGACGTGTTCGCGCACACGCCGCGCTGGGAGGGCTTCGGGATCGTCCTGCTGGAGGCGATGCTCGCGTCGCTGGCGGTCGTCGCGACGCGCGTGAGCGCCGTGCCGGAGATCGTCGTCGACGGCGAGACGGGGATCCTCGTCGCACCCGGCGACGTCGATGGCGCCGCGCGCGCTCTCGGCGAGGTGCTCGGCGACGAGGCGCGCCGGCGCGCGCTCGGCGACGCGGGCCTGCGCCGTGCCCGCGAAGAGTTCTCCGTCGCACGCATGGCCGACGCGACCGTCGGCGTCTACCGCGAGGCGCTCACGTGAACGAGGTGCCGGTGCG
>JBKPLI010000236.1:0-9827 GCA_046731555.1 Actinomycetota bacterium | reverse complement strand
GGGTTCGGACGTGGCCTCACTCCGGACTGGGGACATGGCCCGGCAGGACAGGTGATGGACGCAGCGGCCGGGCGACGCCGCGCCGTGCGGCGAGCGCCTGCAGCGCGAGCACCGTGTCGGCGACGGGCACGCTCTCGAGGTAGTCGTCGCGCGTCTCGAAGGACTCGAGCACCGCCTCGACCGCCTCCGCGTAGCCGGCTGCGTCCTCGCCCGCGATCGCCGCGAGCGCGTCGGCGACCGCCGGCGGGAAATCGTCGCGGCCGCGCAGGCCCTCAGCGACGTGCCGCGCCTCACTCCACCGGCTCAGCGCCAGCAACGCCACCGCAGCGGCGTAGCGCCCGATCGGCGACTCGGCCGTCGCCGTGCCGCGCTCGAGCGCCCAGCGTGCGAGCTGCTCGGCCTCGGCCTGCCGTCCGGCGATGAGCATCGCCTTGAGGGCGCCGATCGGCCGCCCCCACGCATCGGGCTCCGCGTCGTCCCAGCTCTCGCGCCAGCGCCGGGCCGCCCGGTCGAGCCACTCCCACGCTTCCTCCTCGCGGCCGCCGACCATCAGCAGCGCGAGCCCGGCGCCGTAGGCTGCATTCCCCATTCGTACGAGTTGCCGGGGCTCATTGCGCGCCTCCCCGTCCTCGTACCGCGCGCGTTCCCGCTCGTACATCGGAATCCAATCCACTCTCGTTCGTTGTAGTACCCGGCGATGCAGACGACATTCCACGGCCTCACCTTCGTCACCGACCCGGGCCGCGTGTTCACGCCGCGTGCCACGACCGAGCGGCTCGTCGACGCCGCGCTCGACCGCCTGCGCGACCGGCCGGCGCGCGTCGCCGACGTCGGCACCGGTTCGGGCGCGGTCGCGATCACGCTCGCGCTGCGCTCGCCCGACGTCGAGGTCTGGGCCAGCGACACCTGCGCGAACGCGCTCGCCCTCGCACGGCTTAACGCGGACCGGCTCGGCGCGCAGGTGCATTGCATCAAGGGCGACCTGCTCGAGGGGCTGCCGCGCGACCTCGACCTGATCGTCGCCAACCTGCCGTACCTGCCCGAGGGCCCCGGGTACGAGGACGAGCCGACGAACGCGGTCTTCTCGAGCGGCGACGGCCTCGACCACTACCGGCGGCTGTTCGCCGGAGCGGCCGATCACCTCGCCGAGGACGGCGGCATGCTCATCCAGTTCCACGGGGACGTGCTCGAAGCGGAGCGCAGCGAGCTGCGATGGCTGCAGTCCCGGCTCGAGTCCCTCGTCCCGGCGGCCGCGTAGCGCACTAAGCTCCGCGCGTGGCACGCGACGACTGGCGGTTGCGGATCGAGCTGGGCGAGGACGGCGCCGGCGGCCTGCTGTCCCGGCTCGGCATCCTCGGCTCGGAGGCGCGCGAGCTCGCGCGCGATCTCGAGCACCAGCGCCTCGCGGTCACGCAGGACGACGGGACGATCTTCGTCTACGCCGACTCGTCGCTGCAGCTCGAGCGCGCGCGGGAGATCATCGACACCGAAATCCGGAACCTCGGTATTGAGCCGGACGCGATCGTGCAGGAGCACTGGCTCGCCGACGAGGCGCGCTGGGACGACGAGCCGCTCGAGCACTACCCGCAGGACGAGACGCTCGCCGCCGGCTACGCACCGTGGGAGGTGCGGATCCCGTGCCGCAGCCACGACGAGGCGCACGAGCTCGCCGAACGGCTGGAGCAAGAGGGCTACGGCGTCGTCCGCCGCTGGTCGTACGTGATCGCCGGGACGTCGACCCGCGAGGAGGCGCAGCAGCTCGCGAAGCGGCTCCACGGCGAGGTCGAGCCCGGCGGCGAGCTGGTCTGGGAGTCGACTCCCGGCAACCCGTTCGCGATCTTCGGCGGGCTGGGCGGCACGGGCACCCCCCTCTAGCGCGGCTCCGCGATCTCTGGCAACGGCCGGGAAATCGGCTAGACTGCCGTTTGCGGCCGGCGTCTGGGGTTAACCGCGGTCGCGCCCTTTCCGAGCGGCACGGCAGGCGTGCCGCACGCATGCAAGAGACTGTCACGCATTCTCCGAGCACTTCGGAGGCCAAGGCCCTAGCGGCCGACGCACTCCGAGCCGAGTCCTGGGCGGGCGAGCCGTTCGTGCGCCCGGACGAGGACGCCGCGATCGCGCTCGCACCCGGAAGCGCGCGCCGGCTCGCGCTCGACGACGCGCTCGCCGAGATGGAGGCCGGCCGCTCCGAGCCGTCGCCGGAGTGGAAGGTGCGTTACGCGCTGATGCTCGGGCTCGAGCGGGTGCTGTCCGAGCGCCCGCCGCGGCTGCTCTCCGGCACCGAGCTGCGCCGCCACCAGGTGGACGCGCTCGCCGGGATGCTCACTGAGCTGATCGCTGCGGCGCAGAAGCACGACGAGAACGGCAACGGGAACGGCGCCGTGCTCGAGGAGGTGGCCGAGGACGAGGACGAGGACGAGCTCCTCGCGGAAGCGGCCGAGCTCGACGACGAGCCCGACGAGCAGCCTGTCGGCGAGGACCCCGGCGCCGTGCGCCGCTACCGCTTCCGGCACCCGACAGCATCGGGCAAGACGATCGCGGCCGCCGGCTTCGTCGAGGCGGCGCGCACCGAAGGCGTGCTGATCCTCACGCACCGCCGCCTGCTGGTCGACCAGTTCAGGCGCGAGCTCACCGAGCACGGCTACGGCGACCGCCTCACGCCGGCGATCCTCAGCGACCATACGGCGCCGCGAATCTCGAACCCGGTCACGATCCAGACGTACGCCTGGTTCGCGCGGCACGTCGACGAGGTCTCGCGCACCGCGTACGAGCTCGTGATTGCCGACGAGGCGCACACTGCGCTCGGCGAGAAGACGTCGGCGGCGATCCGCAAGCTGCACGAACCGATCTATGTCGGCATGACCGCGACCGAGGAGCTGATCGCCAAGCAGGTCTCGGACGTCTTCCCGGCGTCGGTCGACGACCTTCCTCTGGCGGATGCCGCGCGCCGCGGGCTGATCGCGCCGCTCCGATGCCTGCGCGTGCCGCCCGTCGCGGCGATCAACCAGGTGCCGATCGTCGGCGGCGACTTCGAGGAGCGCGCCCTGGCTCAGGCGCTCGACCACGAGGCGCTCAACATGGCCGCCGCGACGCTCTACCGCGACCGGTTCGGCGACACGCCGGGCATCGTGTACGCGGCCGGCGTCGAGCACGCGTACAACCTCGCCACCGCGTTCCGCGCCGCAGGCGTGAAGGCGGAGGCCGTCTCAGGACGCACGCCGCCGGTGAAGCTCGCCGAGATCCTCGCGTCGTACGAACGCGGCGACATCGACGTGCTCATCAACGCGATGCTGCTCGCCGAGGGCTGGAACTCGCCGCGCGCGACGGTCGTGATGCACCTCGCACCGACCGCGTCGAAGCGCGTGTACCAGCAGCGGATCGGCCGCATCATGCGCATCCATCCGCGCAAGGAGGCCGGCATCGTCGTCGACTTCGTCCCCAAGGGTGCGACGCACCACGAGCGCGTCGTGTCGCTGCATTCCCTGCTCGACGCGGACTTCTACCGCGAGGGCGCACGCGTGACGCCTGCGCCGCGCCGCCGGCTGCAACGTCGTGCGCGCCGCAAGCTGACGCCGGCTCCGTGGCTCGTGCCGGTCACGCCGGACGTTCGGCGCCGAGCGCTCGTGATCCAGCGCGAGTGGCAGCGGGTCGACCCGAAGTTCCTCGACGAGGACGAGCAGGAGATCTGGGCGACGATCGCCGGACGCCAGCTCCGCTTCGACGAGCGGCAGGCCTTCGTCGAGAAGCTGACCGAGCGCGGCGCGTCGAAGCGCGCGCTCGAAGTGTTCCTCTCGACGTGCGCGGCGCAGAACTCGAACCGCCGGCTGCGGCTGATCGCGCTCGCGGACCGCGTGTCGATGCGTGTGGAGCGCGCAGATTTCGACGACCTCGTCACGCTCGTGACGCAGGCGCCGCCGTGGGAGAAGGATCGCGCCGCCGGCGTGCGCACGCTGCTGCGCGCGATCGCGGAGGAGAAGCCGGACGCGCCCGACCAGATCCTCGCTCGGTGGACGTGGCGCCTGGCGCGGGCGGTTCGGAAGACGCTCGACCGCAAGGCCTCGCAGGAATACCCGGATGCGAAGCGGCTGCTCGGCGCGCTCGCGAACTCGCGCGGGCACCGGCACGAGGAGAACGCGGCGAAGCTCGTCGCGGCGGCGCTAACCTCGCCGCGCGAAGTGGGCGCGGCACTGCTCGCGTCCGCGGACGGCTACACGCCGCGCGCGACGCGGATGCTCGAGGAGGCGCGCGAGCGACTCGGGACGACCCAGGAGATCGCGGCTGCGCTGGCGGAGAATCTGCCGCAGCCGAAGACGGGGCCGTCTCGTTCGCGCCGGCGGCGGCGGCGCAAGAAGAAGGGTCAGGCGCAGGCGACGCCGGAGACGCAGGTCGCCGAGACGACCGAGGGCGTTGAGGGCGAGGCTTTGGCGTCTGGCGAGGTTGCCGGCGAAGGTGGCGAGAACGACGGCGAGCCCGCGCCCGCGCCGAAGAAGCGGCGCCGGCGGCGGAAGAAGGCACCGGTCGAGGCACAGGCCGACGGTGATGCCGCTCCCGCGATTGAGGCGGAGGCCGAGGCCGAGGCGGACGATCCGGCGAAGCCCGCCCGGCGGACGCGCACGAAGCCCACTGCCGCCGCAGCCGAGAACGGCGCCGGGCCGGCCGAGTCGGACGGCGGTTCGGCGGGCGCGTCGGCGAAGTCGCCGGCGGCCGACGAAGCGGCGTAGCTTCGCCCCGTCCGGCTCGGACGGGTGTGGACGCTTCGTCTCACTGTTGTTGCAGAGGACACTGGCGTGCCACTCGGCGCACATGTACACCTGCGCCTATGTCACACCGCCTGAACATCACGCTCTCGAACGAGCAGTACGAGTGGCTGGACGCCGAAGCGAACCGCAGCAGCGTCTCGATGTCCGAAACGATCAGGCGCGCGCTCGACACGGTCTTCGGCGTCCACGGCGAGCGCCGCGTCTTCGCCGTCACGCACGCGACCGGCCGCCGGCCTGGCATGCAGCTCGACCGCGACCCCGGCTACGACCTCGAGCGCTAGCCGGCCCAGGGCGCGGGCGGCCGCCCGAGCAGCTCCGCGTCGGCGATCGCCTTCTCGCGATGCCGCTCCGCGTCGGGACGGAACTCGAACCGCTCGTCGAGGTAGGCGACGATCTGATCCGGATCGGTCACGACGACGTCGCCGTCGACCAAAACCGGGATCGACCTCTGGCCCGAAATCTCTAGCAGCGCCTCCCGATCCGCGGGGTCCGCCTCCACCTGCTGCGCGACGAACGCGACCCCGAGCTCGGTGAACCGCTGACGCACCCGATGCGAATAGGGACACCACTCCGCTTGATACAGCTCGATCATCAGTCCCACCTTCCCGCGCCGGGTACGCTCGAATCGTGATCGTCCTGCTCGGGATCGGATTCCTGGCGGGAATCGTCACGGCCATCTCGCCCTGCGTGCTGCCGGTGCTCCCGATCCTGCTCGCCGGCGGTGCGTCCGGTCGCAAGCCGCTCAGGATCATCGCGGGCCTCGTCGTCAGCTTCACCGTTTTCACGCTGTTCGCGGCGTGGATCCTCGACCGGCTCGGCCTTCCCCAGGACTTCCTCCGCAACCTCGCGATCGCGCTGCTCTTCCTCGTGGCGCTCACGCTTCTCGTCCCGCGGATCGGCCAGCTCGTCGAGCGCCCGCTCGCACGCTTCTCGCGGCTGCGACCTCAGCGCGCCGGCGGCGGATTCTTCCTCGGCGTCACGATCGGGCTCGTCTTCGTCCCCTGCGCCGGCCCCGTCCTCTCGGCCCTCACGGTCGTCGCGGCAACGAACGACGTCGGGACGCGTGCCGTCGCCGTGATGCTCGCCTACGCACTCGGCGCCGCGCTGCCGATGCTCGCGATCACGATCGGCGGCCGGGACGTCGCGCAACGCCTGCGCGCACACGCGACGCAGGTGCGCGCAGTCTCCGGCGTCGCGATCGCGGCCGTCGCGATCGGCCTCGTCCTCCACGTCGACGACAACCTCGCGACCTTCGTCCCGGGATACACGGACTTCTTCCAGTCGAAGATCGAGGAAAACGGCACGGCGCGGCGCGAGCTCGGAAGGCTCCGCGGCGGCGGCCCCACTCAGCTCACCGCGAAGCCGAGCAACGAGCCCGACGCGCTCCCCGACTACGGCGAAGCACCCGAGTTCCATGCGGACGGACGGTGGTTCAACTCGAAGCCGCTCACGGTCGAGGGCCTGCGCGGCAAGGTCGTCCTCGTCGACTTCTGGACGTACTCGTGCGTGAACTGCCTGCGCACGCTCCCGCACCTGAAAGCGTGGGACACCGCGTACCGCAAGCAAGGGCTCGTCATCGTGGGGGTGCACACGCCGGAGTTCGCGTTCGAGCACGAGGTCTCGAACGTCGACGCTGCGATCAAGCGCCTCGGCGTGAAGTATCCGGTCTTCCAGGACAACCGCTTCGCGACGTGGAACGCGTACGCGAACCAGTACTGGCCCGCCGAGTACATGATCGACCGCACCGGGCGCGTCCGGCACGTGCACTTCGGCGAAGGCGAGTACGGCGAGACCGAGAACCTCATCCGCCGCCTGCTGAACGTCAACGGTGCGCGCGCACGCGCTGAGCGCGACACGACGCCGCAGCACCTCATGACGCCCGAGTCGTATCTCGGCTACGAGCGCATCGACCGCTACGTCGGCTCGAAGATCGAGTCCGATAAGGAAGCGACATACGCCATGCCGGCCGAGCTGCCGCAGAACGCACTCGCGTTCGGCGGGCGCTGGCGCGTCGAGGGCGAGCGCATCGTCGCCGGCCGCGAGGCGCGACTGCGGCTGCACTTCGTCGCGCAGAACGTCTACCTCGTGCTCGGCGGCCGCGGCACCGTGCAGGTGCTCGTCGACGGCAAGCCGCAGAAGACCGTGCGCGTCGACGCGTACAGGCTCTACACACTCCGCGCCGGGCGCAGGGTCGACGACGCGCTGCTCGAGCTGCGCTTCAGCCCCGGCGTGCAGGCCTACGCGTTCACGTTCGGCTGAGCCGCGCTACGCGTCGCCGCGCGCGGCGTCGCCGCCGCCGTCCTGCTCGCGCTCCCGCAGGAAGCGCGTCAGCTCGGCCGCGAGCGAGTCGCCGGACGGCAGCTCCTCGTCGTCGGCGGCCAGCGTGTCGACGCGGCGCTCGAGCTCCTCGACGTACGCCGCGGTCTCCTCGTCGGCGGCGACGGCCTCGCTCACCTGCTGTGCGTAGCTCTCCCCCGCCTCGTCGAGCTCGGAGGTGTCGAGCGGCACGTCGAGCAGCCCGGCGAGCCGGTCGCAGAGCGCCTTCGCGGCGCGCGGCGACGGCGTCAGCGACACGTAGTGCGGCACGGCGGCCCACAGCGACGCCGACGCGAGACCCATCCCGCGGCACGAGTCGTGCAGGACGCCGACGATCCCCGTCGGCCCCTCGTACCGCGACTGCTGCAGGCCGAGGCGCTCGATCAGCTCCGGGTCGGTCGCGCTCCCGGTCACCGGCGCGGGCCGCGTGTGCGGGACGTCGGCGAGCAGCGAGCCGAGCGTCACGACGAGCTCGACGCCGAGGTCGCGCGCGAGGTCGGTGACGATGCCGCTGAACGTCGTCCAGCGCAGGTTCGGCTCGATGCCGAGCAGCAGCACGATGTCGTGCGACGCCGACGGCACCGACGCGCGGAAGAACGCGTTCTCGGGCCAGTCGATGCGGCGGGTCATGCCCTCGACGAGCGTCACGTGCGGACGGGTCGCCTGGAAGTCGAAGAACCCCTCGGGCTCGATCTCGGCGAACTTCTCCGCGTGCCACGCACGCGCGAGGTAGCCGCCGGCGAGCGATGCGCCCTGCCCGCCGTCGTTCCACCCGCGGAACGCGGCAACCATCACCGGCCGCGTGAGCCGCGGGCGCGATTCGAGGCGAAGCTCGCTCATCCGGTCATCCTACTCGCGCGCCAGAGGCCGCCCACGAGCGCCACCGTCGCGGCCCAGACCGACGCGGCGAGCGTGACGTGCGCGAGGACGAGCCACCACGGCAGGTGCTCGCGGTACTGGATCTCGCCGACGATCATCTGCACGGCGAGCACCGCCAGTACGACGCCGGCGGCGCGCAGGTGCGTGCTCCGTCGCCGCCATAACCACACGAGCAGCACGGCGAACGCGATGCCGAACACCGCGGTCGCGCGCACGTGGAGCCACACCGCCGGGTGCAGCGACCACACGCGCGGAACGACGACGCTGCCCGAATGTGGTCCTGCCGCGGTCGCCAGCGTCCCCGTCACGACGAGCACGCCGCACGCCGCAACGACCACGAGCGCGAGCCGGCGCAGCGTCGCAGGCTCGCGTGAGCCGCGCACGTCCCACGCCTCGAGCGCGACCGCCACGGCGAGCGCGATCACGACGATCGAGACGAGGAAGTGCGTCAGCACGAGCCAGGGGTTCAGGTGGTAGTGCACCGTGATGGCGCCGAGCGGCGCCTGCGCAGCGGTGCCGAGGAACGCGGCCGCCGCGACCCAGCGCACCCAGCCCGAGATGCGCGTGAGCAGCGAGCCGACGAACGTCGCGAGCGCGACGAGGATCGCGATCCCGGCGATGCCGCGGTTCGTGAACTCGACGTACGAGTGGTAGCCCTTCTCCGGCAGGAACGCACCGGGCTGGCAGCCTGGCCAGTGCTCGCAGCCGAGCCCCGACCGCGTCAGGCGCACGGTCGCGCCGGTCGCGACGATCACGATCAGCGTCACGACGTTCGCGAGCGCGAGCCCCCGGAACGCGCGCGCGGAGAGCGAGATCCCCCGCAGCCGCGGCAGCGACGTCTCCATCGGCGTGACTGTAGCTTGCTCCCAGTGGAGCCGACCCCGCTCGAACACGCCCCGGCTTCGCTCGCCGGGGATCGCGACGTCTGGCTCAAGCGCGAGGACGTCCACGAGCTCGGCGCCTTCAAGTGGCGCGGCGCGCTGCCGACCCTCCGCGAGTGGCGCACGGACGTCGTCACCGCCTCGACCGGCAACCACGGTGCCGCGACGGCGTGGGCGGCGAGGCAGCTCGGCGTCCGTGCGACGGTCTTCGTCCCGGAGCAGGCGTCGGCGACGAAGCTCGCGCTGATCCGGCGCTGGAACGCCGACCTCCGGCAGGTCGGCGCGGACTTCGACGACGCGAAAGACGCAGCGCGTGCGTTCGCGGAGGAGCGTGGCCTGCCGTTCTTCGAGGACGGCGCCGAGCCCGCGCAGTACGCGGGCTACGCGGCGATCGGCCGCGAGATCGCGGCGGAGCTCGACGAGGCGACGGTCGTCGTGCCGGTCGGGAACGGCGCGCTCCTGATCGGCGTCGCGCGCGGCCTCGCCGGCGGGATGCGCTGCGTCGGCGTCGTCGCGTCCGCGGCGCCGGTGATGGCGGACAGCTGGCGTGCCGGCCGCGTCGTCGACGCGCCGTACGAGGAGTCGATCGCGGACGGCCTCGCGGTGCGCGTGGCGATCCCGAGCGCGGTCGACGAGCTGTGCGCGGCGGCCGACGAGATGGTCGCAGTGAGCGAGCTGGAGCTGATGCGCGGCGTGGCCGCGTACCACCGCGCCGGCATCCGGGCGGAAGCCGCGGCCGCAGCGGCGCTCGCGGCGCTCCCGCAGCTCGAAGCCAACGGCCCGATCGTCCTGATCGTCACCGGCCGCAACATCGACGACGAACTGCTCGCGCGCTGCCTCGCCGCCGGCGTTACCGAGCGACCTGTCCGAAACGGCCATGGCGGGGTCTGACCCCGGCCTGTCCTGAACGGACATGGCCGGTGCCAGAGGGCGACAGGTCCGAAACGGACACGGCCCTGGAACGACGTTGGCTCAACCGAGCGGCCGCGTG
>JBKPLI010000235.1:0-7090 GCA_046731555.1 Actinomycetota bacterium | reverse complement strand
CCGCCGCACGACGCCGTCGACCGGGGCCGGGCTGCGCGGGCCGGGCCGCACGATCACGCTTGCGCCGCGCAAGGCGTACCGCCCGCACGCGACGAGCGGCGCGCTCGACGACTACCACTGCTTCCTCCTCGATCCGAAGCTCGCGTCGGACGCGTTCGTCACGGGCGCCCTCATCCGGCCGGGCCGGACGGGCATCGTCCACCACGTGATCCTGTTCGAGGCGGCCGGCGCGCAGGGCGCCGCCGCGCAGCGGCTCGACGCGGCGAGCGGTGGCAAGGGCTGGTCGTGCTTCGGGGGGCCCGGCGTGCCGCCCGACCTGTCCGGCCCCGACGCGATGCTCCGCCTCGGCCAGCCGCCGTGGATCTCGGCGTGGGTGCCCGGCCACGTGACGAACTCGCTGCCGGCGGGGACCGGCATCCGGCTCCACCGCGGCGCGAAGATCGTGATGCAGGTTCACTACAACCTCATCGAGGCCGCCGGCCCGGACCGCTCGCGCGTCGTCCTCCGCGTGCGGCCCGCGAAGACGAAGCTCACCCCGCTGCAGACGATGCTCGCCCCGGCACCCGTGGAGCTCGCCTGCCCGCGCGCGACAACGGGCGAGCTCTGCGACCGCACGCGCGCCCTCGTCGACTCCGCGACGAAGTACGGCCTCGAGGCGGCGTCGATCCCGAACGTGCTGCTGCGCCTGTGCGGGAAGACCGCCGCCGACTATCCGCGCGACGTCGGCGCCGGCAAGCGCATCACGACGTCGTGCCGCATCCGCGTCGACGAGCCGCTGACGATCTACGGCGTCGCGGGCCACATGCACCTGCGCGGCCGCGACCTGCGCGTCGTGCTCGAGCGCGGCGCGGCGCCCGCGCGCACGCTCCTGCACATCCCGGCGTGGGACTTCCACTGGCAGGACGCGTACTACCTGAAGCGACCCGTGACGATCCCTGCGGGCGGCGCCGTGCGCGTGGAGTGCTCGTTCGACAACTCGCCCGGCGCGCAGCCCGTGGTCCATGGCCGGCAGGTGGCGCCGCGCTACGTCGTCTGGGGCGAGGGCACGACGGACGAGATGTGCCTCGGCCTCCTCCAGGTCGCGAAGCCCTGAGCGCGGACGCACAGGAGCTCGTCGCGCTCGAGACCGCCGAGGAGGAGGAGCGGAAGACCAGCTACCTCGAGCTCTTCTTCGACCTCGTCTTCGTCTTCGCCGTCACGCAGGTGACCTCGCTCGTCGCGCACGACCCGACCGCCCGCGGGTTCGCGCACGGCGCGATCGTGTTCGGGCTCGTGTGGTGGGCGTGGTCGGGCTACGCGTGGATGACGAATGCCATCGACGTCGAGCGGACGGAGATGCGCCTGCTCATGCTGGCCGCCGCCGCCGGCAGCTTCCTGCTCGCGATTGTGCTGCCGGGCGCGTTCGGCGACGACGGCGTGCGCTTCGTCCTCGCGTACCTCTTCGTGCGCGTGCTGAACGTCGGGCTCTACGTGCGCGGACTGCACGGCAGCGAGCAGGAGGCCGCGATCAGGCGCCTCGCGCCGTACTTCCTCGTGTCGCCGGTGATCGCGGTCGTCGGCGGCTTCCTCGACGACGAGTGGCGCGCGCTGATCTGGATCGGCTCGCTCGCGGTCGACGTCGCGGGCGCGCTGCGGTCGAGCGAGTGGGGCTTCCGCGTCTCCCCCGCGCACTTCGCGGAGCGCTACGCCCTGTTCGTGATCATCGCGCTCGGCGAGTCGGTCGTCGCGGTCGGCGCGGCCGCGGCGTCGCTGCCGCGCAATGCGGAGTTCTTCGCGACGGTGTTGATCGCGTTCGGGATCGTCGCGGTGCTGTGGTGGAGCTACTTCGACTTCCCCGCGCTCGCAGCCGCGCGCGCGTTGCGCTTCGCTGCGCCGGAAGACCGCGGCGCCCTCGCGCGCGACCTGTTCACGTTCTTCCACTTCCCGAACGTGCTCGGGATCATCTTCGTCGCCGTCGCGTCGAAGAAGGCGCTCGCGCATCCGACCGACCCGCTCTCGGGAGGCGGCCGTGCGGCGCTCGGCCTCGGCCTCGTGCTGTTCCTGCTGCAGTTCGTGCTCGGGCGGTTCTACGTCGTGCGCCGGCTGTCGGTCGAGCGCCTCGTCGGCATGGCCGCGATCGTCGTGGTCGTCGTCGCCGGGCGCGACGTCGAGGCCGTCTGGCTGCTCGGCATCACGCTCGCCGTGCTCGCCGCCACCACCGTCGTCGAGATGCGCCGCCTCGGTCAGGCGCGCGTGCAGGTGCGCGCGGGCGGCCCGCCGGTGCCCGACGCGCGTAGTCGGCTCAGTCGCCGATCGCCTTGAGCAGCACCCGCTTGCGCCGCCGTCCGTCGAACTCGGCGTAGAAGACCTGCTCCCACGGCCCGAGGTCGAGCCTGCCGTCGGTGATCGCGAGCACTACCTGGTGCGCCATCAGCTGCCGCTTGAGATGCCCGTCCGCGTTGTCCTCGCCGCGGTTGTGCCGGTACTGCGAGACGGGCTCGTGCGGCGCGAGGCGCTCGAGCCAGTCGTCGATGTCCTGGATCAGCCCGTGCTCGTCGTCGTTCACGTAGACGGCCGCGGTGATGTGCATCGGGTTGACCAGGCAGAGCCCCTCGCGGATCCCCGAGCGCCCGACGAACTCCTCGACCTGCGGCGTGATGTTGAGGTAGTCCCGCCGGTTCGGCGTCTCGAACCACAGCTCTTCGCGCGCCGACTTCACGGCCGAACGCTACCGCCGTAGGATCGAGCGGTGCGCACGCCGCTGACCGAGCGGCTCGGGATCGAGGCGCCGATCGTCCAGGGGTCGCTGGGGCCGTGGACGTCCGTACGGCTGACCGCCGCGATCTGCGAGGCCGGCGCTCTCGGCACGCTCGGCACCGCGCTTCGGAGCGGCGACGAGGTGCGCGACGACATCCGCCGCCTTCGCTCGCTCACCGACCGCCCGTTCGCGGTCAACCACACGCTGCGCCCGTTCTCGGAGGAGGCGTGGCGCGCGACGCTCGACGAGCGCCCGCCCGTGGTGTCGCTCGCCCTCGGCGACCCGCGGCCGCTCGTGGACGACGCGCACGCCGCCGGCTGCGTCTTCGTCCACCAGGTGCACACCGTCGAACAGGCGCGCGAGGCGGTCGAGGCGCGCGTCGACGTGGTCGTCGCGCAGGGCACCGAGGCCGGCGGCTTCGGCGGCTCGGTCAGCGCGCTGCCCCTGGTGCCGCAGGTCGTCGACGTCGCGGGCGACGTGCCCGTCGCCGCCGCCGGCGGGATCGCGGACGGGCGCGGACTCGCAGCTGCGCTCGTGCTCGGCGCGTCGGGGGTCGCCGTCGGAACGCGATTCCTCGCGACGGAGGAGGCGGAGATCCCGGAGGAGTGGAAGCAGGCAATCGTCGCCGCGCCCTCGGAGGATGCGGTCAAGGCGACGTTCGCGCCGCTGCTCCTCCCGCCGCCGGCGCCCGGCGGCTACGAGGAGGTCTCGCCGCGCGTCCTGCGCACGCCGTTCGTCGACCGCTGGAGCTCGGACCCGGACGGTGCCGCCGCCGAGCGCGACGCCCTGTCGCACGAGCTCGTCGCGGCGATCCGCGGCGGCCGGGGCCACGAGTACCTCCCGTTCACGGGGCAGACCGCCGGCCTGATCGACCGCGTCCTCCCCGTCGGCGAGGTCGTGCGCTCGCTCGTCGCCGACGCCGAGGCCGCGCTGCGGCGCGCGTCAGGCGTCTGAGAGGTCGAGCCGCCAGTCGTTGCAGCGGATCGGATTGCCCTTCGGATACTCGAACTCGTGCGGGCCGAGCAGGGTGAAGCCGAGCTTCTCGCAGAGCGCGTTCGACGGCGCGTTCTCGAGCTTCGGGTACGCGTGCACGAAGCGGTGCCTGCCGTCGGCACGTGCGGCGTCGATCGCGAACGCGGTTGCCGCCTTCGCGACGCCGCGGCCCTGGAACTCCGGCAGCACCGACCAGCCGATCTCGTACACCTGCATGTCGCGCCACTCGCGCTCCCAGTAGCCGACGGAGCCGGCGGACGCACCGTCGACGACGATCCTGAACATGCAGCCCGGCCCCGATGCGACGAGCCGCTCGTAGCGGGCCTGCCGTTCGACGATCTCGTCGTGCGGCTCCGGCCCGCCGAGGTGCACGGTCATCGCCGGGTCGCCCATGATGCGCTCGAGCAGCGGGAGGTCGCCCTCGCCCCACGGCTCGATGGCGACCGTCACGCGGACAGCTTCTCGCGGATGCGCTCGTTCACGACGCGCGGGTCGGCCTTGCCCTGCGTCTCCTTCATCACCTGGCCGACGAAGAACCCGAGGAGGCCCTCCTTGCCGCCGCGGTACTGCTCGACCTGGCCGGGGTTCGCCTTGATGATCCGCTCGATCACCGGGTCGAGCTCCGACGCGTCGGCGACCACACGCTGCTCGAGGTACGGCGCGGCCGCGAAGCCGTCGTCGCCGGTGTGCGCGAGCGCCTCGTCGAACGTCGCGCGCGGGATCTCGGCGCGCGCCGCGACGAGCTTCGCGAACTCGGCCGCGTTCACGCGCCCTGGCTCGAGGCCGGTCGCCACGAACGCGTTCGCGAGCACGTTCGCGGCGTCCTTCGGGTCGGCGCCCGCGGCCACGACGTCGGCCCATAGCCGGTCGAGGCCGCCGGTGACGAGCACGTCGGCGTCGTAGAACGAGAGCGTCTGTGCGATGCGGCGGATGCGCGCGGCCGGCAGCTCGCCGATCTCGCCTCGCAGCCGTTCGACCACCTCGCGCGGCGGGTGCACGGGAACGAGGTCGGGCTCGGGGAAGTAGCGGTAGTCCTGCGCCTCTTCCTTCGACCGGAGCGGCGGCGAGTCCTGATGCGCCGGGTCGAAGTGCAGCGTCTCCTGGTCGACTGTCCCGCCCGACTCGTACACGCGGATCTGCCGCGCGATCTCACGCTCGATCCCCTTCGCAGCGAAGTTGAACGAGTTCATGTTCTTCAGCTCGGTGCGCGTGCGCAGCTCGTCCGAGCCCTTCGGCCGCACGGACACGTTCACGTCGAAGCGCATCGAGCCCTTCTCGAGCTCCGCATCCGACAGGTCGAGCTCGACGATCGTCTGCCGCAGCAGCTGCAGGAACCGCTTCGCGAGGTCGGCCGAGTGGATGTCCGGCTGCGTCACGATCTCGACGAGCGGCGTGCCGCAGCGGTTGAAGTCGACGAGCGTCGCCGTCGCGCCGTGGATGCGCCCGCTCTCGGCGACGTGCACGTTCTTCGCCGCGTCCTCCTCGAGGTGCGCGCGCACGATCCCGACGGACACGTCCTCGTCCTCGAGCGGCACGACGACCTTGCCGCCGTAGCAGAGCGGCTCGTCGTACTGGGAGATCTGGTACGCCTTCGGGTTGTCGGGATAGAAGTAGTTCTTCCGGTGGAAGACCGCGCGCTCGGCGATGTCGCACTCCAGCGCGAGCCCGAGCTCGATGCAGTCCTCGACGGCCCGCCGGTTCGGCACCGGCAGCGCGCCGGGGAACGCGAGGCACACGGGGCACACGTTCGTGTTCGGCGGCGCGGCGTACTCGACGGGGCAGCGGCAGAACATCTTCGTGCGCGTCTTCAGGTGCACGTGGATCTCGAGGCCGATGACGGGCTCCCACTCAGGCATTGAGCGCGACCTGCCTCGCCTCGTGCAGCGCGGCCTCGATGTCGCCGCGCACCTCCACCATGCCGACGCGGTGCTCGAGCGGGCCGTGCATCTCGATCACCCACAGCTCGCGCTCGCCGCGCTCGAGCTGCAGCTTCACGTCGCCGAGCAGCACGGCGCGCGAGCCGTCGAGCACGCGGGGCCGCGCGCCGAAGACGCGCTCGACCGCCGGCACGAACTCCGCGGCGCGGTCCCAGAACATCTTCATCGCAGCCGCTCCGGCACGGAGTCGAACCCGATCGCCTGCTCGAGCGCGTGGCCGACGCGGAAGAGCGTGTTCTCGGCGAACTGCGGGCCGACGAGCTGCAGCCCGACCGGCAACCCCTCCGACAGGCCGCACGGTATCGAGAGGCCTGGCAGCCCGGCCATGCAGGACGGGATCGTGAGCAGGTCGTTGAGGTACATCGCGAGCGGGTTCGCCGTCTTCGCGCCGAGCTCGAACGCGACGGTCGGCGACGTCGGCGAGACGAGCAGGTCGAACCGCTCGAACGCCGCGTCGTGCTCGCGCTTGATCACCGTGCGCACCTTCTGCGCGGTGCCGTAGTACGCGTCGTAGTAGCCGGACGAGAGCGCGTAGGTCCCGATCATGATCCGCCGCTTCGGCTCGTCGCCGAGCCCGGCATGCCGGCTGCGCATGACCATGGCGTGAAAGTCGTCGGCGTCGACACGCAGGCCGTAGCGGACGCCGTCGTAGCGCGCGAGGTTCGACGACGCCTCGGCCGGCGCGACGAGGTAGTAGCAGGCGAGCCCGTACTCGACGGAACGCGGCAGCGAGCACTCGGCGACCTCGGCCCCGAGCCCGCGCATGCGCTCGATCGCGGCCTGCACCGCGTCGCGGACGCCCGGTTCGATGCCCTCCGCGTCGTTGAGCTCGGTCGGCACGCCGACGCGCACGCCCTTCAGGTCCTCGCCTTCGGGCAGCTCGACCGCCGGCACGTCGACGGTCGTCGAGTCGTTCGGATCGCGCCCGGCGATCGTGCGGTAGAGGAGCGCGCAGTCGCGCACCGTCTTCGTCGTCGGCCCGACCTGGTCGAGGCTCGACGCGAACGCGACGATCCCGTAGCGCGAGACCGTGCCGTACGTCGGCCGGAGCCCGACGATGCCGCAGAGCGCCGCCGGCTGCTTGATCGAGCCGCCGGTGTCGGAGCCCAGCGCCCACGGCGCGAGCCCGGCGCTGACCGCCGCCGCGCTGCCGCCGCCGGACCCGCCCGGCACACGCGTCGTGTCCCACGGGTTGCGCGTCGGCCCGAACGCGGAGTTCTCGGTCGACGAGCCCATGGCGAACTCGTCCGTGTTCGTCTTGCCGAGCAGCGCAAGGCCCGCGTCCTTGCAGCGCGCGGCGACGGTCGAGTCGTAGACCGGCACGTAGCTCTCGAGGATCTTCGAGCCGGCGGTCGTGCGCACGCCCTTCGTCCCGATCACGTCCTTGAGCGCGATCGGGACGCCCTCGCGATCCGGCTCGTCG
>JBKPLI010000234.1:0-9188 GCA_046731555.1 Actinomycetota bacterium | reverse complement strand
AGCAGAGGCCCCGCCGCATCGGGCCCCCGCCTCTTCGCTTCGAGCGAAGGCCCCGCCGCATCGGGCCCCGCGCTCGCGCTTGCTGGTCTGAGGCACTCTGGCCGAGGGAGGCCGGTTGACTCCTCCCCCAGCGGGTGGTTGATCGCTTCACTTGACTGGAATCCCCCGTTCGGGGCCGTCGCTTCGACGCCTCGGCGAAGAAAGGAGACGCATGGACAGGCGCAGACTCGGATCGCAGGGGCTCGAGGTCTCCGACGAGGGCCTCGGCTGCATGGGGATGAGCGAGTTCTACGGCACGACAGACGAGGGCGAGGCGATCGCGACGATCCACCGGGCGCTCGAGCTCGGGGTCACGTTCTTCGACACGGCGGACATGTACGGCCCGTTCACGAACGAGCGGCTCGTCGGGCGCGCGCTCGCGGGTCGGCGCGACGAGGTCGTGATCGCGACGAAGTTCGGCAACGTCCGCGCCGAGGGCGGCGAGCGGCTCGGGATCCGCGGCGACGCCGCGTACGTGAAGCAGGCGTGCGACGCGTCGCTCGAGCGGCTCGGCGTCGACACGATCGACCTCTACTACCAGCACCGAGTCGACTTCGACACGCCGATCGAGGAGACGGTCGGCGCGATGGCCGAGCTCGTCGAGGCGGGGAAGGTGCGCTACCTCGGCCTCTCGGAGGCGGCGCCCGCGACGATCCGGCGCGCGCACGCGGTGCACCCGATCACGGCGCTCCAGTCGGAGTACTCGCTCTGGACACGCGACCCCGAAGCCGAGATCCTCCCGACCGTGCGTGAGCTCGGAATCGGCTTCGTCGCCTACAGCCCGCTCGGGCGCGGCTTCCTCACCGGGCGCTTCACCTCGCCCGACGAGCTCGCCGAGGGCGACTTCCGCCGCAACCACCCGCGGTTCCGCGGCGAGAACCTCGAGCGCAACCTCGAGCTCGTGCGGCGCGTCGAGGAGCTCGCCGACGAAAAGGTCGCGACGCCGGGCCAGGTCGCGCTCGCATGGGTGCTGTCGCGCGGCGACGACGTCGTGCCGATTCCGGGCACGAAGCGCGTCCGCTACCTCGAGGAGAACGCCGCCGCGGCTGATCTCGAGCTTACGGACGACGACCTGCAGCGCCTCGAGGACGCGTTCCCCGTCGGTGCGACGGCGGGCGACCGCTATGCCGACATGTCGACGATCGACCGCGGATGAAGAGCCGCGAGATCAGGCTGGCGTCGCGCCCGCAGGGGATGCCGCGCGAGGAGGACTTCGAGCTCGCCGAGGTCGACGTCGCCGACCCGGCCGATGGCGAGGTGCTGATCCGCAACGAGCTGATGTCGGTGGACCCGTACATGCGCGGGCGCATGAGCGACGCGAAGTCGTACGCGAAGCCGTTCGAGGTCGGCGAGGCGATGTACGGGGGCGCCGTCGGGCGCGTGATCGCGTCGCGCCGGGACGGGTTCGAAGAGGGCGACTGGGTGCTCTCCCAACTCGGGTGGCGCGAGGTCGCGCGGTCCGACGGCGAAGGGCTGCGGAAGATCGATGCGGACGCCGCGCCGCCGTCGACCGCGCTGGGCGTGCTCGGCATGCCGGGCCTCACGGCGTACGTCGGGCTGCTCGACATCGGCGGACTGCAGGAGGGCGACACGGTCTTCGTCTCGGGCGCGGCCGGCGCGGTCGGCTCGGTCGCAGGGCAGATCGCGAAGCTGAAGGGCTGCCGCGTGATCGGTAGTGCGGGCTCGGCCGAGAAGGTCGCGTGGCTCGAGGAGCTCGGCTTCGACAAGGCGTTCGACTACCACGACACGACGCCGCGCGAGGCGCTCCGCGGCGAGCAGCTCGACGTGTACTTCGACAACGTCGGCGGCGACCACCTCGAGGCCGCGCTCGGCGCGGCGAAGCCGCACGCCCGGTTCGTCGAGTGCGGGATGATCTCGCGCTACAACGCGACCGGGCCGGAGCCCGGGCCGCGCAACATGCAGCTGATCGTCACGAAGCAGCTGAAGCTCCACGGTTTCCTGGTGTTCGAGCACTACCATCGGGCACGCGACTTCTTCCGCGACATGGGCAAGTGGGTGCGCGACGGGAAGGTGCGCTACCGCGAGACCTACGTCGACGGCATCGAGAACGCGCCGCGCGCGTTCATCGGCCTCATGCAGGGCGACAACGTCGGCAAGATGCTCGTCCGCCTCAATGCATCGTGAACACGGCCGTGGGCACACTGGAGGCATGCCGAAGATCACGAAGACAGAGGCCGAGTGGAGGGCCGAGCTGAGCCCCGAGCAGTACCGCGTGCTGCGCGAGAAGGGCACGGAGCGGCCGTTCACCGGCGAGTACGACCACACCTTCGACGACGGCGTCTACCGCTGCGCCGGCTGCGGCGCCGAGCTCTTCCGCTCGGACGCGAAGTACGACTCGGGCTGTGGATGGCCCGCGTTCTACGCGCCGGCCGCCGACGAGGCCGTCGACGAGGAGACCGACGCGAGCTACGGGATGGTGCGCACCGAGGTGATGTGCGCCGACTGCGGCGGGCACCTCGGGCACGTGTTCCCCGACGGCCCGCATCCCACGGGGCTCCGCTACTGCATCAACTCGGCCGCGCTCAAGCTGGAGGAGGACTAGGACGTGAGACGTGCCGCCGCGTGGTCGGCGCTCGCGGCGGCTCTCGCCGCCGTGCTCGCCGCCCCCGCGGCGGCCTTGCTGAACCCGGACCTGCGATTCAGCAAGAAGGCTGCGCGTCCCGGCACGAAGATCACGGCCGTGACGCGCGCGCCGCTCCCGCGTCGCGGCGAGCCGTACGCGCTCTACCTCGTGCCACGCCAGTTCGTCCGTGCCCGCAACGTCCTCGGCGACCCGAACGTCCGCTCGCTCGGCGCAGTCACGCGCGACGACCGCGGTCGCGGCCGGCTCGTCTTCCGCGTGCCGAAGGTGAAGCCCGGGATCTACATCGCGCTGCTCGCGTGCGAGGAGCTGTACTGCGGCCCGTCCGGCCTCCTGAACGCCGGGCCGTTCCCGGGCGGATTCAAGATCCTGCGCTGAGTGGGTTTTCGGTCGCGTCGCGGCGGACAGGTCGAACCGATGACGACGCTTCCCGACCCGCTCCCGCCGCCGGACCCCGAGCCGCCGTCGCCCTCGCCCGAGCCGACGCCGCTCCCGCCGGACCCGAACCCGCCGGCGATCTAGGCGCGGAAACGCGTGAGGGGCCTGGAGGCCCCTCACCGCAGTTCGCCCTCGTCCCGCCCGTTACCGCGAGATCAGCCGCAGGAACAGCCCGCCGCCGTAGGGTGAGTTCCTGAGCTTGCGCCGCAGGTTCGTCGCAGTCATCGCCGCATGTCCTCTCTGCGTTGGGTGGAGTTCGGAGGCCGCGCCGCAGCCCGGCCTCCGGTCGCACTGTGGTCGATCGGATGCCAGTTGACCAATCACTCGCCCGGTGGTTCATCACCGTGCTTCACCCGCGCTGTAGCCTCGCGAAATGGCCGATTTCGCCTGGCCCGTCGGCATCCAGCTGCCCGAGGTGGAGCGCGACGTCCGGTGGCCGGAGGTGCGCGCGATCGCGCTCGCGGCCGAGGAGTCCGGCTTCGAGTCGATCTGGCTCGGCGACCACCACCTCTACCGCGGCGAAGGCCGGCCGGAGCGCGCGCCGTGGGAAATGTGGACGCAGCTCGCCGGGCTCGCGGCGGCCACCTCGCGGGTGCGTCTCGGGCCGCTCGTGGCCGCGACGGCGTTCCACCCGCCCGGGATGCTGGCCCGGATGGCCGCGTCGATCGACGAGATCTCCGGCGGCCGGTTCGTGTTCGGCATCGGTGCCGGCTGGAACGAGACGGAGTTCCGCGCCTTCGGCTTCCCGTTCGACCGCAAGGTGTCGCGCTTCGAGGAGGCGTTCGAGATCGTCCGGCTGCTCCTCGACGGCGGGCACGTGACGGCCGGCGGAGAGTTCGCGTCGGTCGACGACGCGGTGCTGCTCCCGGAGGCGTCCCGGCGCCTGCCGCTGATGGTGGGCGCGAACGGCGAGCGGATGCTGCGGATCACGCTCCCGCACGTCGACGCCTGGAACACGTGGTACTCGCCCTACGGCAACACGGTCGAGGGCTTCGCGGCCGCGAACGCGAAGGTGACGGCGCTGTGCGAGGAGGTCGGCCGCGAGCCGTCCGAGGTGCGGCGCAGCGCATGCGTCTTCGTCGCGGTCGACGGCGGCCGCGAGGAGCGCCCGCACCAGCACCCGCCGGTCGCGCCCGACGAGCTCGCCGAGCGCCTGCGCGCGCTCGCGGAGGTCGGCGCCGACGAGTTCGTCCTCGTCGTCGACCCGATCACGGAGGAGTCGGTTCGCGCGCTCGGCGTCGTGCTCGGCTGAGCGCAGCGCGCCGCGCACTGTCCGTTCCCGACCCGTCCTGCTCGACCAACGCGACCTTCACGGCGCGACCTACGATCACCTCATGGTCGTGGCTGCGCTGCCGCCGACGCCGCCCGGTCTGATCGTCTTCGATCAGATCTCACTCGACGGGCAGCGCACGTTCGTCTTCCGCGAGCGCGGGGACGGCAGCGGGCGCTTTCTCGTCCTGCGGAACGCCTGGGATCCGGTCTGGTCGCCCGACGGCCGCTTCGTCGCGGCGTTCCACGGCAGGGAGATCACAGTGGTGACGCGTGGCGGGCGGATCGTGCGGCGCGTGCGCACTGTCGGGTCGACCGCCTATCTGACGTGGTCGCCGGAGGGGAGGCGGTTCGCGTACGTCGCGGAGCATTGTCAGGATCCAGCCGGGCGCGAGGATCCGTCGTGCGGCACGCTCTGGGTCGTCCGCGTCGACGGGAGCGGGCACCACCGAGGGTCGGGCGAAGGAGCAGTCGACCTCGTCCACAGCTTCGAGCGGCCCTACACCTGGTCACCGGACGGCCGGCGAATCGCGTTTGCAGGAGGCGCTGGGCTCGTCGTCTCCGACGTCGCCACGGGGCGGCGGCACCCGCTCGGCCCGTCCACGCCGATCGAGGCGGTCCCCGACTGGTCGCCGGACGGCAGGCGCCTCCTCTACACGTACGGCAACTCGCTCGTCACCTCGACACCGGACGGAAGCGATCGCCGGATCGTGCGTGGAGCTCGCGGCACGCTGCTCGCCGCGTGGTCGCCGAGCGGCTCGCGGATCGCGTTCATCCGGCGTGTCCGCGGCGACGACTGGCGCGTGTTCGTCTCGGCTCCGAACGGCGACGCACGCGTCCAGCTCGGGCAGGCCCAGTCGGACCGGCCGCTCGTCTGGTCACCCGACGGTCGATTCCTCCTCGTCGGTGTGGCCGGCGGCGACCGGTTCGAGATCTTCCGCGCCGACGGTCGCGGCCGACCGCGGTTCGTCAGCGGCGGCGAGAACGGCGACTGGGGGCCGTGATACCGCCAAGAGCACGGGGCTAGGCGCCGGCGAGCTCGCGCTTCCGCCGCGACGCCATCGTCTGGCGCTTCGAGCCCGAGAGCTCGACCTTGCGCAGGCGGATCGACCTCGGAGTCACCTCGACGGCCTCCTCGTCGCGGATGAACTCGAGCGCCTGCTCGAGCGAGAGCGGCCGCGGCGGGATCAGGCGGACGAGCTCCTCGGCGCTCGCGGCGCGGACGTTCGTCAGCTTCTTCGGCTTCGAGGCGTTCACGTCGAGGTCGTCGGCGCGCGCGTTCTCGCCGACGATCATGCCCTCGTAGAGCTCGTCGCCGGGCGCGATGAAGAGCGAGCCGCGCTCCTGGAGGCCGAGGATCGCGTACGACGTCGCCTGGCCGCGGCGGTCGGCGACGAGCGAGCCCGTCGGACGCGTGCGCAGCTCGCCGTGCCAGGGCTCCCAGCGCTCGAAGACGTGGTGCATCACGCCGGTGCCGCGCGTCTCGGTGAGGAACTCCGTGCGGAACCCGATCAGGCCGCGCGCCGGGACGAGGTACTCCATGCGCGCCCAGCCGGTCCCGTGGTTGACCATCTGCTGCATGCGGCCCTTGCGCAGCGCGAGCAGCTGGGTGACGACGCCGACGTACTCCTCGGGCACGTCGACCGCGACGCGCTCGACCGGCTCGCAGCGCTTGCCGTCGATCTCCTTCGTCAGCACCTCCGGCTTCCCGACGGTGAGCTCGAAGCCCTCGCGGCGCATGATCTCGACGAGCACCGCGAGCTGGAGCTCGCCGCGGCCGTGCACCTCCCACGTGTCGGGCCGCGAGGTGGGGCGGACGCGCAGCGACACGTTGCCGACGAGCTCCTGGTCGAGCCGCTGCTTCACCATCGACGCGGTCAGCCTGTCGCCCTCGGTGCCGGACAGCGGCGACGTGTTGATGCCGATCGTGACGGAGAGGCTCGGCTCGTCGACGGCCGTCACCGGCAGCGGGCGTGGGTCGTCCGCGTCGGCGATCGTCTCGCCGATCGTCACGTCGGGCAGGCCGGCGAGCGCGACGATCTCGCCCGGCCCGGCCTCGTCGGCCGGCACGCGCTCGAGCGCCTCGGTGACGTAGAGCTCGGTGACGCGCGCGTTCTCGATCTCGCCGTCGGCGCGGCACCACGCGATCTGCTGGCCCTTGCGCAGTGTGCCGTGGCGAACGCGCAGGAGGGCGAGCCGGCCGACGTACGGCGACGCGTCGAGGTTCGTGACGAGCGCCTGCAGCGGGTGCCCCGGGTCGTAGGCGGGCGCCGGGATCGTCTCGAGCAGCGTGTCGAAGAGCGGCCGCAGGTCGTCGGCGAGCTCGTCCGCGGCGCGGCCCGCGCGGCCGGCGCGCGCGTTCGCGTACACGATCGGGAACTCGATCTGGTCCTCCGACGCGTCGAGGTCGAGGAACAGCTCGTAGACCTCGTCGACGACCTCCTGCGGTCGCGCGTCGGGGCGGTCGACCTTGTTCACGACGAGCACGACCGGCAGCCGTCGCTCGAGCGCCTTGCGCAGGACGAAGCGCGTCTGCGGCAGTGGACCCTCGGACGCGTCGACGAGCAGGAGCACGCCGTCGACCATCGTGAGCCCGCGTTCGACCTCGCCGCCGAAGTCGGCGTGCCCGGGCGTGTCGACGATGTTGATCTTCGTGCCGCCGAGCCGCACGGCCGTGTTCTTTGCGAGGATCGTGATGCCCTTCTCGCGCTCGAGGTCGTGCGAGTCCATGACCCGGTCGGCGACGTCCTCGTGCTCGCGGAACGAGCCGGACTGCCAGAGCATGGCGTCGACGAGCGTCGTCTTGCCGTGGTCGACGTGGGCGACGATCGCGACGTTGCGCAGGTCGTCGCGGCGGGCGAGGTCGGAGCGTGGCACGACGGCGGAGGGTAGCCGCGCTACCCTGGCCGCCGTGCGCCTGCTCGACCGCACCGCCAGCCGGCTGCCGCAGCCGTTGCGGACGGTCGTCGACTGGACGCTGACCATCGCCGTCGCGTGCGCGGTCGTGCTCGGGCTCGAGGCGGAGGTCGCGAAGCCGTACCGGATCCCCTCGTCGTCGATGGAGCCGACGCTGCGCTGCGCGCGCCCCGCGTCCGGCTGCTCGTCGCGGTTCAACGACCGCGTGATCGCGAACCGCCTGGCGTACCGGTTCGGCGAGCCGAGGCGCGGGCAGATCGTCGTCTTCGAGGCGCCGGCGGCGGCCGACCGCATGTGCGGCCTCGGCGGGACGTACGTCAAGCGCCTGATCGGTCTGCCCGGCGACGTCGTCTCCGAGGCCGACGGCGTCCTGTCGGTGAACGGGCGAGTCGTCTCCGAGCCCTACGTCGACCTCGCGAACCGGGACCACGAGTCGGGGGAGTGGCGGGTCCCGAAGGGGCACTACTTCTTCATGGGCGACAATCGCACGCACTCGTGCGACTCGCGCGAGTGGGGCAGCGTCCCGCGGAGCGACCTCATCGGCCCGGTGCTCGTGAAGTACTGGCCCCCGTAGGCGTCGCCCGGCCCGCCTAGAGCGACTTGCCCATGAAGACCGCGTGGCGGCGCTCGATCGTCCGGCGGTCGAGCTCGACCCAGCCGAGGTGCGCGTACAGCGCCCGGTTCTCGGTCATGCGCTCGTTCGTGTAGAGGCGCAGCTTGCCGTAGCCGCGCTCGCGGGCAACCTGCTCGGCGAACTCGAGCAGCGCGCGTCCGAGCCCGCGACCCTGCAGGTCCGGGCGCACCGCGATGTTGTCGACGAGCAGGTGGCCGTCGCCGTCCTCGAGCACGACGAGCGCCTCGACCGGGTCGCCGAGGACCCACGCCTGCCCGTTCGCGACGCGCGCCTCGTAGTCGTCCTCCATCGGCAGCGGCCGCATGCCGATGCGCGGCACGTACTTCGCATACGCCGCCTCGACGAGCGCCCGCAGCGCGGGCACGTCCGCCGGGGTGGCGCGCCGGGGCGTCGCGAGGTTCCCGATCGAGATGGTCGTACTGTATTCAGCTGCCGACACGCTCCTCGTGCTTGACCGCCGAAGAGCGGCCACGAATCATGACTCGCGGTGGACGCGCAGCTCGGCGAGGAGATCGTCGGCCGGGAGGTCGAGCTCGGCCTGCTCGACGACTTCCTGCGGTCGAGCCGGGCGCCGCGCGGGTTCGTCCTCGCGGGCGGCCCCGGCATCGGCAAGACGACGCTGTGGGAGGCCGGCCTCGACGCGGCGCGCGCGCACGGGATGCACGTGCTCGCCGCGCGCGGAAGCGGGGCGGAGGCCCAGCTCTCGTTCGCCGCGCTGACCGACCTGCTCGAGGAGGTCGACGCGAACGTCTTCGCGCAGCTGCCGGCACCGCAACGGCTTGCGCTCGAGGTCGCGCTGCTGCGCACGCTGCCGGTGAGCGAGCGGGTCGAGTCCCGCGCGATCGCGCTCGGCCTCCTCAACCTGCTGCGCACGATCGCCGCCGACGCGCCGCTGCTCGTCGCGCTCGACGACGCGCAGTGGCTCGACGCCGCGTCGGCCGAGGCGCTCTCGTTCGCCGCGCGCCGGCTCGGCGACGAGTCGATCGCGTTCCTCGTCGCGAAGCGGCCGGGGCCGCCGACCACGGTCGAGCGCGCGCTCGAGCGGCGCGGGCTCGAGCACCTCGTCGTCGGCCCGCTCGGGCTCGCGGCTACGAACCACCTGCTGCAGCAGCGCTTTGGCCTTGCCGTTCGGCGGCCGCTGCTGCGCCGGATCGTCGAGGCGACGCGCGGGAACCCGCTGTTCGCGCTCGAGGTCGGGCGCACGCTCGCCGAGCATGGCCCGCCGGGGATCGGCGAGGAGCTGCCGGTGCCGGCCGCCGTCGAGGATCTCCTCGGCACGCGCGTCGCGAA
>JBKPLI010000233.1:0-5252 GCA_046731555.1 Actinomycetota bacterium | reverse complement strand
TCGACCACCTGTACACCGAGGAGGAGCTGAACGAGTGGGTCGAGCCGCTGCGCGAGCTCTCGGGTGCGGCCGAGGAGGCCTACGCGTTCTTCAACAACAACAACCAGACGAACGGCGTCGCGCAGGCGCCGGACGGCGCGTTCCTCCTCCGCAAGCTGCTCGAGCAGGAGAACGTGCCGGTCGCGTAGCCTCGGGACCGTGCGGGTGCTCGCGCTCAACCACGGTCCGCTCGTCCGCGCCGAGCTGTTCGGCGACGTCGTGCGCGAGGAGGGCCACGAGCTCGTCGAGTGGGACATCACGGCGAGCGGAGTCCCACCCGACGGGTTCGACGCGGTGATGGTGCTCGGCGGCAGCCAGAACGTCGGCGAGGAGATCGAGCATCCGTGGCTGCGCGACGAATACGACCTGCTGCGCGGGTGGGTCGAGTCCCGCACGCCGCTGCTCGGGATCTGCCTCGGCGGGCAGACGCTCGCGCACGCGCGCGGCGGGCGCGTGACGAAGGCGCCGCGGCTCCGAGCCGGGTTCCACGAGATCGCGCTCACGGACGCGGGCGCCGCCGACCCGGTGCTCGGCGTGCTGCCGCGACGGTTCGACGCGCTGGTCGGCAACGCGTACGTCTTCACCGTGCCGGGCGACGGCGTCGAGCTCGCGACGGCGCCCGAGTCGTCGCAGGCGTTCCGCGTCGGCGAGCGCGCGTGGGGCGTGCAGTTCCATCCCGAGGTGCGCCGCGAGCAGGTGCTCGCGTGGTGGCGCGAGGAAGCGGACGACCTACCGAAGCCGCTCGCGGAGCTCGAGCGCGACCTCGACGAGAAGCTCGCCGACTGGCAGGAGCACGGGCGCGCGCTGTGCCGCGCGTTCCTCGCGGCTGCGGGCTAGCGCGACTACTCGGCGGGCAGCTCGGTCCGCGACCACTCGTGCCACGAGCCGCGGTAGTTGCGCACGCCGTAGCCGGCGCGGCGAAGGAGCTGCGCCGCCGTGTCGGAGCGCGAGCCGCTGTGGCAGTAGACGACGACCTCGCCGGCAGCGGGCTCGCCGAGGCGCGCGCGCAGGTCGTCGTCCGAGAGCGCGACGAGCTCCTGCACGTCGAGGTTCGCGGCGCCGGGAATGTGTCCCTGGCGCGGGTCGCACGGGTAGCCGGCGCTGCCTTCGAACTCGGCCTCGCTCCGGACGTCGACGACACGCACGTCGTCGAGCCGCTCGACGAGCTCCTCCAGCTCGATGTCGCTCACAGCGCGGCGACCACCTCGAGCTCGCGAGCGACCGACGGTCGTTTCGCGAACGCGTCGAGCCAGTCGGCGACGTGCGGCGGCAGCTCGATGCCGAGCACGTCGCGCGCGCGGATGATCCACGGCGCGTACGCGACGTCGACGTAGAGGCTCTGCCCGAGCTCGAGCGCTTCGAGCTTCGCCGCGAGCTCGTTCGCGTCGCCGCGGCGGTAGGCGTAGTAGTCGTCGCCGAGCAGGTCGTCGAAGCGGTGCACGAGCACGCGCGCCCGGCCGCGCTCGGCGGGCGAGTCGGGGAGGAGCGGAACGTCGGGGTAGCACTCCTCGAGGTACTCCATGATCACGGGCGACTCTGGGAGCAGGAACCCGTCGTCGAGCACCGGCACCCGGCCGGTCGCGTTGAGGTCGTAGATCCACGGCGGCCGGTTCGTGAGGTCGACCTCGACGGTCTCGTACTCGAGGTTCTTCTCGGCGAGCGCGATGCGGACGCGCGCGCAGTACGGGCAGCGCGCGGCGTCGTAGAGCTTCACGGCTCGATCCCCATCACGTGGGCGAGCGTCTCGTACAGCTCGGGCGCGGGCGGCAGGTCGGCGGTCGCGAGGCCGTTGCGAGCGACGCGGCGCACCTCTTCGCGGTCGGCGTTCGTGAGGCGCGCGACGAGCGTCGGGTTCGCGGCGAGGGCGAGCTCGTCGGCCTTCGCGATGTCGCCGTAGAACGTCGGCACGGAGAGGTACTCGTCGACCATGCGCCCGCGCTCGAAGAGCCGGAAGCGCACGACGGCGCCGTGCTCGAGCGCGAGCGCGACCGAGACCGCCCCGAGACGGTGGGAGAGCTCGCGCGCGAGTTGCGCCTGCACGTCGCGGTCGTTCGTCGTGACCGGGTCCTCGACGCGAATCCAGCCGTTCTTCGTCGAGCGTACGTCGGGCGCGTCGAGCCGAGGGACGAACTGGGCGAGCGTCCGCGCGACGGAGACGTGGTCGTCGGTCTGGACGTGTGTGGACGCACGCGTCTCGCCACCGTCCTGGTCCTCGAGCCTCGCTTCGAGCGCGTCGAGCGGCGCGGCGAGCATGAGGCTCACCTCCTCGAAGCCGAGCCGACGCCAGACCGCGCGCGCAGCCTCGTTCGCCGTCAGCACGTCGAGGCTGACGATGCGCGCGCCCTTCTCTTTCGCGTCGGCCACGCACGCACGGAGCAGCGCCTTCGTGACGCCCTGCCGCCGCGCGCGCGGGCGGACGTAGACGACATTCACGTGCGCGCGGCCGCGCTCGGGCTTCGAGGCGCGCGCGATCCCGACCGGCCCCGCGTCGTCCTCGGCGATGAAGACCGAGCCCTCGCGGATGTCGCGCACGACGTCCTCCCAGTCCTCGTCGAACGTTTCCGGCTCGAAGCCGGGCGGCTCGGGCACCTCGCGCTCGAACTCCTCCCACAGCGGCCGGGTCAGCTCGCGGTCGTCCTCGGTGGCGCGCCGGATCGTCATGCGGCGGAGATCACGCGGGTGCCGTAGAGGAGGTAGTGCGCGGACAGGTTCTGGAACGGGTCGAGGCGGCGGCCGAGCTCGTGCACGTCCAGACCGTAGAGGACGGTCGCGGCCTTGCGCAGGACGAGGTCGCCGGAGGGCCATGCGCGCGGCCGGGCGAGGTGGCGCGCGAGGAACCATTCGGCGGTCCACGGGCCGAGGCCGCGGACGGCCGTGAGGCGGGCGCGGATCGCGTCGTCGCCGAGGTCGGCGAAGGCGTCGAGGTCGATGTCGGCGCGCGCGAGGCCGATCACGTACTCGGCCTTGCGCCGCGAGAAACCGGCGGCGACGAGCTCCTCCTCGCTCGCCTTGGCGACTCGCTCTCGCGTCGGGAAGGCGTAGGCATGTCCGCCCCGTTGGCCGAAGCGCTCGATCATGCGGTTGCGGATCGCGACCGCGGCGAAGAGGGAGAGCTGCTGTGCGGTGATCGAGGTGACGAGGCTCTCGAAGGGGTCCGGCGCGAGCGGCGGGCGGAAGCCCGCGAGGCGCGGGACGATCTCCGCGAGCACCGGCTGCCCGGCCGCCCAGGCGTAGAACGGCCCGAGCTCGAACGGCAGCCCGAGCAGGTGCTCGACGACAGGACGGGTCAGGTCGTCGAGCGGCTCGACGTCGACGCCGCCCGGCGCTGCCTCGACCCGGACCTCGCGGCCGTCGACGACGCGGTGCAGACCGCCCTCGTGCCAGACGTTCGCGAGGTCGACGCCGAACGCGCGGAAGCGCTCGGTCGAGTGCTCGAAGTCGTACGGCTCGGGCATGGCCAGAAGGGACACGGCTCGAACGTACTCGTCCGCTCGGGAGTCGTGTGACAGGTCCCACCCTTATGGAGGACCTGTCACCTCATTAGGTCCGCTGCAGTATCAAGTGCCGTCGAGCCATCTCCATCCGCGACAGGGACGGCTAGAAGTGCGAGGTGACGCCGGCGGGATCCTCGTCGGGCGTCCGGCCGTCCGACGCGGGATCGTCCGCCCAGGAGTAGGCGTACTTCCCGTCGTCGAGATCGGCCGCGAGCGTCGTGAGCTTCAGCGGGTGGAACGTGTCGCACATCACCGCGAGCTCGTGCGTCTCCGTCATGCCGAGCGACTTCTCCGCGAGCCCCGGCTGCGGCCCGTGCGGCAGGCCCGACGGGTGCAGCGTCACCGATCCGACCTCGATCGCCTTGCGCGACGAGAAGTTCCCGTCGACGTAATAGATCATCTCCTCGCTCTGCAGGTTCGAGTGGTGGTACGGGATCGGCACCGCTTCTGGGTCGAAGTCGAGCTTGCGCGGGCAGAACGAGCAGATGACGAAGTTCGGGCCCTCGAACGTCTGGTGCGACGGCGGCGGCATGTGGATCCGCCCCGTGATCGGCTCGAAGTCGTGGATCGAGAACGTCCACGGGAAGACGTAGCCGTCCCAGCCGACGACGTCGAAGGGGTGGTAGTCGAGGACATACGTCTGGTACCCGTCGCGGACGCGCACCTTCACGACGAACTCGCCGCGCTCCCGGTGCGTGCGCAGCTCGGTCGGCGGATGGATGTCGCGGTGGTAGTACGGCGCGTGCTCCATCAGCTGGCCGTGCTCGTTGCGATAGCGCTTCGGGATCGTGATCAGCCCGGGCGTCTCGAACACGAGGTAGCGCTGCGTGCCCTCGGCGCGGAAGCGGTACGTCGTGCCGCGCGGGACGACGACGTAGTCGCCGGGTGAGTAAGGCAGATCGCCGAACGTCGTCTCGACCGTGCCGGAGCCCTCGTGGACGAAGATCACCTCGTCGCCCTCGCCGTTGCGGAAGAAGTAGTCCATCTCGTCCTCGGGCCGGCAGAGTGAGATCTCGACGTCGTCGTTCCACATCAGCAGCTGGCGCCCGGAGATCGCGTCGCCGGTCGGCGCGACGTCCCAGGTCTTGAAGTGCCGGTGCGCGTGCGTGTCCGGCACCCACTCCTCGCGCACGATCGGCTCGAACTCGCCGAGGCCGACGACGCGGCACGGCGACACGAGGTGGTACAGGATCGACTCGAGGCCGGAGAAGCCCTCGAAGCCCATCACCTCCTCGGTGAGGAGCGTTCCGTTCTCGCGAAACACGATGTGCCGCTTCCTCGGCAGGTCGCCGAGACGCTGGTAGAACGGCATGCGCGAAGGATACTGCGCTTCAGCCGGCGGCCTGCTCCTCGCCGAGCGCGCCCGCGCTCCTGCGCAGGCCGTCGAGACGGTTCCAGTGCTCCTCGATCCCGGCGCGCCCGCGCTTCGTCAGGCGCACGAGCGTGTTCGGGCGCCGCTCCACGAAGCGCTTCTCGATCTCGACGAGCTCCGCGTCCTCCAGCTTCGTCAGGTGGCTCGACAGGTTCCCTTTCGTGAGCCCGGTCGCGCGCTGCAGGAAGAGGAAGTCTGCGCTGGCGCACGAGGACAGCACGGTGAGGATCCCGAGGCGCGCCGGCTCGTGGATCGTCCGGTCGAGCGCGCCGACCTCCTCGAGCGGCTCCGCCATCAAGCCGTGTCCGGCGCCGGCGCGAGCGTCGAGGTCAGCGTCCGGTGGTCGA
>JBKPLI010000232.1:0-17264 GCA_046731555.1 Actinomycetota bacterium | reverse complement strand
GCATCTCCTTCGCGCCGAGCGAGCAGTTCACGCCGACGATCAACGGGTCCGCGTGCTCGACCGACGTCCAGAACGCCTCGATCGTCTGCCCGCTGAGCGTGCGCCCGGAGAGGTCGACGATCGTCGCGGAGATCCACAGAGGCAGGTCGGGCGCGGCCTCGCGCGCGGCGGCGATCGCAGCCTTCGCGTTCAGCGTGTCGAAGATCGTCTCGAGCAGCAGGAGGTCGACACCGCCCTCGGCGAGCGCGCGGATCTGCTCCGCGTACGCGTCGCGCACTTGCTCGAACGTGTGCGTGCGGAAGCCCGGGTCGTCGACGCGCGGGCTGAGCGAGAGCGTGATGTTCAGCGGGCCCACCGAGCCCGCGACGAACTTGCCGCCCGCCTCGTCGGCGGCGACCCGCGCGAGCCGGGCGCCGGCGACGTTCATCTCGTGCACCGCGTCCTCGAGCCCGTAGTCGGCCTGCCCGATCGAGGTCGCCGTGAACGTGTTCGTCGTCGCGATGTCCGCGCCGGCCTCGAAGTAGCCGCGGTGGATCGAGGCGACGAGCTCGGGGTTCGTGACGTTGAGGAGATCCGGGTTGCCGCGCACGTCGCGACCGTGGCCGACGAACGGCTCGCCGCGCCATTGCTCCTCCGTCAGGCCGCTCGCCTGGAGCAGCACGCCCCACGCGCCGTCGAGCACGAGGATCCGCTCCTCCGCGAGCCTCCTGATCTCCGCTGCGACGTCTTTCGCCATCGTCCTCCACGATGCCCAAAGAGGTCGGCGCGACGTCGTCGGCGCGGCTCTTTAGGCGTTTGTTGACCCGGTCGCCAAGCTGCCTGTCAAAGCTTTCCGGGACTCGAACTCTAGCGGCTCAGCCGGCGAAGACCCGGGTCTCCGCGTCCTCGATGATCTCGTCGCGTGTGATCGGCTCGAGCAGCGCCTCCACGTCGAGGTCGACCTCGGGGATGCCGCTCGCGCGGTAGAGCCCGGCGGCCGCCTCGTGGTCGTAGTCCGTCTTGCGCAGCTCGACGTCCGGGCCGAGGATCGCCCACCGCGCGCCGCGCTCGCCCTCGTACGGCCGGCCGACGCTGCCCGGCCCGACGAGGCGCACGCCGTCGACGACGCGGTCGTAGCTCACGTGCACGTGCGCCGTGACGACGACGCGCTCCGGGACGCCGTCCATGAACTCGCGCACGCGCTCGGGCGGCGTGCGCGGCGTGACGCACTCCTCGTCGCTCCGCGGCGAGCCGTGGACGAACCGTGTCGGGCCCAGCCCGTCGACGGCCACGACCACGTGCCCGTCGAAGCCGTTCACGAACGAGGTGCCCTCGGCCCCGTGCTGCTCGGCGAGCCATGCGCCGCGCTCGCCCTCGAGCGAGCCGACCATCCGATCCGCGTTGCCGCGCACGAACCGCTTCGGCAGCTCGAGCGCCTGCACGATCGCGAGCGTCTCGCGCGGCAGCGGCCCCCACGTCAGGTCGCCGCAGAAGACGACGAGGTCGACGCCCTCGCACCGCACCTCGGCGAGCACGGCCTCGAGGGCCGGTGCATTCCCGTGGACGTCCGGGAGAGCGGCGACGCGCATGCGGCGAGCTTAGGCCGTCCGGTGCGTGCCGCACCATCGAAGCATGGTCCCGATCACGAACCGCGACCCGGGCGACGAGAGCGACGAGGACTGAGGACTAGCTCCGGCCGGCGACGGCGAGCTGGTTCTCGGCGTGGCGGATCCGCTGCTCGATCTGCCAGCGGTCCGCGCTGCTCTCGCCCGCCTCGATCGCCTCGAGCTCGGCCTTGGCCGCGTCGAGCTGCGCGCGGGCAGCGTCGTCGTCGATCTCGTTCACGTCGACCGCGTGGTCGACGAGCGCGATCGCCCGGTCCTGGAGGACCTGGAAGAAGCCCGGGCCCGTCGCGAACTCGCGGACGTCGACGCCCTCGCCCTGGTGGACGCGCGTCGAGCCCGACTTGAGGGTCGCGATCAGCGGCGCGTGCCGCGCGAGGACGCCGATCTCGCCGTCGGCGCCGGGGACGATGATCATCTCGACCTCGCCCTCGAACGCCGCGCCGTCGGGCGTGACGAGCGACACGTCGAACTTGCGCCCGGTTCCCGGCACGCTACGCGTCCAGTTTGGTTGGAGAACTCGTTACGCGGGCGCGCACTGCCGATTCACCGAACCGCTCGCTCATCACAAGCCCTCGCAATGCGCTACGCGGCGGCGCCGGACATCTGCTTCGCCCGCTCCACCGCGCCCTCGATCGGACCGACCATGTAGAAGGCCTGCTCGGGCAGCTCGTCGTGCTTGCCCTCGATGATCTCCTGGAAGCCGCGGATCGTGTCCTCGAGCTTCACGTACTGGCCCGGCGTGCCGGTGAACTGCTCGGCGACGAAGTTCGGCTGCGAGAGGAAGCGCTGGATCTTGCGCGCGCGCGACACCGTGAGCCGGTCCTCGTCCGAGAGCTCCTCGATCCCGAGGATCGCGATGATGTCCTGCAGGTCCTTGTAGCGCTGGAGGATCTCCTGCACGCGCGTCGCCGTCTCGTAGTGCTCCGGCGACACGATGCCCGGCTGCAGCGCGCGCGACGTCGAGTCGAGCGGGTCGACGGCCGGGTAGATCCCCTGCTCCACGATCGCGCGCGAGAGCACGGTCGTGGCGTCGAGGTGCGCGAACGTGTTCGCGGGCGCCGGGTCGGTGAGGTCGTCGGCCGGCACGTAGATCGCCTGCACCGACGTCACCGCGCCCTTGTTCGTCGACGTGATGCGCTCCTGCAGCTGCCCCATCTCCGTCGCGAGCGTCGGCTGGTAGCCGACGGCGCTCGGCATGCGGCCGAGGAGCGCCGACACCTCGGACCCCGCCTGGACGAAGCGGAAGATGTTGTCGATGAAGAGCAGCACGTCCTGGCCCTGGTCGCGGAAGTACTCCGCCATCGTCAGGCCGGACAGTCCGACGCGCAGGCGCGCGCCCGGCGGCTCGTTCATCTGCCCGTAGCAGAGCGCGACCTTGTCGATCACCTCGGACTCGGTCATCTCGAGCAGGAGGTCGTTGCCCTCGCGCGTGCGTTCGCCGACGCCTGAGAAGACCGACACGCCGCCGTGCTCGCGGGCGATGTTGTGGATCAGCTCCTGGATCAGCACCGTCTTGCCGACGCCGGCGCCGCCGAACAGGCCGATCTTCCCGCCGCGCACGTAGGGCGCGATCAGGTCGATGACCTTGATGCCCGTCTCGAAGATCTCGATCTTCGGCGTCAGCTCAGAGAACTCCGGCGGGTCGCGATGGATCGACCAGCGCTCGGCGTCCGCCGGCGGCGGCGGCTTGTTGTCGACCGGCTCGCCGAGCACGTTCCACACGCGGCCGAGCGTGACGTCGCCGACCGGCACGGAGATCGGCCCGCCCGTGTCGATGACGTCCGCACCGCGGGCCAGGCCGTCGGTCGCGTCCATCGCGACGGCGCGGACGCGGTCGTCGCCGAGATGCTGCTGCACCTCCGCGATCAGGTCACCGCCCTCGTCGCGTGGGATGCGCAGCGCCGAGTAGATCTGCGGCAGCTGGTTGGGGAACACGGCGTCGACGACGACGCCCTTGATCTCGAGCAGCTTGCCGACGTTGTTGCCGTTCTCGCTCGCGTTCTCGGACACTTCGTTCAGAGCTCCTGGACGGGCGTAGGTGCAGTGTTTGCCGGCCGCCGCGCACGCGGTCGCCGCAGCAGCGCAGGCAGCCGCAGCCTAGCGGAACTCCCGCTCAGGGAGCCCTCCCTACGGTTCACCGCGTCCCTCGTCGCAGCCGACACCCGGTCGGCGTGGTCGAGGCTTCAGACGCGGGACGTAATCGGCGACGCGAGCATGTCGACGCCACTCTATGGGGCATGGCACGACAGGCGCCTTGACTCAAGCCGGTGACAGAAGTGTCACCGGCGAGCGCCGTGCGTCGCGAGGTCGTCCCGGACGGTTGTTCGCGCGGTCGGAGGATGCGCGACGAGCCGCCGAGAGCACCGGCTCAGCCGGGTGCTCGCCCACGACGAGCGGCCAGGTGTCGGAGGGGGGCTCGTGGGGGGAAACCGGAGGTTTCCCCACGCGCTCAGACGTCGCCTACGAGTGCGCGGTTGCGCGGAACCAAGTGCGCGGTGCCGACGAGCGTCGGGCGGCGGAGCCGGCGGAGCGTGTCGGGATTGTCCGCGGACGCGATCATCGCGACGTGGCGCGTGGGCGCCGCCGTCTGCGAGGAGCTGCGGTTCGCGACGCCGAGCACGCTGCCGAGGACGGCGGCGGCGAGGACGAGCGCGACGGCGACGGCCGTCTGGAACGCCCGAACACGACGCGGGCGATGCCGAAGCGGGATCACGACCGGCGCCTGGAGCGGGTCGAGGGCGACGGCCCGGAGCGCCCCGACGATGCCGTCGGCCTCCTCGGCGAAGGCGCGGCAGCCCGGGCAGCGCTCGAGGTGGGCGTCGAGCAGCGCCGTCTCGAGCTCGGAGAGCTCGCCGTCGAGGCGCAGGGACGCCCAGTGGCGGGCGCGGTCACACAGCTGTCCCTTGGAGGGGCTCACTTCGATAGGTCAGACGCGTATTCGGGCGGGTGGTTAGCCGGGATCGGGAGTGATCTAGAACAGTGTGTAACGCGTATCGGCAAGGACGCCGAGGATGATGAGGACGAGGCCCATGACGACGAGGAGGGCCGAGAGGGAGATGGACTCGCGCTGCTCCTCGGCGCTCGCCCAACGCGTCCAGCGGCGCATGGAGAACGGGAACCACCCCTCGCCCTGGGGCCGCGTCGGGCCGCGGTTGCCGACGAAGAAGCCGCCCACGAGCAGGCCCGAGCCGACGAGATACCAGCCGAGGGAGACCGACCGCGAGACGCCGGCGCCGGCGAGGAGCCCGAGGAGGAGGGCGCACGCGGCGGTGCCGACGGTCACCGTCACGAGGAGCACTGCGAAGCGGCGCAGAGCCGCGAGGACCATCAGGCGGCTGGCTCGGCGGCCTCGGTGCGGGCGCCGGTGCCGGGGCGGCGCATCTCTTCCTCGGTCATCGGCCACCGCTCGAGCGGGTAGTGGCACTTCGTCACGTGCGTGGCCGAACCGCCGCGGTGGATCAACTGCGGCTCCTCGACGTCGCAGTGTCCCTCGACGAAGCGCGGGCAGCGCGGATGGAACCGGCACGCGTCCGGCGGGTTGATCGGGCTCGGGACGTCGCCCTCGAGGACGATGCGCCCGCGGTGCCGGCTGACGGACGGATCCGGGATCGGCACGGCCGAGAGGAGCGCGCCCGTGTAGGGATGCTTCGGCTCGACGTACAGCGAGGCCCGGTCCGCTTCCTCGACCACCTGGCCGAGGTACATGACCATCACGCGGTCCGAGATGTGCCGGACGACGTTCAGGTCGTGCGCGATGAAGATGTACGTGAGGCCGAAGTCGCGCTGCAGGTCCTTCAGGAGGTTCAGGATCTGCGCCTGCACCGACACGTCCAGCGCCGAGACCGGCTCGTCGCACACGATCAGCTTCGGGTTGACGGCGAGCGCGCGCGCGACGCCGATGCGCTGCCGCTGCCCGCCGGAGAACTCGTGCGGGAAACGGTTGTAGTGCTCGGGGTTGAGGCCGACGACCTCGAGCAGCTCCTGCACGCGGCGCTTGATCTCGGCGTCCGTGCCGAGCTTGTGCACCTGCAGGGCCTCCGCGACGATGAAGCCGACGCGCTTGCGCGGATTCAGCGACGCGTAGGGGTCCTGGAAGATCATCATCATCTCGCGCCGGAACGGCCGCATCTCCGCGCGCGAGATGTTCGAGATGTCGCGGCCGCGGAAGAGGATCTTCCCGGCGGTCGGGTCGAGGAGGCGCATGATGCAGCGCGCCATCGTCGACTTGCCGCAGCCCGACTCGCCGACGACGCCGAGGGTCTCGCCCTCCTGCACGGTGAAGGAGACGCCGTCGACCGCCTTCACGGACGCGACCTCCTTCTGGAAGATGATCCCGCGGGTGACGGGGAAGTGCTTCTTCAGGCCGTCGACGACCAGGAGCTCGTCGCCGCGGACGGCCATCTGCTCGCCGGCAACGACCGCCTCCTGGGCGGTCATCTAGGACGCCTCCGCCATCATCGAGGCCAGGAGCTTAGCGGCCTCGCGATTCTTGGTCTCCTCATCGAGGTGGCAGGCCTGGAGATGGGTGGGGTCGCCCGTCACCGCGACGAGCTCCGGATCGGCGGTCTTGCAGACGTTCATCACGTACGGGCAGCGCGGATGGAAGCGGCAGCCCGAGGGCGGGCGCAGGAGGGACGGGGGCTGCCCCTGGATCTGGACGAGGCGCTCCACGTCGGCGTCGAGGCGCGGCAGCGAGCCCATGAGGCCCCACGTGTAGGGGTGGTGCGGCTGCTTGAAGATCCGTTCGACCGGGCCCTTCTCGGCCACCTCGGCGGCGTACATCACGACCACGTCGTCCGCGATCTCGGCGACGACGCCGAGGTCGTGGGTGATCATGATCACCGCGCTTCCGAACTCCTCCTGGAGCTTCTCGATCAGCGTCAGGATCTGCGCCTGGGTCGTCACGTCGAGCGCGGTCGTCGGCTCGTCGGCGATCAGGAGGTCCGGGTTGTTGATGAGCGCCATCGCGATCATCACGCGCTGGCGCATGCCGCCCGAGAACTGGTGCGGGTAGTCGTCGATGCGCCGCTCGGCGCGCGGGATGCCGACCGCCTTCAGGAGGTCGAGCGCGCGGGTCCTCGCCTGCGACCTCGAGACGTCCTCGTGGAGGCGCATCGCCTCCGCCAGCTGGTCGCCGATCTTGTGGACCGGGTTCAGGCTCGTCATCGGGTCCTGGAAGATCATCGCGATGTCGTTCCCGCGGATGTCGCGCAGCCTGCGCGCGTTCATCGTCAGGAGGTTCTCGCCCTTCCAGAGCGCCTCGCCCGACGACATCGAGTTCCGCCGCGGGTTGAGGCCCATGATCGTGAGGCAGGTGACGCTCTTGCCGGACCCCGATTCGCCCACGATCCCGAGCGTCTGGCCCTTGTCCACCGAGAACGAGACACCGTCCACCGCGCGGACGACACCGTCGTCTGTCCTGAAGTAGGTCTTCAGGTCGTTGACCTCGAGAATTGGCAAGGCTACGAGAGTCTAATTCTCGGGTCGATCCAGGCGTACAGGAGGTCGACGATCAGGTTGAAGGTGATGATGCAGACCGTCGCGAAGACGACGATCCCCTGGATCACCGGTAGGTCGACCCGGTCGATCGACTCGAAGACCTGCTTGCCCAGGCCCGGGAGGCCGTAGACCGTCTCGGTGAAGATCGCGCCTCCCATCGCGAGGCCGATGTCCATGCCGAGCATCGTCACGACCGGCAGGAGTGCGTTCCGGAGGACGTGCGAGCGCATGACGAGCCATTCGGGCGCGCCCTTGGCGCGCGCCGTGCGCACGTAGTCCTCGTTCATCGCCTCCATCACGTTCGCGCGGATCATGCGGACGTAGAGGGCCGCGAACAGGATCGCGAACGTGATCCAGGGCAGAACCAGGTGGTAGGCCCATTGGATCGGTCCACCGCAGTCCGTGCTCGGGCTGATGAAGTCGCAGTACCCCGTGATCGGGAACAGGTCGAGCTTGTACCCGAAGAAGTAGGCGAAGATCAGCCCGATCCACACCGGGTGCGCAGAGATCCCGACGAGGACGAAGACCATGGCTATTCGGTCGAGCAGCGATCGCGGCCGAAGCGCCGAGAGGATTCCGATCGGCAGCGCGATCATCATCCAGACGATCGCCCCGCCGAGCACGAGGGACGCGGTGACGGGTGCGGCCTGCGCGACCACGTGGTTCACGCTCTGACGATTCGTGAACGAGCGGCCGAGGTCTGGCGTCTTGAACCGGAGGGGGTCGATGCCGATCGGCATCAGCCGGCCCATGAAGAGCTTGTACTGGTACCAGACCGGTCGATCGGTGCCGAGGAAGTGCGACGCGCGCTCGATGCACTCGGGCGTGGCGCGCTGGCCGCAGACCTGCCTGGCCGGGTCCGCCGGGATGATGAAGAAGATCACGTACGTGACCCCGGTGACGGCGATGAAGAGCACAACCGCCCAGAGGAGTCGCCGGATCAGGTAGCGGAACACGGGGCCGTGACTCTAGCGCGTCGGGTGTTGAGACGGGGTTGAGAAGTGACGAACCTGAAACAAAACGGGGCGCCCATTAGGACGCCCCGTTTCGCAGTTCGTTAGCGGGCTTCCTACTTGATGCAGGCCGCCGCCAGGTCCATCGTGTAGATCGCGTTGTACGTGAAGCAGCCGACGCGCTTCGACACGAAGATGCGACTGTTGAAGTTGTTCCGCGGCGCCCACGGCGCAGCGTTCTTCATGATGTCGATGTCGAGCTGCCCGTAGGTCGAGAAGCGCTTCGCGCCGCTCAGCAGGGCTGCCGCGTTCATCTTCTTGTTGTACGTCGGATCGTTGAAGTACGCGATGTTGTTGTTGTGCTGCGGCTGGAGGTTCTTGCCGTTCAGCAGCACGTCGATGAAGTCGTACGGATCGGCGTAGTCCGCGATCCAGCCCTCATCGGTGATGTCGAAGGGCTCGCCGCGCGTGCCCTCCTTGTCGATCTGGACGGCGCGGGCGAACTGCTTCACCTCGACGTCGAGACCGATCTGCTTGAGGTTGAACTGCACGATCTGCGCCCGCAGCGGGCAGGAGCCCGAGTTGCAGGTGTAGTACACGATCTTCCCGTCGCGGGTCGCACCCTGGGCGAACTTCTTCGCCGTGGTCAGGTCCGGCCCCTTCAGCGGGTACAGAGCGGCGTCGCGGAAGCCGGCGATGCCCGGAGGCAGGATCTGGTCGGTCCGCTTACCGGCGAGGTAGCCGCTCTGCCGCAGGACGGCCGGGCGGTCGATCGCGTAGTTGATCGCCTTCTTCAGCTTGATGTTGTCCTTGAAGATCGGCCGTTCGTGGTTGAAGGCGAAGTACTGCACGCCCAGCTGCGGCTTGACCCAGAACTGGGCCTTGTTGATGCCGTACTTCTGGGCCACCTCTGCATACGCCGCCGGCGGGATGCCGGCAGCGGCGTAGTCCGTCTCGCCCTGCTCGACGCGGAGGCGGATGGCCTCGAGCGAGTTGCCGACCGTGTAGACGATCTGGTTGACGTTGTGCGGCCGCTTCCCCTTGTAGTTCGGGTTCCGCTTGAGCACGATCGACTTGTTCGGCGTCCGCTCCGAGATGTAGTACGGACCCGCCATCGGGGGCTCCTCGACGCCGTTCGGATCACGGGCGAGGTTCGTCGGGATCGCGCAGAAGAACGGCATCGCGACGCGGGCCAGGAAGTCCGGCGCAGCCTTCTTCAGGTTGATGATCAGGTGGGTCCCCCGGACCCGGACGCCCGAGACCGGCGTCTTGTCGGCACCGACGATGTCGTCCATGAACGCCGTTGCCGGCGACTGCATCTTCGGATCGGCATTGCGGTCGAACGCCGCCTTGAAGTTCGCGGCCGTGACACCCTGGCCGTTCGAGAACTTCGTGAAGTTGACCTGGACGTTGAAGTCATAGGTCTTGCCGCCGTTCGACACCTTCGGGAACCCGGTCGCCGCCTCCGGCGTGAGCTGGGCACCCTTCGGACCGTTGGCGTCCGGGTAGTTCATGAGCTTCAGGCACGTCGAGTACTCGAGCTCCCAGCCGGTCGACAGGTAGTCGAGGGCCGGGTCGGTGTAGTCGACGTCCGTCCGCAGGTCGACGTTGAGCGTCCCTCCCTGTGCTCCGCTCTTCGCGACGGCCGACGCCGCAAACAGCATGAGCGAGCCCAGGACGACCACAACGGTCGAAAGCCAAAGCTTTCTCAACGACATGCTCCTTTCATCGGGTTGAGCCGCCGCGGAGTGCCGACGGCTCAGGCGCAGAACGCATCCTCGGCAGCTAGGACGAGGCGGGCGGCAGTTTAGTTAGTCCTCTGTTAAGTGCAAGCGCGTTTTGATGCCGCTTTGCGATTTTGCGCGCTGTGCAGGAGAAAACGCCCGTTCAGAGGCGCTGCACGACGGCCGTTCGGCCGCGGCTAGTGCGAGGAGCGCGGGTCGAACGCGTCGCGCAGGCCGTCGCCGAGGAGGTTGAACGACAGCGTCGTCAACAGGACGGCGAGGCCGGGCCAGACCATCAGCCACGGCTGCGAGGTGTAGAAGTCGGGCGCCGACGCGAGGAGATTCCCCCAGCTCGGCGTCGGCAGCTTGATCCCGATCCCGAGGAACGAGAGGCCCGCCTCGCCGAGGATCACGCTCGCGACCGCGAGGGTCGAGTAGACGATGATCGGCGCGATCAGATGCGGGAGGACGTGCGAGCGGATGATGCGCCAGTCGCTCGAGCCGACCATCCGCGCGGCCTCGATGAACTCCTTCTCGCGCAGGCTGAGGACCACGGCTCGGATGATGCGCGCCGGGTAGAACCAGCCGAAGAGCGCGAACACGAGCACGAGCGTGATCACGCCCTTCCCGAAGATCGACTCGCCGACGGTGTCGATCCGTGAGCCGATCGTCGAGGCCAGCGCGATGATGAACAGCAGCGCCGGGAACGCCATCGTGATCTCGGTGACGCGCGAGACCGTCGTGTCGACCCAGCCGCGGTAGAAGCCGGCGATCGAGCCGAGCAGCACGCCGATGAACATCGACAGCGACGTCGCCATGATCGCGACCTCGAGCGAGACGCGCGCGCCGTAGAGCAGGCGCAGGAACTCGTCGCGGCCGAGCGTGTCGCTCGCGCCGAGGACGTAGAGCGAGGTGCCCTCGCCCGTCGCGTTCGTGACGTGCGTCCACGGCCCGACCGGCAGGAGCCGCGAGTCGACGGCGTTGCCGTTCAGATCGTTCGGGCCGTGCCCGAGGATCGTCGCGGCGATCGGGCCGCCGAAGATCGCGGTGAGGATCAGGAGGATGACGAAGAGGCCGCCGGCGATCGCGACCTTGTCGCGCCTGAAGCGGCGCCAGACCTGCTCCCAGTAGCCGCGGGCCTTGATCTCGACTTCGCCGAGCTCGGTCCCAGCCTCGACGAGCTCCTGGGCGGCGAGGCCGCCGGCAGCGCCGAAGGATTCGCGTTCGGTCTGCGACACGCGCGGAAGTGTAGTGACCTCAGGCGGAAAACGTGATGAGGATCGGCGATCTAACGCGTTAAGGCTGCACTAAGGCGCCGCTCGTCGGCGCCGACCTCAGGGCGTGCGGGCTTTGCCCGTACGCCCGTCTGCGTCGTTGACCTGGAGCGTGTGCATGCTGCACGCGCTCTTAGCCGCTGAGCGCGTCCGCGCCCGCGACGACCTCGAGGATCTCCTGCGTGATCTCCGCCTGGCGCGCGCGGTTCATCGCGAGCGTCAGGTTGTCGATGAGCTCGCCGGCCGCCTTCGAGGCGTTCCGCATCGCGGTCATACGCGCCCCCTGCTCCGACGCGGCCGACTCGAGCAGGGCGCGGTAGAGCTCCGTCTCGACGTAGACCGGCAGCAGTCGCTCGAGGATCTGCTCGGGCTCGGGCTCGTAGATGAAGTCGCCGGCCATCGCGTCCTGCTCGCGCTCCTCGTCCTCGATCGTCAGCACGTGCTCCGGGATCGGCAGCACCTCGCTCACCGTGACGCGCTGGACGAGCGGCGAGACGAAAGCGTTGTACACGACGAGCACGCGGTCGACGTCGCCGTTCACGTACGCCTCGGCGAGCTCGTGCGCGATCGCCTGCGCGTCGGCGTACTCGGGCCGGTCGCTGAAGCCGGTCCACGCGTGCTCGAGCGGGAGCCGCCGGAAGCGGAGCGTCGACTGCGCCTTCTTGCCGGAGGAGTAGAAGCGGACCTCCTGCCCGTCGGCCTGCGCCTCGCGCATGAGCGCGAGAGCGCGGCGGAGCACCTGCGCGTTGAACGCGCCGGCGAGGCCGCGGTCGCCCGTGACCGGGACGATCGCGACCGTCTGCACGTTGTCGCGCCGTTGCAGGAGCGGCAGCCGCACGTTGCCCGCGGCGCGTGCGGTGCCGGACATGAGCTCCATCATCCGGTCGGCGTACGGGCGCATCGCCTCGATCCGCTGCTGCGCACGGCGGAGGCGCGCCGACGCGACGAGCTCCATCGCCCGCGTCAGCTTGCGCGTGTTCGTGATCGAGCGGACGCGCCGCTTGAGCTCTTGAACCGTCGCCAACTAGGCCGCCTGCTGCTCGCCCTCGACGTTGAACATCTGCTTGAACTTCTCGATCTCCTTGTTCAGCCGCTCGGCGAGTTCGTCCGGCAGGTCGCCCGTCTCGCGGACCTCCTTGAGGACCGAGCCCTCCGCGCGCAGGTGCTCGCGCATCTCCTCCTGGAACCGCGCCACCTGGTCCGTCGGGATGTCGTCGAGGTACCCGTTGACGCCGGCGTAGAGCGCGACGACCTGCTCCTCCATCGGCCACGGCTGGTACTGCGGCTGGTTGAGCGTCGCGACCATCTTCTCGCCGCGGTTCAGAGCGGATTGAGTCGCCTGGTCGAGCTCCGAGCCGAACTGCGCGAACGCCTCCAGCTCGCGGTACTGCGCGAGGTCGAGGCGCAGGCGGCCGGCGACCTTCTTCATCGCCTTCGTCTGCGCGGACGAGCCGACGCGGGACACCGAGGTGCCGACGTTCACGGCCGGGCGCACGCCCGAGAAGAACAGGTCGGACTGGAGGAAGATCTGCCCGTCCGTGATCGAGATCACGTTCGTCGGGATGTAGGCGGCGATGTCGCCTGCCTGCGTCTCGATGATCGGCAGCGCGGTCAGCGAGCCGCCGCCGAGCTCGTCGTTCAGCTTGCACGCGCGCTCGAGCAGCCGCGAGTGCAGGTAGAAGACGTCGCCTGGGAACGCCTCGCGGCCCGGCGGGCGGCGGAGCAGGAGCGACAGCTGCCGGTACGCGTCCGCCTGCTTCGTCAGGTCGTCGTAGATGACGAGCGCGTGCTCCCCCTTGTAGAGGAAGTACTCGCCCATCGCGCAGCCGGCGAACGGCGCCATCCACTTGATCGGCGCGGCCTCCGCGGCCGGCGCGGTGACGATCGTCGTGTACGACATCGCGCCGGCTTCGCGCAGCCGCTCGTACACCTGCGCGACCGTCGAGCCCTTCTGGCCGATCGCGACGTAGATGCACTTCACGTCCTGGTCGTGCTGGTTGAGGATCGTGTCGACGACGATCGCCGTCTTGCCGGTCGAGCGGTCGCCGATGATCAGCTCGCGCTGGCCGCGGCCGATGTTCGTCATCGAGTCGATCGCCTTGATGCCGGTCTGCAGCGGCTCCTTCACGGGCTGGCGCTCGATGACGCCCGGCGCCTTCCACTCGAGCGGGCGCGTCTCGGACGACTCGACCGGCCCCTGCCCGTCGAGCGGGTTGCCGAGCGGGTCGACGACGCGGCCGAGCAGGCCCTCGCCGACGGGCACGGACGCGACCTTGCCGGTGCGGCGCACGACCTCGCCCTCCTTGACCTCCTGCCACTCGCCGAAGAGCGCGGCGCCGACGTTGTCCTCCTCGAGGTTGAACGCGAGCCCGACGACGCCGTGCTCGAGCTCGAGCATCTCGAGCGCGACGCAGTTCTCGAGGCCGTGGATGCGCGCGATGCCGTCGCCGACCTGGAGCACGGTGCCGACCTCGGCAAGGTCGGTCTCGACGTCGAACTGCTCGATCCGCTGACGCAGGATCGACGTGATCTCTTCGGGGCGCAGCTTCACTCTTCTCTCAGCTCCTTGCGGTTGCGAGTTCGTGGCGTAGTCGTTGGAGGCGGCCGCGCACGCTCGCGTCGAGCCTCATCGATCCGGCCTGGAGGACGATGCCTCCGATCAAGTCTGGGTCGACCTTGCGCGAGGCCTGCACCTTGCGGCCCGATGCCTGCTCGATGCGTCCGACCACGTGGCCGAACTCCTCGTCCGAGAGGCCCTGCGCTGTCGTGAGCTCGACGTCGAGTACCTGCTGCTCGGCAGCGGCGAGCGTCTCGAACTCGGCGACGATCTCCGGGATCTCGCCGGCGCGGCCCTTCTCCGCGAGCAGGCGCATGAAGTTCGTGACGAGCTCTTCGCCGCCCTCGGTCACCTGCTGCAGCACCTCGCCCTTCACGCGCGAGTCGACCTCGGGATTGTCGAGCAGCGCGCGCAGGTCCTCGACCTCCTGCACGGCGACGCGCAGGTCCTCCAGCTCCTGGTGCACGGCCTCCAGCCGGCCCTGCTCCTTCGCGGCCTCGAAGAGCGCGCGCGCGTAGATGCGCTGCGCGGCGGCTACGACGAGCTCCTCTCGAGCTGCGAGAAGTCGATCTCGGAGAGCGCCTCGTCGATGAGCCGCTTCTGGTCCGAGTCGGTGAGCGTCTTGCGCGTGATCTTCTCGGCGGCGAGCAGCGACAGGCTCGCGACCTCGCGGCGGATCTCCCCGAGCGCGGCCGCGGTCGCCTGGTCGATCTGGCGCTGCGTCTCCTCGAGGCGGCGCTGGCGGTCGACTTCGATCTCCTCGCGCAGGCGGTCGCGCTGCGAATCGGCGATCTTGCGCGCCTCCGAGAGGATCTCCTCGGCCTCCGTCCGTGCCTGTCCGATCAGCGCGCGGTGCTCCTCGAGCAGCTTGCGCGCCTCCTCGCGCGCGCGGTCGGCCTCGCTGATCGCGTCGCGGATGCGCTTGCGCCGCTCGTCGATCATCGCCTGCACCGGTCCGAACGCGTAGCGCTTCAGGACGAACACGACGATCGCGAAGCAGACGATCGTCCAGATCATGAGGCCGGGGACGACCTCGATGAGTGCGTTTGCCCCGACGAGCATCAGACGAGCACGAACCCGAGCAGGCCGCCGATCAGGCCGTAGAACACGACGGCCTCGGTCAGGGCGAACCCGAGCCACATGATCCCCTGCAGCTCGCCGCGCAGCTCCGGCTGGCGGGCGACCGACTGGATCATCGAGCCGAAGATGTTCCCGATGCCGACGCCGGCGCCGAGCGAGCCGAGGCCGATACCGAGCGCGAGGGCGATCGCCTTCCCGGCGTCGACGCCGTCGTCTGTAGCAGCAAGCAGCGTGAACAGCATTGAACCTCCTAGTGCTCCGGCTCGATCGCCGAGCCGATGTAGATGGCTGACAGGGCGGCGAAGATGAACGCCTGGATCGAGACGACGATCACGACCTCGAAGAGGTAGAAGGCGCTGGCGAAGATCAGGACCGGGATCGCGAACAGCGTCTCGAACACGAAGATCAGGCCGATGAAGGTCAGGATCAGCATGTGGCCGGCCAGCATGTTCGCGTAGAGACGGACGGACAGGCTGATCAGGCGCATGAACTGCCCGAGGATCTCGAGCGGGACGATCAGAGGCAGGATCGGCTTCGGGACCTCGGGGATCCAGGACTTGAAGTACTTGACCGCGCCGTTGTACCGGATGCCCTCGATGTGCGTGAACACGAACGTCATCAGCGCGAGCGCGAGCGTGACCGAGATCGACGACGTCGCCGCGTAGATGCCCCACACCGGAATCCCGTGCCACTTCTCGCCCGTGAGCGGCAGCGGGATGAACCCGAGCATGTTGATCACCCAGATGAAGAGCATCAGGCTCGCGACGTACGGGAACCACAGGTGGATCGCCTTCGACGGGAGCCCCTGCTCGGCGACCTGCGTCTGCGCGATGTCGTAGATCAGCTCGCCGGCCGTCTGCCGGCGCGTCGGGTCGACGCCGATCCGAAGGCGCATCAGCACGATCCCGAGCAGGCACGTGATGAGGGTGCCGAGGAGCAGGTAGACGACGGCCTTGTTGATCGAGAGGTCGATCGGGCCGATCTTCAGCTCCGGGCCCCAGGTGTGGAGCTCGAACTCCTCGTCGGGGTGGAACTCGCCCTTCGCGAACGCGTTCGCGGGCAGGAGCAGCGCAACCGTGGTCAGGGCGAGGAGCGCGCGCTTCACAGCGGCCGCGCTCCGAAGTAGGAGACGAGCGAGAGCACGAGCTCGGTGGTGTATCCGGCCGCGTAGACACCGGCCGCGGCGACACCGAGCCATGGGTCGGACACCGCGACGACGAACACCACGATCATCACGGCGACCGCGCGAAACATCATTCCGAAAGCCACCACGCCAGCGGCGGCGAGATTACCCGTGCCCGTGCGGAGGCGCGTCAGTACCCATCCCAGCGTCTGCGAGCCCGCCCAGAGGACGGCGCCGAGCGCCCAGCCCTGGACGCGCCAGCCGGCGACGAGGAACACGGGCAGCGCGAGCGCGACGACGACCGCGGCCGCAGCGAGCGGCATCGTGCGCTGCGGCAGGGGACGCGGCTGGGTGAGCGTCGTGGGCACCGTCTAGATCGCCTTTCTGTACCGCACGACCACCATGCCGACTCCTACGGGGATACCGACGACGACACCGACTGCGAGGCCGACGGCCCAGTCGCCGAGGGCCCAGCCGACGAGCGCGCCCAGCACCATGCACGCGCCCGTGAATCCGATGAGGACCGATCCGGCGCCGGCGAGGCTGAACGTCGGACGTTGCGGGTCCACCGCTGGCAGCATACCGAAGATCGTGACACCGCTTTCGCGTCAACGATGCGGATCGGCTGCCGGTTTGTGACGCGAATTGCGCGCGTCCGCGCCTCGCCCGGCGGCCGCGCGATGTTGAGCGTTTGTTGAGGAACCTCGTCCGGGACGAGGTTCGTTCACAGTGGCGCTCGATGGCGGACGCGGTCGTGATCGGGGCCGGGCCGAACGGGCTCGTGGCGGCGAACGTGCTCGCCGACGCGGGCTGGAGCGTCGTCGTCGTCGAGGCGGCCGACGAGCCCGGCGGCGCGGTGCGGTCTGGCGAGCTCGTCGAGCCCGGGTTCACGAGCGATCGGTTCAGCGCGTTCTATCCGCTCGCGGCCGCGTCGCCCGCGTTCCGCGCGCTCGACCTCGAGCGCTGGGGGCTCGAGTGGCGGCACGGGCCGCTCGCGCTCGCGCACCCGGCGCGCGACGGGAGCTGCGCCGTCCTCTCGCGCGACCTCGACGAGACGGCCGCGTCGCTCGACTCGTTCGCCGCCGGCGACGGTGATGCCTGGCGCGCGCTCATGCACACGTGGGCGAGCGTCCGCGACCCGGTGCTCCGCGCGATGGTCACACCGTTCCCGCCCGTGCTCGCCGGCGCCGAGCTGACGACCCGGCTCGGCCCGCGCGGGCTCCTACGTCTCGCGCGGCTCGCTCTCCTCCCCGTCCGCCGCTTCGCGGACGAGCACTTCCGCGGGCCCGGCGCCGCCCGGCTGCTCGCGGGGAACGCGCTGCACGCCGACCTCACGCCCGAGACGGCGCTCGGCGGCTTCTACGGCTTCCTCCTCTCGGCGCTCGGCCAGGAGGTGGGCTATCCGTGCGTCGCCGGCGGCTCGGGCCGCCTCACGCGCGCGCTCGTCGCC
>JBKPLI010000231.1:0-4734 GCA_046731555.1 Actinomycetota bacterium | reverse complement strand
TCGTACGCGTACTTCAAGGTCGGCCAGTACACGAGGTTCGCGAGCGCGGAGGCCGAGCGGAGCGGGAACTGCCACTTCTGCGGCGAGCACACCTCGCAGGACTTCCAGGGCTACCTGAACGGTGCGGTGCAGACGGGCGGGGACGCCGCGGCGGAGGTGCTCGCGGACATTCGCTAGCCGTTGACCGCGATGCGGACGGCCTCGCAGCTCGTGGCGCGGCCGTCGGCGCCGCATTCGACGAGGGCGCCCTCGATCCGGACGTCGCCGGTCGCCGGCTCGAGGCGGGTCGGCATGCCGGTGACGAAGCGCCTGATCGCGCCTTCGTCGACGCTCCCGATGACGGAGTCGTGCGGTCCCGTCATGCCCGCGTCGGTGATCGCCGCCGTGCCCCCCGCGAGCACGCGCGCGTCGTTCGTCTGCACGTGCGTGTGCGTGCCGAGCACCGCGGTCGCGCGGCCGTCGAGATAGCGCGCGAGCGCGACCTTCTCGCTCGTCGCCTCCGCGTGGAAGTCGACGAGCACGACCGGCGTCTCGCGGCGTGCCTCCTCCACGAGCCGGTCGGCCGCGAGGAACGGGTTCTCCGACGGCATGAGCCCGTAGGAACCCAGGAGGCTGATGGTGGCGACGCCGTCGTGCACCGCGAGGCCGCGGCCGGGTGAGTGCGACGACATGTTCGCGGGCCGCAGCACGCGGTCCGTCCCCGACAGGTACGGCGCGAAGCCGCGCTGGCCCCACGCCCAGTTCCCGAGCGTGACGACGTCCGCGCCGGATGCGAGCAGCCGCTCCGCGATCTTCGCGGTGATGCCGCGCCCGTCGGCAGCGTTCTCGCCGTTCACGACGCAGAAGTCGACGCGCAGCTCGTCGCGCAGCTCGCCGAGCCGCGACTCGACCGCCCGCCGGCCGGGCGCTCCGAACACGTCCGCGACGAGGAGGATGCGCAGAGCTACTGGACTGCGAGCGTCGCCGCGGGATGCACTTCGACGAGCACGTGGTTGCCCGCGTCGTTCGTGTAGCGCGCGAGTCCCTGGCGCTCCGCGCGCGAGAAGTCGAGCACCTGTCCGAGCTTCGACCCCGACGCCGTCACCGGGTCGCCGACCGCGAGCGCCGGATCGATGCGCAGGTGCGACGCGGAGACGACGATCGACGGCGCGCCGACGGGCTCGATGTCGATGCGCGAACCGAAGCGGCGGCCGTTCAGCACGACGTCGCTGATGCCGACGACCGTGCCGTTCACCGGCGAGTACGCCTCGGTCCCGGCGGGCGCGCCGACTGCGAGGGCCGACGTCGCAGGGCCGGTGCCGCCCGGGAGCTGGTACCAGCGCGGGCCCGAGCCGCCGCCGCCGACGACCTTGTGGACGAGGCGCCGGAGCAGCCCTTCGTTCGCCTGCGAGCCGACAGGCTTGAGCGCGAGCGCGCCCTCCGTGCCCGCGTGGTAGCCGATCGCCGTGACGCGGCTGCGGCTCACCGGGATCTGCAGGCTGAGCGTCCCGTAGCGGGCGATCGCCTCAGGCTGCGGCGGTCCGGCTGGCAGGAGACGCGAGGCGCTCGCGGGCGCGCGCGTCGCTCCGGACGGATGATCGCCGCCGCCGAACGCGGTCGCGAGGAGCGCGGGGATCGCCACGAGGGCGGCCACGAGCAGGATTGCAAGCCTCCGGCGCCGACGCTCCCGTTCGGCGTTCGGACGGGATCGACGCCCGGAACGCCCTTGACGCGGGGGCGGCGACATCGCGCGCACCGTAGCGAACGGCCCAGGGCCGTGCAATCGCCCACCTCGTGACACCTCGCCGCCCGATCCCGCCTCGGGTTCGGACCGGAGATCGTGACGGTCGAGCGCGAGCGCTCCGTCCTCGAAGATCGACCACTCCCACGCGGGGGGTCTGAGCGCCCGAACGACAGCGGTACGATCGGTCGCATGAGCGCGCCGGCCGGTCTGCCGCCGCGGATCCAGATCCCCCGCTGGATCCAGCTGATCGGCCTTCCCGTGTTGCTGTTCCTGACGTGGGTGGTCGCGCTCGCGGCGGGTCACGTCGTGTTCCTGTTCCTCGTCGCGGGCGTGATCGCGCTGCTGCTCGACCCGCTCGTGCGCCAGCTCGAGCGGCTGCGCATTCCACGCGGCGTGTCGGTCGCGTTCGTGTACCTGAGCTTCGCGGCGGTGCTGGTGATCGCCATCTTCGCGCTCGCGACCGTCGTCGTCGACCAGACGAAGACGGCGGCGAACAGGTTCAACGACTATTTCACCGACCGGAACGGACAGACCCGCGAGACGTCGGCCGATCGCGACGTCGACCGGCTGCAGCGCTGGCTCGACACGCACCGGCTCAAGTCGCTGAGGGTAGACGTGCGCGGGCACGAGCTCGTGCAGCGCGTGCGCGAGCGCGACGTCGGGCGTTACACGAAGCGCGTTGTCGACTTCGCCGAAGGCGCCGCGGTGTCGGTGGGCAAGGGGCTGTTCGCGACGATCCTGCTGCTCGTGATCTCGATCTACATGCTGCTCGACATGCCGCGCTTCGGACGCTTCCTGGACCGACGCTTCCCGCCGCACGGCGGCGAGCCGCTGCTCATGCGCGTCGAGCGCTCGCTCGTGTCGTACGTGCGCGGGCAGGCGCTGCTCTCGCTGATCATCGGCACGAGCGCGGGCATCGGCATCTACCTGCTCGGCTTCTTCGGCTGGCTCCCCGGCGGCGAGAAGTACGCGCTCGTGTTCGGCGCGTGGGTCGCGTTGACGGAGGTGATCCCGTACGTCGGCCCGTGGCTCGGCGCGATCCCGCCGTTCATCTACGCGCTCGTCGTGCACCCGGTGTCGGCGCTGTGGGTCGCGCTCCTGTTCCTCGCGATCCACCAGATCGAGGGGCACATCGTCGTGCCGAACGTGATGGGCAACGCGTTGCGCCTCCACCCGCTGCTCGTCATCTTCGGTCTGCTCGCAGGCACGGAGATCTACGGCTTCGCCGGCGCGCTGATGGCCCTGCCGCTGCTGGCCGCGGGGCGCGCGACGTGGGAGTTCTTCGGCGAGCGCCTGCAGTTCGAGCCGTGGGAGGGCAGCGGCCCCGTGCCGGTCGACATCGAGGTCGTCGAGCCACCGAAGGCCGTCGAGCGTTGAGTCTCCTGGAGGCGCGCGGCATCGCGCGCTCGTTCGGGCGGCGCGTCGCGTTGCAGCCGACGGACCTCGACGTGCACGAGGGCGAGCTGACGGCGCTCGTCGGCCCGAACGGCGCGGGGAAGTCGACGCTGCTCGCGATCCTCGCGGGCGCGCTGCCGCCGAGCGCGGGCACCGTCGAGCGCCACGTCCGCACGGGCTGGGTCCCCCAGCGCACGTCGCACTACGCGCGGCTCACCGCGCGCGAGAACCTCGAGCTCTTCGCAGCGCTCGAGCACGCCCCGGACGCGCAGGTCGACGAGCTGCTCGCGGCGTTCGACCTGCCGGGCGACGAGCGCGCGGCGACGCTCTCCGTCGGCAACCGGCAGCGGCTCGACGTCGCGATCGGCCTGCTCGGCAGCCCGCGCGTGCTGCTGCTCGACGAGCCGACCGCGTCACTCGACCCGGCGCAGCGCAAGCGGCTGTGGGAGCTCGCAGCGCACCTGCGCGACGACGGCGGCGCCGTGCTCGTCGCGACGCACCACCACGAGGAGCTCGAGTCGCACGCCGACCGCGTGCTCGAGCTCGTCGACGGGCGGCTCGCATGACGCGCATCCTCGTGAAAGACGTGCGCACGCTCCTGCGCACGCCGCTGCTGCTCGGCGCGCTGCTCGCGTACCCGCTCGTGATCGCGACCCTCGTCGGCCTCGTCGTCGGCTATGCGAGCTCGAAGCCGCGCGTCGCGCTCGTCGACCGCGACGACCTGCCGCCGCGCATCGTCGTCGGCAACCGCAGCTTCGACGTCTCGCACACGATCGACGAGGTGGCGAAGAACGTGCGCCTTGTCCGGCTCGACGAGGACGAGGCGAACCGCGAGCTCGCGGACGGGCGTGTGGTCGCCGTCGTCACCGTGCCGCCTGGCTTCGTGGCGACGCTGCGCGGGATGGTGCGAAGCCCGCAGCTCGAGCTCGCGATCACGCGCGGCGGCACCTCCGCGCGCGTGCGGCAGCAGGTGCAGGCGCTCGTGTACGCGCTCAACCGGCAGCTGCAGCGTGCGTACATCGACGCGAACCTGGAGTACGTACGCCTCCTGCTGCACGGTGGGAAGGGATCGTTCCTCGGGCAGAAGTTCGACGTGCTCGGGCTCGAGGCGACGCAGCGCGAGCTCGATGCGCTGCCGCGCAACGAACGGCTCGACCGCATCCGCAACTTCGTGCACGACGCCACGCTCGCGCTCGCGCAGACGGGCGATGCGCTGCGCGCGACGGCCGCGCCGATCGAGCTGCGCGAGCTCTCGCAGCGCGGCCGCTCGGCGACGCTGTCGGCGCAGGTGCAGGGCTACGCGCTCGCGTTGACGCTGACGTTCCTCTGCCTCGTGCTCGCGGCCGCGACGCTCGCTGCCGAGCGCGACGAGAACGTGCTCGCGCGGCTCGCGCGCGGGCTCGTGACATCGGGGCGGCTCGTGCTCGCGAAGATCGCGCTCGCCGCCGGCACCGCGCTCGCCGTCGGCCTCGCCGTCGCGCTCGCGTTCGGAATCGTGATCACCGTCGGCGACGTGACCGGCGGCGAGCCGTGGTCGCGCCTGCCGCTGCTCGCGGTCGGGCTCGTGCTCGCGGGGGCGGCGCTCGGCGCGGCCGGCGCGCTGCTCGGCGCGGTTG
>JBKPLI010000230.1:0-2480 GCA_046731555.1 Actinomycetota bacterium | reverse complement strand
GCCCACGCCGCGAGGCTCGCCGGCGCGGGCAGGAAGTCCTCGACGTCGTCGCCGATCCGCGGGTCGACGGTGTCGACGAAGTTCAGGGCGGGGGCGCCGCCGTGCAGCTTCGGGAACTGCGGCATGGTGTTGATGTTACCGCTTTAGCGTGTTTCGACGGTAACTAAGCGGTTACCATTCCAGGTGGTGAAGACGGTAACGGACGAACCGACGGTCATCGACGGCGCCCGGCGCGCCGCGCCGTTCGTCGCGGCGGACTTCCTCGACGGCGTCGCGTTCGGGGTGGTCGCCGTCGGCCTCGGCGTCGGGGCCGTGCAGGCGACCGTCATGTCCGCGACGGCCTTCTCGGGGAGCGCCCAGTTCGCGTCGCTGACGGTGCTCGGCGACCACGGCAGCCTGCTCGCGATCCTCGCCGCGGTGACGGCGCTGAACGCCCGCTACCTCGTCTACGGCGCGTCGGTCGCGGGGGCGCTCTCGCGCAACCCGTTCCGGCGCGTCGCCGAGGCGCAGATGCTCACCGACGCGTCGTGGGCGCTCTCGCTGCGCGGCGGGCGGCCGAACCGAGCCATCCTCATCGGCGCGGGCCTCGTCTCGTTCCTCACGTGGACGACGGGCACCGCGGCCGGTGCCGCCTTCGGCCGCGTGCTGGACGACACGAGCGCGCTCGGCCTCGACGCTGCGTTGCCGGCCTTCTTCCTTTGCCTCATGCTCGAGCGGTTGCGGTCGCGCGGCGACGCCGCGGCAGCCGGGGCAGGTGCCGCCCTCGCGCTTACGGTTGCGCCGTTCACGCCCGCCGGCGTGCCGCTGCTCGTCGTGCTCGCGGCCGCGCTCGTCGTGAGGCCGGCGTGACCTGGGCGACGATCGCTGCCGTCGCGGCGGTCTGCATCGCACTCCGGATCGCGGCGCCCCTGCTGCTCGCGGGACGCGCGCTCCCGCCGGGCGTCGAGCGGCGACTCGACGGGACGATCGTGCCGCTCCTCGCTGCGCTCGTGGCGATCCAGGTACTGACGGCGCGCGGCGAGCCGCACGTCGACGCGCGCGCCGCCGGCGTCGCGGCGGCCGTGGCCGTCTTCCTCGTGCGCCGGTCGCTCGTGCTCGCGCTCGCCGTCGCCGCGGCCGTGACCGCCGCGCTCCGGCTTCTCTAGGACGCGACCTGCGCGCCCCAGTCCTCGGGCGCCACCTCGGCCGTCACCTGCGCGAAGAACCAGATGTGTCCCTCGGGGTCGCGCGCCGTGTAGCGGCGGTGCCCGTACTCCTGGTCGGTCGGGCCCTCGCGGATCTCGGCGCCGGCCGCCTTCGCGCGCTCGAAGTGCGCGTCGACGTCGTCGTCCATCTCGACGTGGATGCCGACCGTCTCGGCGCCGAGCTCCTTCGGGTTCCGGTAGTCGTCGCCGGGGTCGCCCATGTAGAAGATCGCGTCGCCGAAGCGCATCTCGGCGTGGTTCACGTAGCCGCCCTCGCCCGTGTAGCGCAGCGTCTCTTCGAAGCCGAACGCGCGCGCGAGCCAGTCGAGCGCCGCGGCGCAGTCGGCGTACAACAGGTACGGAACGATCTTCGTGGTCATCGCTTCCTCCTCAGCCAGTCGACGACGTCGGCCGCGTTGCGGTCCGGCGGGAACACGGGATAGAAGACCTTCACGATCCGGCCGCGTTCGGCGACGAGTGCGAGTCGCTTGTAGAACGTCTTTCCTGCGAGCTCGAACGTCGGCAGGCCGAGCGCATCGCGCAGCCGGAACTCCGGGTCGGCGAGCACCGGGTACGGGATGTGCGTGCGCTCGGCGAACTCGACCTGGTCCTCGAGCGTCTGCGACGAGAGGCCGGCGACGCGTGCACCGAGGTCGGCGAGTTCCGCAGCGTGGTCCCGGAACGCGCAGGACTGCGGCGTGCAGCCGCGCGCGCCGGGGAACTCGTCCCAGCCCGGCAGCGACGCGACGCCCGGTTTGCCGGTGCGCGGGTAGACGTACAGCACCGCGCGTTCGGCGGCGAGCTCCGCGAGGTCGACGGGCCCCTGCGTCGAGTCGAGCGTGAGCGACGGCAGCGCCAGGCCGTCGAGGTGCGCAGCGGCCCCGTCGTCCTCGGGCACCGGCAGGTTCGGCGGCAGCGTGTACGGGTCGTGCGTCACGTCGCCTCCACGAGCTCGCGGTAACGCGGATGCAGCTCGTCGAAGCGCGGCCGCCAGCGGTCGGCGATCGCGTCGCCTCCGGCGAGCAGCTCCGCGAGCGCGGCGAGGTGCGCGTGCCAGCCGGCGCCGAGACCGCCCGCGCTCTCGGCGGAGACATCGCGGTGCTCGAGCACGAGCAGCGCGCCGTCGCCGTCCGCGGCGATCTCGACGTGCACGACGGAGGCGCCGCTCGCCTCGACCCACGTCAGCTCGAGCAGGTGCGGCGGCTTCCACGCGCGCACCTCGCCCGTCGCTTGCTCGTCGGCGCTCCAGCGCAGCGCGAACCGGCCGCCGGGCTCGGGCTCGAGCACCGCGTCGGC
>JBKPLI010000229.1:0-6954 GCA_046731555.1 Actinomycetota bacterium | reverse complement strand
GGACCAACCCCTTCACCATCCCCGGCGTCAAAGTCACCACCAGCGCCAACGACCCCTTCCCCATCTCACAAGTCAAACTGATCCGCTTCAACAACGGCGTCTGGACCGAATTCGGCAACCTCATCAACGGACGCGGCGTCTAGCCGCAAGCCGTAGCGAACTGCGCGAGGGCCGGCACACGCCGGCCCTCGTTCGTTCTAGAGCTGCGCGCGCAGCGCCTTGCGATCCACCTTGCCGATCGGCGTGAGCGGCAGCGCGTCGAGCACGTGGATCTCGCGCGGGTACTTGTAGCCGCCGATCCGCTGCTTCGCGAACGCGACGACCTCGTCGGCCTCGACGTCGCCGGTCACGAACGCGACGACCTCCTCGCCGTGCACCTCGTCGCGGCGGCCGACGACCGCCGCGGAGGCGACGCCCGGGTGCTCGAGCAGCGCCTCCTCGACGTCGCGCGGGAAGACGTTGAAGCCGCCGCGGATGATCAGGTCCTTCGTGCGGTCGACGACGTAGAGGTAGCCGTCCTCGTCGAGCCGGCCGAGGTCGCCCGTGTGCAGCCAGCCGTCGCGGACGGTCTCGGCCGTCAGGTCGGGCGCGCGCCAGTAGCCCTGCATCACGCTCGGCGAGCGCACGAGGATCTCGCCGACGCCGGCGTCGTCGGGGCCGTCGATGCGCACCTCCACGCCGTCGAGCGGCACGCCGACCGAGCCGGGCCGGATGCGGCCGGGCGGGTTGCCCGAGACGATCGCCGAGCTCTCGCTGAGGCCGTAGCCCTCGCGGATCTGCACGGACGGCACGCGCCGCGTGAACGCCTCGGCCACCTCGGGGGGCAGCGGCGCCGCGCCGCTCACGACGTAGCGCAGCGACGAGAGGTCGTAGTCCTCGAGCGGCTCGCGGACGAGTAGCTGCAACATCGACGGCACGACGGCCGAGATGTGCACGCGGTGCTCCTGCGCGAGCGCGAGCCACGCGTCCGGCGTGAACCAGCGCATGAGCACGGCCGTGCCCGGCTCCTGCGCGTGCAGGCCGACGACGAGGACGAGGAGCCCGTATGCGTGCGAGAGCGGCAGCGACGTGAGCGAGCGGTTCACGCCCGGCACGTAGCCCGTCGTCTCCCCCGCGCGGCCGGCCTCCCAGAGGTTGCGGTGCGAGAGCATCACGCCCTTCGCGCGACCGGTCGTGCCGCCCGTGTAGATGAGCGCCGCGAGCTCGTCGTCGCCGCGGTCGACGATCGGCGACGTGTCGGCGGCCGCCAGCTCGTCCGGCACGACGACGCGCACGCCCGGCGCTGCCGCCTCGACGTTGTCCCTGAACGTGTCGGAAGTGACGATCACGCGCGGCTCGGCGTCGACGACGATGCGGCCGAGTTCCTCCGGCGGCAGCAGGAAGATCACGGGCGTCACGACCGCGCCTACGCGCCAAATCGCCTGGTAGACAACGCCGACGTCGGGCTGGTTCTCCATCAGCACGACCACGCGGTCGCCCGGCTCGACACCGAGCGCCCGGAGCCCGCCGGCGATGCGCGCGGCGCACTCGTGCAGGTCGCCGGACCGGTGCCACACGCCCTCGAAGAAGAGCGACTCGCGGTCGCCGTGCCGCTCGAACGCCGTCTCGGCAAGCCGCGCAAGGTTGTGCCCTCCGGAGGCGCCGGTCACGGTGCGGACTCTATGCTGGACGCAATGGCGGAAGCAGTCATCGTCTCCGCGGCGCGCACGCCGATCGGCCGTGCGGCGAAAGGCTCGCTCGTCGACGCGCGGCCCGACGACCTGTGCGCGTTCGCGATCCAGGCGGCCCTCGACAAGGTGCCCGAGCTGCCGCGCGAGGAGATCGTCGACGTGATGGTCGGCTGCGGCTTCCCGCAGGAGCGGCAGGGCATGAACCTCGGCCGCCGCGCGGCGCTGCTCGCAGGACTGCCCGAGACGGTGCCCGGCACCACGGTCAACCGCTTCTGCGCCTCGAGCCTGCAGACGATCCGCATGGCGTTCCACGCCGTGCGCGCCGACGAGGGCGACGCGTTCGTCGCGGCCGGCGTCGAGTCGATCACGCAGGTGAACGGCTATCCGAAGTCGGAGGAGGAGCTCCACCCCGCGCTGTTCGGCGACGACGCGCCGATCGCGAACGTCTACATCCCGATGGGGCTCACGGCCGAGAACGTCGCCGAGCGCTGGGACGTCTCGCGCGAGGACATGGACCGCTTCGCGCAGCGCTCGCAGGAGCGCGCGGTCGCCGCGCAGGAGAACGGGTTCTCCGACCGCGAGATCACGCCGTGGGAGGGCGTCGCGAAGGACGACGGCCCGCGCGCGTCGTCGACGCTCGAGAAGCTCGCGTCGCTCGACCCGGCCTTCAAGCCCGGCGGCAAGGTCACGGCCGGCAACTCGTGCCCGCTGAACGACGGCGCCGCCGCAGTCGTCGTCATGTCCGCGACGCGCGCGAGCGAGCTCGGGATCAAGCCGCGGGCGCGGATCATCGCGTCGGCGGTGTCGGGCGTCGAGCCGGAGATCATGGGCGTCGGTCCGATCGAGGCGATCCGGCGCGTGCTCGCGCAGGCGGGCATGACGATCGACGACGTCGACGTGATGGAGCTGAACGAGGCGTTCGCCGCGCAGGTGCTCCCCGTCTGCCGCGAGGTCGGCGTCGACCCGTTCGGCGAGAAGCTGAACCCGCACGGCGGCGCGATCGCACTCGGCCACCCGTACGGCATGACGGGCGCGCGGATCATGAACACGCTCCTCAACGACCTCGAGACCCTCGACAAGACGATCGGCCTCGAAACGATGTGCGTCGGCGGCGGCCAGGGCATGGCCATGATCGTCGAACGTCTGAACTGACCTGAGCGCCGTAGCGCTCGTCCTCGCACTCGCCTCCTCGGTCGTCTGGGGCGTCGCCGACTTCGCGGGCGGGTCGCTGACGAAGCGGCTACCGACGTTCGCCGTCACGGTCCTGTCGCAGGCAGCGGGGTTCGTCGTGCTGCTCGTCGCGCTCGCGTTTCGCGGCGACCTGGGCGGCGAGTCGTTCGCGCTCGGCCTGCTCGCCGGCCTCGGCGGCGGCGTCGGGCTCGCGTCGTTCTACCGCGCGCTGTCGCTCGGGACGATGTCGATCGTCTCGCCGCTCGCCGCGTGCGGCGCGGTCGTCCCGTTCGCGATCGCGCTCCTCACCGGCGAGCGGCCGTCGGCGATCGCGCTCGCCGGCGCGGTCGCGGCGCTCGCCGGCGCGGTGCTCGCGTCGGTCGAGGAGCGACGCGCGGAGTCGCCGGACCGTGCACGCGCGATCGTGCTCGCGCTCGTCGCCGCGGGCGCGCTCGGCCTCTTCGTGTACTTCCTAGGTCTCGGCTCGCAGGAGGGCGACGCGCTCTCGACCCTCGTCGGCGCGCGGGTCGGGTCGCTCTCGCTGCTCATCGTGCTCGCACTCGCGCTGCGCGCGCCGCTGCGCGTGCCGCGCTCGTCGCTCCTCGCGGTCGCGGGCGTCGGCATCGCCGACGTGACCGCGAACGCGCTCTTTGCGCTCGCGAGCACGAAGGGCCTGCTCGCGATCGTCGCGGTGCTCGGATCGCTCTACCCCGTCGTGACGGTGCTGCTGGCGCACGTCCTGCTCGGCGAGCGGCTCACGCGCACGCAGCAGGCCGGTGTTGCGATCGCGCTCGCAGGCGTCGCCGCCGTCAGCGCGGCGTGAGGTTTCGCCGACGTGCTCTGCGACGACAAGAAGGTGTCCACCAAAGGAGGGGTCAGGCATGGCGACGGTAGACATCTGGAGCTACAAGGAGAGCACGTGGACGCAGGGCGATCTGTCCGGCTTCGAGGTCGAGGCGATTGACGGTTCGATCGGCAAGATCGACGAGGCAACGAACGACGTCGGCGCCGGGTACGTGGTCGTCGACACGGGGCCGTGGATCTTCGGCAAGAAGGTGCTGCTGCCCGCAGGCGTGATCGACGACGTCGATCCCGACGCGAAGCAGGTGTTCGTGAACCGCACGAAGGACGAGATCAAGAACGCGCCGGAGTTCGACGAGGACCGGTATCGCGACGACGACTACCGGACCGACGTCGGCTCGTACTACGGCCCCGGCGGCACGGCGTACCGTGAGCCGGGCGACCGGCGCTACGGAACCGACTGACGACCGACCACGCTGTCCGGGCGCGGGCTCTGCCCGCGTCCGGACAGTTCAGCTCGTGCGCTCGTCGAGCCAGCCCTTCAGGTCGGCCCAGTACTCCTCCATCGTCGTCGTCCGCGCAGGGTGCAGCGGCTCGTAGGGGATGTAGTTGACGGTGCGCACGATCCACTCGCTCTCGCCGACGTCGATCACGTTGATGCACGCCGGCGCCTGCTCGAACGTGCCGTAGTACGTGCGCCCGCCGCCGGTCAGGCCGTAGGAGAGGATCATGCGGTTGACCGCGCCGTGGAGGATCGCCAGCGCCGTGTCCCACTCGCGCGCGAGCAGCCGCTCCACGCCGCCGTGCACGCGGTCGAGCGCCTCGCGCAGCGACTCGCCGCCGAGGAACCGCGACTCCTCGTCCTGGGTCTTCAGGCCGCCCACGAATGCCTGCTCGAGCTCGTCGCGAGGGATCTCCGAGAGCCGTCCCGCGCGCCACTCCTGGAAGTCGGGCCACCGCTCGGGCTCTGTCTCGGGCGCGACGACCTCGGCCGTCTCGACCGTGCGCGGCAGCCCGCTCGTCAGGACGAGGTCGAACGCGACGTCGTCGAGCGCCCGCCGGGCGGCCGCGGCCTGTTCGAGCCCGCGCTCGGTGAGGCGCACCGCCTCGATGTCGCGCTCGCCGACGTAGCGCACCTCGGCGTGGCGCATGAGGTACAGCCGTCTGCGCACGGCGCGTAGCATCGCAGCGTGGCGTCGACGAAGCCCCCGCTGATCGTCCTCGATCGCGTCGAGGCGTTCCTCGACGAGCGGGGCCTCGGGTCGGGGTCGATCGAGGTGACGCGGATCGGCGAGGGTGGCGGCTCGAACTTCACGTTCCTGCTCGCGCGCGAGGACGGGTCGCGCTACGTGCTGCGCCGCCCGCCGCGCCCGCCGCTCCCGCCGTCGGCGCACGACATGGTGCGAGAGGCCGGACTGCAGCTCGCGCTCCGCGAGGCGGGGTTCGCGCGGCTGCCGACGATCGTCGCCGTGTGCGACGACGACTCGGTGCTCGGCGTCCCGTTCTACGTGATGGAGTGGCTCGACGGGCTCGTCGTCACGGAGGCGCTGCCGGCTGGGCTCGAGCCGGAGGAGACGCGGCGCGCGCTCGGCCACGAGCTCGTCGACGCGCTCGTCGAGATCCACGCGGCCGACGTGTCGCATCCCGCGCTCGCGGCGTTCGCGCGGCCGGGCAGCTACAACGAGCGGCAGGTTCGCCGCTTCGCGCAGCTGTGGGAGATCAACAAGACGCGCGACCTGCCGCGCGTCGTCGAGGTGGGCGACTGGCTCGCTGCGCACGTGCCCGACCCGCTGCCGCCGACGGTCGTGCACGGCGACTACCGCCTCGGGAACACGATGGTCGCCGTCGACGAGCCGTCGCGCGTCGTCGCGGTGCTCGACTGGGAGATGGGCGCGATCGGAGACCCGCGCGCCGACGTCGGCTACCTGCTCGCGACGTACGCCGAGCCGGCCGGCCCGCCGAACCCGCTCGGCACCTCGCCCGTCACGGCGCAGCCGGGCTTCCCGTCGAAGGCGGAGCTCGTCGAGCGGTACGCGTCGCGCAGCGGCCGCGACGTGGAGCCGCTGGCGTGGTTCGAGGCGCTCGCGCTCTGGAAGGCCGCGGTGTTCTGCGAGGCGATCTACGGCCGGTACGTGCGCGGCGAGCTCGCCGCCGAGGACACGCGCGCCGCGCGGTTCGAGCTCGGCGTGCCCTATCTCGCGGAGACGGCGGCGGAGGCGATCGGCCTGTGAACACGCCGCACGACATCGGCATCGCCGCGCAGATCGGGAAGTACAGCGACGCCGTCGAGGCGGGCGCCGGCTCGCGGTGGCTCGCGCTCTCCGGCACGCCGGGCATGCGCGAGGACGGGACGATCCCGGAGGACTTCGAGGAGCAGGCGGTGCTCGCCTGGACGAACGTCTGCGCGGTGCTGGAGCGCGCCGGGTTCTCCGTGGGCGACCTCGTGAAGATCACGCAGTACCTCACGAGCGCCGACGACATCGCGACGCACGCCGCCGTCCGGGCGCGCTTCCTCGGCGACGCCCGCCCCGCGTCGATGCTCGTCGTCGTCCCGGCCCTCGTCTGGCCCGAGATGCGGATCGAGATCGAGGGCTGGGCGGCGCGGACGGGCTAGAGCGCGACCTCGGCGAGCGCCCGCAGCGTCCCGAGGTCGCGCGTCGAGACGAGCAGCGTCGTCGCCCCTGACTCGCGCCACGCCGCCAGGCGGTCGCGGATCCGGTCCGGCGGGCCGACGAGCGCGACCTCGTCGACGAACGCGTCCGGGACGAGGGCTGCTGCGTCGCGCTGGCGGTGGTCGAGAAACGCGTCCTGGATCGCGCGCGCCTCGGCCTCGTAGCCGTAGCGCGTCATCAGGTCGTTGTAGAAGTTCTGGCCGCGCGCGCCCATGCCGCCGACGTAGAACGAGTAGTACTGCTTGAGCGCGTCGCGGCCCGACTCGACGTCGTCCGTCACGACCGCCGGCACCGCCGGCGCGATGTCGAACCCGTCGCGCGCGCGGTCGAGCGGGAACACGTCGCCCGCGCGCTCGGGCGACCAGAAGATCGGCAGCCACCCGTCGGCGAGGTCGAACGCCGCCTCGACTGCCTTCGGGCCGATCGACGCGAGGTAGATCGGGATCTCCGCGCGCACCGGCCGCGCCATCAGCTTCAGCGCCTTGCCGAGCCCGGTCGCGCGGTCGCCCGAGTACGGGATGTCGTAGTGCGGCCCGTGGTGCTCGACGACATCGCGCCGCAACGCCGCGCGCACGATCTCGACGTACTCCCGCGTCTTCGCAAGCGGCTTCCCCCACGGCTCGCCGTGCCAGCCCTCGACC
>JBKPLI010000228.1:0-17665 GCA_046731555.1 Actinomycetota bacterium | reverse complement strand
GAGGAGCAGGCATGCGGCCAGCCGACGCCTCATCGGATCGCGAGCGGCGTGCCGACCGGCATCAGCCGGGCCAGTCGCAGCAGATCGGCGTTTCGCAGCCGGATGCAGCCGTGTGAGACGCGGCCGGGGATCAGCTGCGGTTGGTCTGTTCCGTGAATGCCGATGAAACCCCCGCCGGGCCAGTCGGTCAGCACCGCCGAGCGCGCGGTCGTCCCGAAGGCGAGCGGGCCGTAGAACGGGCTCGCGAAGCGGGTGAGCCTGCTGCGCACGGTGAACTGCCCGCGCGGCGTCGGCCAGCGCGCCTGCCCGATCCCGACCGGCGCCCGGAACACGACCCGGCCGTTCCGGGAGAGCGTGGCGGTGAGCCGGTCGCGGTCGACGACGAGCCGCGTCCGCACCTGCTCGTAGGCGGCGAGCGCGTCGCGCCGCACCCAGCCCTCGCTTCCGTTTGGAAGCACGGGGAGCCGGACGTGCACCCAGACCCCGCCGGCGTCGTCGCTTCGGCGCCCGAGGACGGCAACCAGGTTCGGTGTCCCCTCAGTGGTGCGCAGCGCGAGCGTCGCCAGGACGGGACTGCGTCCATCCGGGCTCGCGCGCGCGACGACGCGGCGGCGGACGACGGTCCACGTCGAGCGGAACCGCTCGCCGCGGAGCGGTCTCGGCGCGCCGATGGCGAGCGCCGGGGCGGGTGCAGCAGGAAGCGCCTGGAGATCGCGGGCGACGGCGGACGTCGCGCTCGCACCTGCATCCCGGCCGCGGAGGACGAGCACGCTGCCGATGACGGTTGCGGCGATCAGCGCCGCCGCGACGGCGTGCGCAGCGCGCATCAGCCCGTGAACTGCGGATTGCTGCGCGCGCTCATCTTCGCCGGCGCCGAGACGAAATGCGTCGAGGCGACGATCCGGTTGATCTGCTGCCGCGACGCGGCCCGATCGAACGCGCGCACCGCCGGGGTGATCCCGAACAGCTGCCGCATCCAGGCGGCATGGCGCGCCTCGACCGAGTGGATCCCGACCGCGGCGGCGAGCACCGCGTCCGAACGCAGCCGCGGCGCCTGTCCCTTGTAGGCGGCGACGGCGAGATCCTCGAATGCCACGGCGGTCTTCAGGAACGCCTGCTGGTTCTCGGTCACGCCCTGGAAGTCGAACGTCGGCCGCTTGATCGCCTGCGTGCCGAGCAGCTTCAGGAACGCGGTGACGTGCGCGCGCTCGACCGCGCCGACCGTGCGCGCCGCCCGTGCGGTCTTGCCGGTCAGCGCCTTGCCCTGCTCGGCCTCGGTGTAGAAGGACGCCTGCAGAAACTCGAGACCGAGCGCGTAGTTGAGGACGTCGACGTCGTTTGCGCTGAGCCCGGATGCCGCGCGCGCGGGACGCGCCGCGAACGCCGCCGCGCCGAACGCCGCGAGCGCGCCGCCGAGGAAACGACGTCTGTTCGCGCGCGCCCGTGTCTCGGCGAGCGCGCCGTCGCGGTCGACCTGGTCGAGGAACCGTTCGAAGTCGCTCACCGGCGCAGTCCGATCTCGCGCAGCCCCGTGACGACCTGCGCGGCGGTGATCGGCTTGTCGACCGCGTCCGGCGCCGCGACCTGGCCGGCGAGCGCGCGGATCCAGGCGGCGTGGCGGGCCTCGACCGAGACGATTGTGGCCGCGACGGTCAGGCCACCCTTGGTCAGGTTCGCCGCCTGGCCGTTGTAGCCGGCGACGGCGAGATCCTCGAGCTTCGCGGCCGTGTCGATGAAGGCCCGCACGCTCTTGGTCTTCTCGCCGAACACGAAGCGCGGACGTGCGGGCGCGGCACTTCCGAGCACGCCGCGCAGCAGGCGCAGATGCTGCCCGTCCTGCGTGAGCGCGGCGTGCGCGTACTCGCGCAGCTCGCTGCGGAGGGCGCCGCTACGAAGGGCCTCGCGGTAGAACGCCTCTTCGGTGTACTCGATGTCGAGCGCCAGCCGGAAGATGCGCGCGTCGCCGGCCTTCGAGGCCGCGCCGGCGCCCGTAGCCTCGAGCGCATACCCGGCCAGACCGAGGCTCAGGCAGCCCGCGACAGTCTTGCCGATCGCTCGCCGGCGGGTTGTACGCAGTGGACGCCCCTCCTCGGTGGGTCGGCGATACGTCATCGCCTTCTCCCTCTCGCCGCAGATCCGCAGTGCTCTTGGTCCTATCGCACTCGCGCGAAAAGCACAAGACGGCCGCCGGAATCCCACTGCGTCTCGGGGCCGGTGTACCGTGGCCGCGTGCCCGAGCGCGGGCTGACGCTGCGCGAGCTGAACCGGGCGACGCTCGCGCGCCAGTCGCTGCTCGAGCGTCGGCGGCTCTCCCCCACGGCGGCGATCGAGCGCCTCGTCGGCGTGCAGGCGCAGTCGGCGCAAGCCCCGTACGTCGGGCTCTGGACGCGCACGACCGGCTTCCGGCGCGAAGCGCTCGAGCGGCTGCTCGTGCGCGGCGACGTCGTGAAGGCGAACGTGATTCGACAGACGCTGCACCTCGTCACGGCGCGCGACTACGCGCTCATGCGGGCTGCGCTCAGCCAGTCGAACCATGCGGACCAGTGGCCCGACGCGAAGCTCGTCGCGCCCACGGTGCGCGCCTTCGCGGTCGCAGCGGGCGGACCGGTGACGACGGACGAGGCGGTCGCTCACCTCGAGCGCGAGCACGGGCTCGAAGGAGCCGCCGCGCGCCGGGCGTGGCGCAACGGCCGGCGGCTCGCGCACGTCCTGCACCACCACGAGTCCGCGCTCTGGGTCGCGCGCGCCGACGGGCGCTTCGTCGCCGTCGACGAGCCGGAGCCGCAGGACCCGGTCGAGGCGCGGGCCGAGCTCCTGCGCCGCTACCTGGCCGCGTTCGGTCCGTCGTCGCGGAAGGACATCGGCACGTGGAGCATGCTCCGCATGCCGCAGATCGTCCCCGCGCTCGAGCGGCTCGAGCTGCGGCGCTTCCGCGACGAGCACGGCCGCGAGCTCCTCGACGTCCCGCGCGGGGTGCTGCCGGACGCCGACACGCCGGCGCCGGTCCGCTTCCTGCCGAAGTGGGACAACGTGCTGCTCGCGCACGCCGACCGCTCGCGCGTGCTGCCCGAGCCGTTCCGCCAGCGGGTCATCCGCATGAACGGCGACGTCGCACAGGCGTTTCTCGTCGACGGGTTCGTCGCCGGCACGTGGCGCGTCGAGGACGGGCGCGTCGTCGCCGAGCCGTTCGCGCGGCTGTCGCCGACCGCGAAGCGCGAGCTCGCGGACGAGGCCGAGCGGCTCGAAGCCTTCCTCGCCTAGCGCCCGCGACGGGTCTGCGCGCGGCGGAGCGCCTCGAGCCGGCGGCGGTCCTGCTTCGTCGGGCGCGCGCCGAGATCGGACCCGAGCGGGCGCGAGAGCTTGTACTCGCGCGAGCGCTGCTCGCGCTCGGCGATCGAGTCCGGGGTCTCCTCGTACAGCGTCTGCGCCACGCTCGCCGGGCCGCGCTTCTCCGCGACGCCGCGCACGACGACGACGCGGCGCACCATGCCGATCGTGATCTCGACCGTGTCCTCGGCGCGCACGTCCTTCGCCGGCTTCACGCGCTCGCCGTTCACGTGCACGCGCCCGCCGACGACCGCCTCGGTCGCGGCGCCGCGCGTCTTGAAGAACCGCGCGGCCCACAGCCACTTGTCGATCCGGACTGCGTCCATTCGGGGCTTATCTTCGCGGCGGACCCGGCGTGCCCCGGGTCGCCGGCGGGAACGCCGCCCAGCCCTCGTCGGCGAGCGTCGCGAGCGTGCTCGACTTCACGCCCGCGTCGGACACGGTGAAGACGCTGTCGCCGACGACGAGCGAGCGACGGATCGTCGCCGACGCCGCGTCGTGGACGATGCGTGCGACCGCCTCGACGCCGCGCGTGCGGCTCACGCGGAACCCGGCCGCCTGCTGCACGAACGGCACGACGACGAGCCCGGTGCGCGGCCAGTAGAGGAACGCGTGGTGATCCGACTCGGCCTCGGACCAGCCCGAGCCGAGCGCGGCGCGGTGCAGGCGCTTCGGATGCCGCAGGTCGGACACGTCGAAGAGCGAGAGCTGCGTGCCCGTCGGCCGGCCCTGCTCGGTCGCGTCCTGGCCGATGCCGATGAGGAGCCCGTCGCCGATCGGGTGCAGGTACGACGAGTAGCCTTCGATCTTCAGCTCGCCGAGGACGCGCGGCCGCTCGGCGTCGGAGAGGTCGACGGTGTACAGCGGATCGACCTGTCGGAAGGTGACGACGTACGCGACGTCGCCGGCGAAGCGCACGGAGTACACGCGCTCGCCCTTGCCGAGCCCGCCGACCCGCCCGGCCTCCACGAGGCCGCCCGCACGCGGGCGCAGCGTCGTGAGGAACGACTCGCTCTCGTCGCCGCCGCCCCACCACGCGGGCGTCTCGGTGCTGACCACGCGGAGCACGCCGCGCTGCTCCGAGAGCGACCACTGGTTCAGGAGGTAGCCGCTCACCTCGCCGCTCCCGAGATAGCGGGTGCGCGCCGGGCTCGAGATGTCGAAGTCGTGGATCGCGGTCGTGACATGGCTCTTCGCCTGCGTCGGCTGCGCGGGATCGGGGCGCTCGGCCCAGCGCTCCGTTGCGACGTAGAGGTGCTCGGGCGACGCGTAGACGATGCGGCCGTCGGTCATGACCGCGGTCGAGTCGACGGGCTCGAGGCCCTTCGTCAGGTCGACGGTCAGCACCGTCAGCATCCCGAGCCCGGAGAACGCCGCGGGACGCGTGACGTTCCGGCACTGCACGAGCGCGCGCGTCTGCTTCGGCTTGCCGCGCTGCGCGAGGGTGTAGTGGGGCAGCCACGTGGCGAGCCGCGACGACGCGACGACCTTGCGGTTGCGCTCGCGCGCGGCGGCGAGGTCGGCCTTCGCGCCGCTCGAGGGGGAGATGAACGGCAGGCGCTGCGGGATCGGCGAGGACGTGACGATGCGCGCGCTCGCGCCCACGAGCCTCGCCGACACGTACGTGCCGTCGAGGGTGAGTGTGCGCGCGACGCGCAGCGCCGACGGGTTCGAGACGTCGATCTCCGTCACGACCGACTGCGACGGCACGAACGGGCCCATGCGCGCGGGGACGGCCGGGAGCGGCTCGGCCCAGAACCCGCCGCGCGAGAGCACGAGCAGGCGGTCGCCGTGCAGCAGCAGCTCGTGACTCCAGCCGTCGGCGAGCCTCAGCGTGTCGAGCAGCCGCGGCTTCCGCGCGCGCACGTCGACCGCGTTCAGCACGCCGTTCGTGACCGAGAAGAGCGTCTCCCCGTCGGTCTTCACGAGGTCGGGCTCGTCGACGCCCTCCTCCTGCACGTTCGTGCCCGAGTAGTCGACGCCCTGTTTCGGCGCGTTGCCCTTGTCGCGTGCGCCGGTCGCTGCCGGCGACGGCGGCACGCCTCCGCGCACGACCGCGCCCGGCCCGAAGCCCCAAGGGCTCACGAGCTTCGACGCCTGCCCCTTCGCGTAGCCGAGCAGCTGCCCGCATGACCCGAACGCGACGAGGTGCTCGCGCTTCGCCGGTGCCGTGTCGCGCGCGCTCGCCCCGACGGCGGCCACGAGGACCACGGCACTCGCGGCGATCGAGCCTCGGATGACCCTCATGCTGTTCATACGCCACAGGGTGCGGCCGACGTCACACCGCCGGGAATCCTAGTGCTAGCTTCGCGGCATGGTCGCGACGGAGATCCGCTATGCGGACGGCGAGCCCGTCGAGATCCGCGTGAGGCAGCGCGGCCGGCGCATCGACGTCGACGACGCGGGCGTGACCGTGCGCAGGGCGGGCAGGCCGCGCGGCTGGTTCGAGGCCGCGCAGGCCGTCGTCGCCGAGCCCGGGTTCTCGTTCAACGTGAACCGCGCGGGCGTCGTGTTCGTCCCGCTCGTCGAGGGCCGCGACGTCGACGAGGTCGCGACGCGGCTCGCGCGCGCCTGCGCGGCGCTGTACGGCGAGCTGCTCGACCTAGCCGATTGATCAGTCAGTCAAATAGGCCGTTCGGCCTATTGCAACGGACCCGCTCCGGGCGGAGCATCGATGAGTGAGTCACTGCGGCCCGAATCAGCGAGGGTCCGTCCGAGCGGGTGGACAGGATTTCGGCTCAGTGCGCCGGTCGAAAGCACATTGACGGGTGGAGCCGGGCTCAGGTGCTAACTGGCCCACCGACCGCAGACGCCACAGGGCGCTAAGAGAGAACGGAGCCGCCGGCCGAGAGGCCGGCGGCTCGCGTTTTACGTTTGCATTACGTTTGGCACACCGGCGGCCAACCGCTGGTGGGAAGGATTCGCCCATGAACCGCTGGCGCACGATCATCACCGCTGCGGCCTCGACCCTCGTCATCGCGGCCGTCGGCTCGGCCGGCGCGGCCGGCGCCCCCGGGGAGACGTTCCCCGCCGGGTGGTCGCACGCCGAGATCAACGTGACGCAGGCAGGGGTCTCGCACACGCTCATCTACGACCGCGGCCGCGTGCAGCAGGTGTCGCCGACGGCCCTCGTGATCCGTGAACGCGACAACAGCGTCGTGACCATCCCCGTCTCGCCGCAGACGGTCGTGAAGCTCGACGGCCGCCCCGCGACGCTCGCGCAGATCAAGAAGCGCTTCATGGCGACGACCCTGCGCGTCGACGGCGGCGCGGCGACGCTCGTCCGCGCGACGCGGTAGGGAGACAGCGTGGCGGGCACCGTGCTGCTGGTCGAGGACGAGCCGTCGGTCGGCGAGCTCGTGCAGGGCTACCTGACCCGCGACGGCTACCGCGTCGTCTGGGTGCGCTCGGGCACGGAGGCGCTGGCCGAGCTCGAGCGCCATCCCGTGCGGCTCGTGCTGCTCGACATCGGCCTGCCCGATATCGACGGCTTCGACGTGTGCCGCGCGGTGCGTGCGCGCTCGCAGGTGCCGATCCTGATGCTGACCGCGCGCGACGAGGAGCCGGACCGCGTCGTCGGGCTCGAGGTCGGCGCCGACGACTACGTCACGAAGCCGTTCTCGCCGCGCGAGCTCGTCGCGCGCATGAAGGCGGTGCTGCGCCGCGCCGAGCCGCAGGAGACGCAGGAGCAGCTCGCGCTCGCGGACGTCGTCGCCGACCGGCAGACGCGCGAGGCGTACGTCGACGGCGCGCGCGTCGAGCTGACGACGAAGGAGTTCGACCTGCTCGCCTACTTCCTCGCCAACCCCGGCGTCGTGCTCTCCCGCGAGGTGCTGCTCGACCGCGTGTGGGGCGTCACGTACCCGGGCGGCACGCGCACGGTCGACGTGCACGTCGCACAGCTGCGCCGCAAGCTCTCGCGACCGCAGCTCGTGCGGACGGTCCGCGGCGCGGGCTACAAGGCCGTCTCGTCGTGACGCTCCGCGGGCGGCTGTTCACGGCGATGCTCGGCGTCGTCGCGCTCACGCTCGTCCTCACCGTCGCGCTCGGCGCGTTCCTCACGCGGCAGCAGGTCGACCGCAACCAGGCGGCGACCCTCGCGCGACGCGCCGACGACCTCGCGACACGCGAGCGCCAGCGGCCGAGCTACGTCGTCGAGAGCTACGACCTCGGCGCCGCGCGAGTCCTCCTGCGCAGGCGCGAAGGCTTCGGCGGGATCATCGCGCGGCCGGCGCGCGCGTCCGACGGGACGCTCACGCTCGACGGCCGGCGGTACCTCTACTCGTACCGGCCGCTGCCGCAACGCGGGCTCCTGCTGCTGCGCCCGAAGGGCGGCACGTTCGCGGACTGGGGACCGTTCCTGCGCGACCTCGTGGTCGGCGGCATCGTCGCGGCGATCGCGGCGATCGCGATCTCGTTCTGGCTCGCGCGCTCGATCGCGCGTCCCGTGCGCCGCGTCGCCGACGCGAGCCGCGCGCTCGCCGAGGGCGCGAGCCCCGAGCCGCTGCCCGTCGAGGGGCCGACCGAGCTCGCGGCGCTCGCGCGCGCGTTCGACGACATGGCCGCGCAGCTCGCCGCGTCGCGCGAGTCCGAGCGCAACTTCCTCCTGTCGGTGAGCCACGAGCTGAAGACGCCGCTGACGGCGATCCGCGGCTACGCGGAGGGGCTCGCGGAGGACGCGTTCGACCCGCAGGAGGCGGCGGCGACGATCCTCCTCGAGTCGAGGCGCCTAGAGCGCCTCGTGCAGGACATCCTCGACCTCGCGCGCATGAACCGCCGCGAGTTCTCGGTGCGGCGCGAGCCCGTCGACCTCGCCGGCACCGCGCACGAGGTCGTGCGCCGGCACGAGGCGGCGGCGCGCGACTTCGGCGTCACGCTCACGGCCGAGGGCGACGAGGCGTGGGTCGAGGCCGACGGCGACCGCGTGCTGCAGGTCGCCTCGAACCTCGTCGAGAACGCGCTGCGCGAGACGCCGTCCGGCGGCACCGTCACGGTGCGCGCCGAGTCCGGCCGGCTGCTCGTGTCCGACACCGGCCCGGGCCTCGCGGCCGACGACCTCGCGCGGGCGTTCGAGCGCTTCTACCTCTACGACAAGGCGCGCCGCGACCGGCGCGTCGGCACCGGGCTCGGGCTGGCGATCGTGCGCCAGCTCGCGCACGCGATGGGCGGCGAGGTGACGGTCGAGAGCACGCCCGGCCGCGGCGCCTCGTTTGCGGTCTCGCTCGACCCGCTCCCGGCTCAGGCGACGGTGACGACCAGCCGCTGAGCGCCGTTGTTCGCGTAGCCGCCGACGTTCCACTCGGCGTCGAGCGGCTGCTCGTTCCCGGCCTCGTCTCGCGCGCGCGACAACAAGATGTGCTCGCCCGGCGTCGCGTCCCAGCGGAACGTCCACCCGCGCCAGGCCCAGCGACCGAGGTCGTCGCCGAGCTTCGCCGGCGCCCACGACGCGCCGCCGTCGGTGCTCACCTCGACCGACCCGACCGGCGCGAGCCCCGACCACGCGCGGCCCTCGAGCGTGCAGGGCCCGGCCCCGACCGTGCGCAGGCGCGAGAGGAACTCCGGCACGCCCGGCGGGGCGATCAGCGAGCGCGGCTGAATGCGGTCGACGGGTGTGCCCTCGTCCTCCTCGTGGCGGCGGAAGCGGTACGCCGTCGCGTTCTGGTAGCCGGCGAACGGCTCGGCCGCGAGCTCGATCGCGGCGAGCCACTTCACGTTCGTCATCCCGTACCAGCCCGGCACGACGACGCGCAACGGGAAGCCGTGCTGCGGCGGCAACGGGGCGCCGTTCATCTCGTACGCGAGCAGCACCTCGTCGCGCAGCGCCTCGGCGAGCGGGAGGCTCCGCGCGTAGTGCTGCGGCTCGCCGCCCTCGATCCCGCGGTCGAGCCCGTGGAAGACGACCTCGAACGCACCGTCGACGCCGGCCTCCTCTAGCAGGGGCCGCAGCGGCGTGCCGCGCCAGCGCGCGGTGCCGACGGCCTCGTCCAGCCACGGCTGCGAGATCGCCCGCGGCTCGAAGCGCGCGCGGCCGTTGCCGGCGCACTCCATCGTCGCTGCGAGCTCGACCGCGGGCCGCGCGCGCACGTCGTCGAGCGACAGGGTCATCGTGTTCGCGCCGCGCACCTCGAGCCGCCAGGCGTCGGGGTCGACGACGGGGATGTCGTAGTGGATGAGCAGGTAGTGCAGCCCGATCGGCGTGATCGGGAACCGCAGCGCCTCGAGCGGCATCCCGTGGTTGCGCGCGGCCAGCTGGAGCTCCTCCAGCGAGATCGTCACGCCGTCGAAGCTACCGCAGCGACGAGGTGTCGACCACCTCGAAGTCCGAGCCGTGCACGCGGCCGAGCGAGTGGAGGTCGTCGTTCGACCAGCGCGGGCTCGGCGCGCCGCTGACGTACCACGACGACCCGTTGTCGGCGAGAATCATCCCGTAGCGCTTCAGCGCGTTGAGCACGATGCGCGACTGGCGCGGGAAGCCGCTCGTGTCGAAGCTCGCCTTCAGGCGCACGCGCAGGCCCATCGGCGGGAGCGACGGGTCGGTGGCGTCGCTCGCGAAGTGCCGCGCGGGATAGACGTAGGCACGCCGCGTCCGGTCGGCGGTGAAGCGCAGCGCGTGCGTGATCGCTCCGCGCGCGACCTCGTCGTAGCGCGCGAGGCCCGGGAGGATCGGCAGACCCGCCGCGTCGGCGGACGTCCACCCGGCCGGGCGCAGCTTGTTCGCCCGCAGGTTCCAGACCGCCCCTGAGCCGGCGACCCACGCGCCGTTCTCGCGGCGCAGCGCGTAGAGCTCGTAGAGGCGGCACGAGTCGCGGTCGACGATGAGCGCGTGCCGGTCGCCGTCGTTGTTCACGCGCGGCTGGCCCTCGATCGGGACGTTCGCTGGGATCGGGTACGGTCCCTTGTCCGATTCCGACGCGTACTCGAACAGCACGCGCGCCTTCGGCGTCTTCTTGCCGGCGACGACGACGTACGGGATGCCGATGCGGCCGCCGTCCCACAGGCCGGAGCCGAAGTCGGCGTGCATCCCCCTGTCGAGGCCGATCGAGCCGATGAGCGCGGCCGAGTCGCGCGTGACCGGGAGGTTGTCGACGGGCTTGTTCCAGACGTTGGTGGCCGGGAAGACGGGGCAGCCGGCGATCTTCGGCGCGGCGGGCGGCGCGGCGCCTCCGAGCGCGACGGTCAGTGCTGCGACGGCGAGCAGCCTCACGGCTGCAGTCTGACGACCTCCCAGGCGTCCTCGCGTCGCCTGAAAAGGTGACGGTCGTGCAGGCGGTCGTCGCGGTGCTCCCAGAACTCGTAGACGTCGGGCACGAGCCGGTAGCCGCCCCACCACGACGGGCGCTGCGGCTCGTCGGGCTGCGCGGCGACCGCGTGCTCGAGTGCGTCACGCGACGCGATCGGCTCCGACTGCCGCGACGCGGCGGCGCTGCGCCGCGAGGCCGGTGGGCGCGTCGCCCAGTAGCGGTCGGACTCGTCCGCCGGCACGCGCTCGACCGCGCCCTCGACGCGCACCTGCCGGCCGGGCCGGTGGAAGAGCAGCGCGGCGCGCGGGTTCGCCTCGAGCTCGCGGCCCTTGCGGGAGCGATAGCTCGAGTAGAAGAGGAAGCCGTCCTCGTCCGCGCGCTTCAGCAGCACCATGCGCACGGACGGCCGGCCGTCGGGCGTCGCCGTTGCGAGCGCGACCTCCTCGCCGTCGATCCACTCGTGGAAGAGCGCGAGCGGGTCGTTCCTCACACCGCTTCCTCGATCTCGGTTGTTCCAGGTAGGCGACGCAGCCTCACGCAGCCTCGGGCTCGGGGAGCTCGTGCAGGGAGGGGATCGGCGACGGCAGGAGCCACAACACGGCGAGGGTGGCGCCGATGCTCGCGATCCAGAGCGTCGGGCGGAGGCCGATGGCCTCGCCGAGGATGCCGGCGAGCAGCGAGCCGATCGGGCGGACGCCGTAGTTCACGACACGGAAGGCGCCGGAGATGCGTGCGCGCATGTGGTCCGGCGAGAGCGCCGCGCCGAGCGAGTTGCCGTTCACGTCGAGGATCATGACGCCCAGGGCGGAGAAGAATTCCGCAGCGAACAGCATCGCGAGTACGAGCCACTGCGGCCCGCCCGCCGCGGGCACCAGCATCAGCGGCAGCGGGAACAGCACGGTGCCGAGCATGAGCGAGGGCCCGACGCCCATCCGTTTCGAGAGCCGCGGCGCGATGACCGCCCCGAGCAGGCCGCCGACGGCCGCCGCGCCGAGGATCAGCCCGAGCGTGCCCGCCTTCACGCCGAGCTCGTCCGTCGCGTAGAGCACGAACAGCGCGCCGAACATCAGGTTGAAGAAGTTGATCGTCGAGAACGAGAGCAGCGACGCGCGGAACATCGCGTGGCGGAAGATGTAGCGCATGCCGAATGCGAGGCGCGTGCGCAGCCGCTCGCCGATCACGACCTCCGGCTCGGGCTCCTGGACGTCGAGCCGCCGGAGGAAGAACGCCGAGCCGAGGAACGAGATCGCGTCCGCGAGCAACGCCCACGGCGCGCTCAGCACCTGCACGAGCGCGCCCGCGATGCTCGGCCCCGCGACGAACGAGAGCGAACGTGACTGGAACAGCTTCGAATTCGCCTCGACGTAGTCTTCGCGCGGCACGACGGCAACGAAGATCACGCTCCACGACAGGTCGAAGAACACCGAGAGCGTCCCGTGGATGAACGCGACCGCGTACAGGTGCTGCATCGTGAGGATGCCGAGCACGTACGCGACCGGGACCGACGCGAGGACGGCGGCGCGCAGGAGGTCCGTCGCGATCATCGTCTGCCGCCGCTTGCCGCGCGCGTCGATCCACACGCCCGCGTGCAGCGAGAACAGGAGGTGGGGAAGCCAGCCCAGCGTCGTCAGCAGCCCCATCTGGAACGGCGACGCGTCGAGCGTCAGCACCGCCGCGAGCGGCACGGCGAGGATCGTGACCTGGTCGCCGAAGACGGAGATCGTCTGGCCGGCCCACAGGTTCAGGAACTTGCGGTTCCTGACGAGGCTCATACCTGCGGCACGCCGCGGACCCCGACGCTGACGAGCCGTGCGCCGCGCGGCGTGCGCCTTCGCGCACCGGGTGCGAACGGCGCGAGCAGCTCGCGGATCGCCCGGTCGATCTCGGCGAGCTCGGACGGCGTGGCCTTGATCGTCGTCAGCGTGAACGTCGCCGCCTCGCGCCACTCCGGGGCGAAGAGCCGCTCGCTGCGGAGGTACTCGCGCACCGCGTCGTCCTCGACCTCGAGCAGCGCCGCGCGCGCGAGCGCTGACGCGGCCTGGAACTCTTCCGACTCCTCTGCGCCGCTCGGGAACTCGTAGCCGCTGACCTGCGCGCGCCAGCGCCGCTCGCGCCCGTCCTCGCTCGGCGCCTCGGTCACGAAGCCGTACCGCGCGAGCGTGCGCAGGTGGTAACTGCAGGAGGACGGGCTCTCGCCGACCTCCTCGGCGCACTCGGTGGCGGTCGCGTGGCCGTGCAGCTGCAGGCGCCCCAGGATGCGGAGCCGGGTGGGGTGCCCGAGCGCGCGCAGCGCCTCGGGCGAGGCAAGCCGTGTGTGCTTCGAAGCGAAAGACATCTTTCGAAAGTAATCTTTCGACAGGCGCTTGTCAAACGCCGATCGTTTTTCTTGAGGCGATGCATCCCCGCTAGTACGCGTCGAGGACGGCGCTGCGCCGGCTCTCGCGCTCGAGCAGGCGGAAGAGGCCGAACGCGGCCGCCGCATAGCAGGCGCCGACGAGGGCTTCGGTCCAGACGAGGCCGGAGACGTCTGCGAGCGTCGCGCCGCCGGCGACCTCGCGCGCGGCGATGATCCCGTGCGTCAGCGGCAGGCAGCGCGAGACCGCCTCCATCCACGGCGCGAGGGACTCGACGGGGATGTTCACGCCGCAGAAGAGGAGCATGAGGAAGTACGCGAGATTCGCGGCGAAGAAGAAGTCCTTCGCGCGCAGCCCGATCGAGCCGAGCAGCATCCCGAACGCCGTGCACGAGAGGGCGGTCACGACCACGACCGCCGCGAGTGCGGGCACGACGCTCCAGCCCGGCCGGAAGCCGAGCAGAAGCGCGCCGACCGCGAACCCGAACGCGGACACGAGAAGGCCGTTCGCGAACACAGGCACGCCGCGGCCGAGGAAGACGGCCGCGCGGTTCGCGGGCGACGCGAGCAGCGGTCCGAGCGTCCCGAACCAGCGCTCGTTCGCGACCGCCATCGTCATCCCGTACACCGACGACATCGCGCACACCTGAACGGCGTTGCCGACGATGTAGAACGAGGCGTCCTCGGCCTGCGCGTACTCGCCGAGCTTCGTGAAGAAGATGAGCTGGAAGAGCGGCGCGCCGAGCATCGTCGGGATGTAGATCGAGGGGCGGATCCAGTTGAAGAGGCCGCGGTAGGCGATCACGCCGCCGACGAAGAACGTGCGGAGCCAGCGCGTCACGTCAGCGAGAGGGTCGCGCGGTCGCGGGAGAGGCGCTCGAACCACGAGAACGCGATCGACGCGCCGGCGAGGCAGAGCGCGCCGAGCAGCACCGTCATCGCGAGCGGCGACCACACCGGGCCGCCGAGCGCCGCGTGGCGGATCGACTGCACGCCCCAGTACGGCGGCAGCGCGTACGACACGGGGTGCGTCCACGCCGGCAGCAAGGAGATCGAGAACACGAGCCCCGACAGCACCCAGATCGGGTACTCGAGCAGGTTCGAGAGCGCGTTCGCGTGGCGGTAGAGGATGAAGGTCGACGCCATCAAGAGCCCCATCAGCGCGAGCGACAGCACCGTCACCGGCACCGCGAGCGCGAAGTGCCACGGGTGCTCGAAGTGGAGCGGCACGCCGAAGAAGAGGCGGCCCCAGAGCAGCGTCGCGACGAGTGCATACGCGCCGACGAACGAGTTCGAGAGCGCGAACGGGAGGTAGAGGAGCGTCAGCGACGGCGGCGCCGCGACGCCGAGCTCGAGCGTCCCCTGCCAGCGCTGCCACTGGATCATCCCGCCCGACCCGAACAGCACGGACGACCAGATCCCCATCATCCCCGCGCCGATCGCCGCGTACAGGAGCGTCCCCTCCTGCCCGCCGGCACGGAACATGTAGAACGCGATCGTCGCGAAGATCACCGGCTGGATGACGGCCATGAGGACGAACCACGCGGAGACGCTGAGCGTCTTCACGTTCATCACGAAGCCGGTGAGGACGACGCGGAACATCAGTCGCCGGCGGTGACGAGCGCGACGTAGGCGTCCTCGAGCGTGGGCTCGCGCGACGAGACGCGGCCGACGGCCACGCCGTCGAGCTGCCCGAGCAGCGCGTGGGTGAGCTCGCGCTCCCCGCTCGTCTGCACGACGAGGAGCTGCTTCTGCTCCTGCTCCTCGACCGTCACGGCCGTCACGCCGTCGAGCCCGCGCAGCCGCGCGACCGCCGGCTCGTCGACGCCGAACACCTCGATCTCCGTGACGGTGCCCTCGGCGACGCCGCTCTTGAGCTGCGCCGGCGTGCCCTGGCCGACGATCAGGCCCTTCGCGATCACCGCGATGCGGTCGCACAGCGTGTCGGCCTCGAACATGTAATGCGTCGTGAGCAGCACGGTCTTGCCGGCACGGACGAGCTCGCCGATCGTCTGCCGCAGCTCGCGCGCGCCGACCGGGTCGACGCCGATCGTCGGCTCGTCGAGGAACACGACCTCGGGGTCGTGGAGGATCCCGCGCGCGATGTGCAGGCGCTGGCGCATGCCGCGCGAGTACCCCTCGACGCGCTCCTTCTCGCGGCCCTGCAGGCCGACGAGCTCGAGCACCTCGTCGATCCGGTGCCGGCCGTCGCGGCCGGAGACGCCGTAGAGCTCGGCGAAGTAGCGGAGGTTGTCGAGCGCCGAGAGCCGTTCGTACAGGCCGCGGTCGCCGCCGAACACGTAGCCGATCTTGCGCCGCACCTCCCGCGCGTCGTGCACGACGTCGTGGCCGAGCACGCGCGCCTCGCCGCTCGTCGGCAGGAGCAGCGTGATGAGCATCTTGATCGTCGTGGTCTTGCCGGCGCCGTTCGGTCCCAGCAGCCCGAAGAGCTCGCCGCGCTCGACCGCGAAGGAGATGCCGCGAACTGCCTCGACCTCGAGCGGCCGCCGGCGGAGGACGCCGGTCGTCGTCTTGTAGGTTCGTCGCAGGTCGATGGCCTCGATCACCGCCACCGTGCTGACCCTACCTACGGCCCTCGTGATCGGTCATTCGGTCCAGGGGCGCGCGATCACGGCTCTTCACGTTCCCGGTCCGGGGCCGCGCGTGCTCGTCGTCGGGTGCGTCCACGGGGACGAGTGCGCGGGACTGCCGGTCGTCCGCGCCCTCGCGCGCGCGCACGCGCGCGAGGACCTGTGGCTCGTGCCGACCCTCAACCCCGACGGCCGGGCGCACGGCACGCGCGGCAACGCGCGCGGCGTCGACCTCAACCGCTCGTTCCCGGCCGGCGCGGAGCCCGAGACGCGCGCCGCGGTTGCGCTCATCCGGCGCGTGCGGCCGATGGTGACGATCTGGTTCCACCAGCACCAGGACCTCGTCCGCGCGTGGGGGAGGTCGGCGCCTGCGGCGCGGCGCTATGCGCGGCTCGCGGGGATGCGCTTCTCCGCGCTGCGCTGGCCGCCGGGCGCGGCGACACGGTGGCAGAACGAGCGGCTGCGCGAGACGAGCTTCGTCGTCGAGCTGCCCGCGGGGCGGCTAACGGCCACCGGCGTTCGCCGGCACGTGCAGGCCGTGCTCGGGCTCTAGCCCGCACGCCGTCTGCGGCTCGCCCTCGCAGCAGCCGAGCTTGAAGCGGCAGCGCGGGCACTGCCACGTGCCGTGCCGCCACTCCATCTCCGCCGCGCACCGCCAGCACCGCTCCGTCACGGCCGCGACGCTATCCGCGGCGGCGGACGTCGGCTACCATCGGCCTGCCTCGGCGGCGTAGCTCAGCTGGTTAGAGCGCCGGACTCATAACCCGGAGGTCGGTGGTTCGAGCCCACCCGCCGCTACTCGGTCCCCTGGGCCGGAACCGGACGGTTTCGCGGGGTCCCGCTACACTGCTGCGGCCCACAAGCGGTGCGTCAGCGTGCCCGGGGCCGTCCACTTCCTGTCACGAAAGAGCCTTAGGCCATGGCCAAAACCGGAGTCAGAGTTGCGATCACGCTCGCCTGCACCGAGTGCAAGCGCCGCAACTACCAGACCGACAAGTCGAAGCGGAACACCCCGGACCGCGTGGAGTTCCGGAAGTACTGCCGTTGGTGCGGATCGCACACCCCGCACAGGGAGACGCGCTAGCACCGTGGCCCGCGAGGCTGACGCAGGCAGGGCATCCGGCGGCCGCGGTCGTCCGCAGTCGCGTCCGACGGGCGAGGTCGAGCACCACCGCCACCGCTTCGGCTTCATCCGCGAATCGTGGGCGGAGCTCAAGAAGGTCGACTGGCCGGGTCAGAACCAGGTGATCCAGGGCACCGCGGTCGTGCTGATCGCGTGCGCCATCGTCGGTCTGTACCTGTACGCGAACGACCTCGTATGGAAGCGCGTGGTGCAGAACCTGTTCCTGGGTCAGTAAGAGGGAGAAGAGCAAACGATGTCGGTAACTCAGGGCACCGCGGTGCCGGGTAGCTGGAGCGCGTAGAGCATGTTCAGGTGGTACGTCGTCAACACGTATTCGGGGCACGAAAACAAGGTGAAGGCCAACCTCGAGCACCGGATCGAGTCCATGGGCCAGCGCCCGCGGTTCCGCCGCGTCGTCGTCCCGACCGAGCAGGTGATCGAGACGAAGGACGGCCAGAAGGTGCAGGCCGAGAAGCGGGTCCTCCCGGGCTACGTGCTCGTGAACATGGACCTGAACGACGACGCTTGGACGGTCGTGAAGAACACGCCGGGCGTCACGGGGTTCGTCGGCGCCGGCTCGAAGCCCGTGCCGCTCTCGCAGGGCGAGGTCGACCGGATCCTCAAGACGGGCGCAGCGACGGCCGAACGGCCGCGCGCGCAGGTCGAGTTCTCGCTCGGCGAGTCCGTGAAGGTGACGAGCGGCCCGCTGTCCGACTTCGACGGCGAGATCGTCGACGTGAATCCCGACCAGCAGAAGCTCAAGGTGCTCGTCGACATCTTCGAGCGCCAGGTTCCGGTCGAGCTCGGCTTCGACCAGGTCAAGAAGCTCGACTAGGAGACGCAGTGGCGAAGAAAGTTCTCACGATCATCAAGCTCCAGATCCCCGGCGGCCAGGCGAACCCGGCGCCACCGGTCGGCCCTGCGCTCGGCCAGCACGGCGTGAACATCATGGAGTTCTGCAAGGCGTTCAATGCGCAGACCGCGCAGGAGAACGGCCGCATCACGCCGGTCGAGATCACGGTCTACGAGG
>JBKPLI010000227.1:0-5568 GCA_046731555.1 Actinomycetota bacterium | reverse complement strand
GAGCAGCTCGCGTCGACGCTGCCGCGCATCTACGCCGCGACGGTGCAGCCCGCGGCGGCGAACAGCCAGCGCCTCGCAGCACCCGCGTCGCAGCGCGTGACGGCGACCGCCGCGCCGCTGCGCGTCCGCGCCGTGCCGCGCGTCACGACCGTCGCGTCCGACGAGGTCGTCACCCCGGGCGCGATGATCCACGACCGCATCCGCGTCGAAGGGCTCGGCACCACGGCCGCGGGGATCGAGGTCGAGGTGTTCGGCCCGTTCGCGACGCGCGCGGCCATGCGCTGCACGGGGACGCCCTACTGGAAGGGCCGTGTCACCGCGCAGGGCGACGGCGAGCTGCGCTCGCCTGCCGTGCGCGTGAGGCGTGCAGGCTTCTACACGTTCCGCGAGCGCGTGTTCGCGTCCGAGCGCGTCGTCGCGTCGACGACGGCCTGCGGGCTCACGGCCGAGACCACGCTCGCCGCGCCGAGGATCGTCACGGGCCGCGGCGACATCGCGCGCAGCGTCGACGTCGCGGGCGCGGGCGGCGCGACGCCGGTGCGGATCCGCATCCCGGCGCGCGACGTCGACGCACCGGTCGCCCCGGTGGGGGTCGACGTGAAGCACGGCGTGCTCGGCGTGCCCGCGAGCGTCGACCGCACGGGCTGGTGGAAGGACGGAGCGTCACCCGGCGCGCGCACGGGCGCGGTGCTGATCGCAGGGCACGTCGACAGCGCACGGTCGGGTGCCGGGGCGTTCTTCGCGCTGCCACACGTCCGCCGGGGCGATCGGGTGCAGGTGACGACGAAGGGCGGCCGCATCTTCGCGTACCGCATCACGTCCGTGCGCACGTACCCGAAGGGCGCGCTGCCGCCGGCGATCTACTCGCGCCGTGGGCCTCCACGTCTCGTGCTCGTCACCTGCGGCGGCCCGTTCGACGAGCTGACCGGCCGCTACCGCGACAACGTCGTGGTCACCGCCGGCCCGGCTTGATCGAGCGCCACGCCTCCGCGAACAGCGACGTCGCGCGCCGTGTGCTGTCCTCGGGCCCCATCGAGAAGCCCCACGCGAGGCCGGGCCGCACCGGACGCAGCGCGTGCTCGTTGTTGCCGTCGAGCATCACGCCGCGCTCCCGGCACGCCGCGAGGAGCGCCGCCTCGTCGATCTCCGCCGGCAGCGACAGGGCGACGTAGAAGCCGGCGGCGCGTCCGGTGATCGTTACCTCGAGCGCGCGCTCCACGAGCGCGTCGACCAACGCGCGGCGCCTGCGGTCGTACACTGCCGCCGCCCTGCGCAGGTGCCGGTCGAGGTATCCGCGTTCGATGAGCCCGGCGAGCGCGAGCTGCGCGATCCGCGACGTGGAGATCGACGTCGCCAACTGGCGCTCGACGACGGGCTCGACGAGGCGGCGCGGCGGAACGGCCCAGCCGATCCGCACGGCCGGCGCGAGCAGCGTCGACGCGGTCCCGACGTACGCGACGTGCTCGGGCGCGAGCGCCTGCAGCGCGGGCGTCGGCGAGCGGTCGTACTCGAAGTGCGCGTCGTAGTCGTGCTCGATCACGACCCGGTCGCCGTCGACGGCCCAGTCGACGAGCGCGCGCCGCCGCTCAGGCGCGAGCGCGACGCCGAGCGGGAAGGCGTGCGCCGGACTGACGACGACGGCGGGCACGTCCGGCAGCTCGTCGACGCGCAGGCCGTGCTCGTCCACCGGCACCGGGACGACCTGCAGTCCCGACGCAGCGATCGTCCGCGTCCGCCAGCGGTGGCCCGGGTCCTCGACCGCGATCCGGTCGGCGCCGCCGGCCCGCAGCACGGTCGCGAGGACGGAGAGCGCCTGCGACGAGCCGGCGAAGATGCACGTGCGGTCCGCCGCCGCGACGACGCCGCGCGTCCGGGCGAGGAACGGCGCCAGCTGCCGCCGCAACGCCGCCGCGCCGAGGGGCTCGCCGTAGGCGAAGTCCTCTTCGCGCGCGTGGGCGAGCGCGACGCGGTTGACCGCAAGCCACTGCGCGCGCGGGAAGAGCGACAGGTCCGGGAGGCACGACGCGCGCGCGAAGTGCGTCTCCGGATCGACGGGCTCCTCGTCCGGCGTGCGGCCGTGCGTGACGACGACCGGAGCGGCCGAGCGGCGAAGGGCGATGTAGCCCTCGGCGGCCAGCTGCGCGTACGCGCCCACGACGACGCCGCGGGAGACGCGGAGGTCCGCGGCGAGCGAGCGCGTCGACGGCAGCTCGTCGCCGAGCGGCAGCGCCTGCGACCGGATCAGCAGCCGCAGACGATCCTCGATCTGCAGCCCCAGCGGCTGCGTGCGATCGAGTTCGAGCGCGAGAAGTGGTCCGGTCGACAAACGAGAAAGTGGCTCTTCCGGCCGGACCATACCGTCCGTAGCCTCCCGGGCGGATGCGCCGGACCGTCGCGCTCGCGTTCGCCCTCGCGGCCCTCGTCGCCGTCGCGGCGTCGCGCGCCGAGCAGGCGCCGTACCGCTTCCGGTCGGTGCTCACGGCCGAGTTCGCACTCCACCTCGCCGCGCCGCGCTCGGCCGCCGACAAGCTCTACGTCGCCGAGCAGGACGGCCGTGTCCGCGTCGCCGTGCGCGGCCGGTTCCGCGCGAAGCCGTTCCTCGACCTCCGCAGCAAGGTGCTGCTCGGCGACGAGCAGGGGTTGCTCTCGATCGCGTTCCACCCCGCCTACGCGCGCAACCGCCTCGTCTACGTCGACTACATCGACCGCGCCAACCGCACGCGCGTCGTCGAGTACCGCGCGAGCCCCGACGGCCTGACCGCGCTCCCGAAGACCGCACGCGTCCTGCTCACGGTCCAGCAGCCGGGCGCGAACCACAAGGGCGGGCAGCTCGCGTTCGGGCCGGACGGCAGGCTGTACGTCTCGCTCGGCGACGGCGAGTGCTGCGACGACCCGGAGAATCGCTCCCAGGACCTGGCGCAGCCGTTCGGAAAGCTCCTCCGCCTGAACGCGGCCGCGCGCCGGCCCAAGCCGGCGATCGTGGCGTACGGGCTCAGGAACGCGTGGCGCTTCTCCTTCGACCGCGCGACCGGCGACCTCTACATCGCCGACGTCGGCGCCGGTCTGCGGGAGGAGGTCGACTTCGTCCCGCGCGCGCAGCTCGGACAGCTCGCGAACTTCGGCTGGGACGCGTGGGAGGGGCACGAGGTGAAGGAGGACAAGCCCGTCAACCCGCAGGGCCGGCTCGTCTTCCCGGTGCACGAGTACAGCCACGAGGACGACAACTGCTCGATCACCGGCGGCTTCGTGTACCACGGCGCGGCCGTGCCCGAGGCGCGCGGTCGCTACTTCTTCGGCGACTACTGCACGGGCGCGATCTGGAGCCTGCGCGTGGTCGGCGGGGCGGCGACCGACGTGCGCCGCGAGGCGTCGACGCTGCGCGGCCTGTCGTCGTTCGGCGAGGACGCGCGCGGCGAGCTCTACGCGCTGACGATCGACGGCGGCGTCTACCGACTTGCGCGCTAGTCGAGGAACGAGACGAAAGAACCGAGCTCGACCGGGCCCGTCGTCGGCAGGCGGTCGCGAACGCACGTCGCGCTCGCGAGCAGCCGCCCTTCCTGCGTCTTGAGCCAGCTCGCGTAGACGTCCTGTTTCGAGAAGCGCGTCAATGCCGTGCGGGCGGCGGCCTCGGCGTCCGCGCGCGGGACGAGCGCGAGCGGCAGCGGCGGCCCCAGCGCGCGCACGCGGAAGCGGCCGTCGATCGTGTCGACGGACACGGTCTTACCGGTCGGGATCGAGAACACCCGCGGCGCGGTGAGCGTCGCGACCGCCCAGCCGCGTTCCGCGTCGCCGAGCCACGGCGCGGCCGGCATCGCCTCCACGAGGCGCAGTGACTGGTCGGCGTAGGTCGCGAGGAACGACTCGACCCAGCTGCGCGGCGCCGGCCTCGGCTGGAAGCGCGCCTCGATCGCGTCGCGTGCGAGCCGGTCCGCGATCAACGCACGCGCGTCGAGCAGCGTCAGCCGCGCGCGCCGGAGGCCGCTCGCGTACCGCGCACGGTTGCCGGCGAAGCGCGACGCGACGACCGCACGCTCGGCGGCGAGCACGCTCACCGCGTCGACCGGGCTCTCCGCGCGCAGCACGGCGCGCTCGAGCAGCGCGCTCGCGGCGAGGTCCGCGTCGCCCGTCGTCGCGGTGAGGCGCGCGAGCGCCGAACGCGGGATGCGCCCACCGTCGAAGACGCAGCTCGCGTCCGCCGGCAGGACGAGCTGGCCCTGCGTGAGCGACGCGTCGAAGCCGGGTCCAGCGACGCTCGGCCCGTCGCAGAGCGTCTGGTCGCGCGCCCAGAGCCAGACGCACGCGGCCGCCTGCTTGTCGGCGTCCTTGCCCGCCTCGCTGAACGTCGCCCAGCCCCACGACCAGACGGAGTCGATCTTCAGCTCGCGCGCGACCTGCTTCGCCGCGAGCGCCTCCAGCTTGACGACCTCGAACCACGCCGAGCGCGGCTGCAGCCCCTCGCGCCCGCCCTGGCCGAGCACGGACTGGAACTGCAGCTCCAGCGCGATGCGGCCCGCGGGGATGCCGATCCGCGTCAGGTGCCCGACGAGGTTGCGGAGGCCCTGTCGCATGATGCGGCTCGCGCGCGCCGGCCCGAGCTTCGCGAGCCCCCTCGAGTTCGGCGAGGTGAAGTACACCTGCCGCACGAGCAGCGCGGCGTCGGCGGCCGCGCGCCACCAGTCGGCCGCCTCGCCGCCGATGTACGGCGGGTTCGCGATCGTGATCGCCGGCTGCGCGCCGAGCCTCTTCAGCTCCTGCAGCAGCGTGAGCGTGTTCGCGCGGTACTGCGCGTTCGTCGCCGACCACGGCGTCGGCGTCTGCGCGCCGAAGAGCTCGTTCAGCGCGATGATCGGCGTCTGGCACCCGGTGACGGAGACTGCGAAGTCGAAGAGCCGCTTCGCCCGGTCCGGAATCGTCGCCGGGTCGCCCGGCGCGGTCGGCGTGCCGACGCGCCGGTTGAAGTTCAGGTCGAACATGATCGTCGCGGCGCCGGCGGCGCGCATCTTCGCCGGGATCTCCGTGCCGGACGAGACCGCGAGGATCACGCCGGGTCGTGCGGGCAGCGGCGCGTCGTGCCCGCCGTAGTCGACCCAGTACGGGTGCGACGACGGGATGCCGCAGGCCGCGGCATGCGCCGCCGCGACGCGCGGGCCCGTGGCGGCGACGAACACCGCGACCACGACGAGGGACCGCGCGAGGCCTGACACGACTCGACCCAGGTCTACCAGACCCGGAGCCGGGTCGAGCTACGGGAGCGGAGGCAGCGGCGGCGGCGTGACCGGCAGCGGCGGGAGCGGCGAGAGCGGCGGCACGACGCCCGTCGCCGGCGGCGGTGCCGGCGCCGGCGGCGGCTGGAGGATCGGCGCGGCCGTGGTCGTGACCGCCTTAACCACCGGCTGCGTCGTGTCGTCGACGACGTCGACCACGGGCTGTGTCACCGGGCTCACCGTGTCCGTCACCGGCTTCGCCACCTTCGTGACCGTGTCGACGACCGGCTTCGTCACCTGAACGACCGGCTTCGTCACGTCGTCGACGGCCTGCTTCGTGACGTCGGTGAGCCTCGTGCCCGTC
>JBKPLI010000226.1:0-4464 GCA_046731555.1 Actinomycetota bacterium | reverse complement strand
GTGACGGCAGCGTTGCGGTCGTGATCCGTCCAGATCACGATCGTGGTGTTCGCGCTGCTCTTGGGCAGCGCAGGCGCGGCGACGACGAGCGCGCAGAGCGCGACGGCGAGCGTGGTCAGGACGGACCACAGCCGCTTGGTGGAAATCTGCATTCCTACCCTTCCGTAAATGATGACGACGACGGGTCGGGCCCCTGGGGGAGGCGCCGGCTCGATGGTAGACGCGAAAGGCCGAAATGCCCATGGCCCGATTCGCGCCCGTGCTTAGGACGCACGGCACGCCGCGTTGTTAGGCGGCTCGACCGCCTCGCGCTGGTTGGAAGCGGTTCCATACCGGCCGCGGAGGGTAGACGGCCTGCGCAGGGAATGCAAGGTCGCGATGAGCAGTTGACGGGGCTACCGGCCTTCCGCTAGCCTCGTCCGCCGCTTGGAACCGTTTCCACGGGAGCCGGATTGGCCACGATCGCCGAGGTTGCCGAGCACGCCGGCGTCGGCGTCGGCACGGTCTCGCGCGTCCTGAACGGCGACCCCCGCGTCGCCGACGCGACACGCACGCGTGTCCTCGCCGTCATCGAGCGGCTCGACTATCGGCCGAGCTCCGTCGCGCGCAATCTCTCGCTCGGCCGCACGCACACGATCGCGGTCGTCGTCCCCTTCCTGACGAGCGCGTCCGCGGTCGAGCGCCTGCGCGGCGTCATCGACACGCTGCGCGACTCGAGCTACGACCTCGTGCTGTTCGACGTCGAGCGCCCGCAGGCGCGCGACGACCTCGTGTCGCGGCTCGCGGACCGCTCCAGCTCGGACGCGCTGCTCGTGATCTCGCTCCCGTTGCGCGACGACGAGGTCGCGCGCTTCGAGCGCGCGCGCATGCCGATCGTGCTCGTCGACGGACGCCGCGACCGCGTCCCGCACGTCACGATCGACGACGTCGCCGGCGGGCGGCTGGCGACGCGCCACCTGCTCGACCTCGGCCACGAGCGCGTCGCGTTCGTCGGCGACACGCCGACGCCGTTCGGGTTCACGTCGAGCGACGACCGTCGCGCGGGGTACCAGGCCGCACTGCGCGACGCGGGTGTCGAGCCCCGGCGCGAGTACGTGCGCACGGCGCCGCACGGACGCGACCTGGCGCGCCGGATGGCGAGCGAGCTGTTCGCGCTGTCCGAGCCGCCGACCGCCGTCTTCGCCGCGTCCGACACGCAGGCGCTCGGCGTGCTCGAGGCCGCGCGGGCCGCGGGCCGCGACGTCCCGCGCGGGCTCTCGGTGATCGGCTTCGACGACGTCGAGGCCGCGTCGTACGTCCAGCTCAGCACGGTCCGCCAGCCCCTGTACGAGAGCGGCGCGCTTGGCGCGCGGCTCCTGCTCGGCGCGCTCGGCGGCACGCCGCTCGGGCCGGTGGGCGAGACGCTCCCGCTCGAGGTGGTCGTCCGCTCGACGACCGCCCCGCCCGGCTGAAAAGTCGCTATTCACGTATTCACTCACGCCGCCGCGTCCGTTACGCTGCGAGGCATGGCGGCGACGCGCGCGATCCGGCTGGCGACCGACGTTCCCGGGCCGCGCTCGCGCGAGATCCTCGAGCGCTTCGAGCGCTCCGTCGCGCGCCCGCTCGCGGTCACGTTCCCCGTCGTCGTGGCCGAGGCACGCGGCGTGACCATCACCGACGTCGACGGCAACACGTTCATCGACTTCGCCGGCGGCGTCGGCTGTCTCAACGTCGGTCACTCGCATCCGCAGGTCGTGTCCGCGGCGCAGGAGCAGCTCGACCGCTTCAGCCACACGGACTTCACGATCGTCCCGTACGAGGTCTACGCGACGCTGAGCGAGCGGCTGCTCGAGCGCGCGCCGTTCACCGGCCCGGCGAAGGCGGCGTTCTTCAATGCCGGCACCGAGGCGGTCGAGAACGCGATCAAGTTCGCACGCGCGTACACGAAGCGGCACGCGGTGATCGCGTTCGAGGGCGCGTTCCACGGGCGCACGCTGCTCTCGCTCACGCTCACGTCGAAGACGCACCCGTACAAGGCGGGCCTCGGCCCGTTCGCACCCGAGGTCTACCGCGTGCCGTTCCCGAACGAGTTCCGCGGCATCTCGTCCGCCGACGCGCTCGCCGCGCTCGAGCGCGCACTCGCGACGCAGGTCGCGGCCGAGGACGTCGCCGCGATCGTCGTCGAGCCCGTCCAGGGCGAGGCCGGGTTCGTCGTCGCGCCGCGCGAGTTCCTCGCCGGGCTGCGCCGCATCTGCGACGAGCACGGCATCGTCCTCGTCGTCGACGAGGTGCAGACGGGCTTCGCGCGCACCGGCCGCTTCTTCGCGATCGAGCACTACGACGTCGAGCCGGACCTGATCACGGTCGCGAAGTCGATCGCGATGGGGCTGCCGCTTTCGGGCGTGCTCGGCAAGGCTGCGATCATGGACGCGCCCGACGACAACGCGGTCGGCGGCACGTACGTCGGCAACCCGGTCGCGCAGGCGGCCGCGCTCGCCGTGCTCGACGTGATCGAGGAGGAAGGGCTCGTCGAGCGCTCGGAGGCGATCGGCCGCACGATCCGCGGCCGCATGGAGGACTGGCAGGGCCGCTGGCCGGCCGTCGGCGACGTGCGCGGCCTCGGCGCGATGCTCGCGATCGAGCTCGTCTCCGGCGGGGACCGCGCGCCTGCGACCGACGTCGCCTCGAGTGTCATCGAGGAGGCACTGCGGCGCGGGCTGATGCTCATCAAGGCCGGCGTGCACGGGAACTGCATCCGCGTGCTCGTCCCGCTCGTGGTCACGGACGCCGAGCTCGACGAGGCGCTCGGCGTCTGGGAAGAGGCGCTCGCCGCCGTTCTCGGCTAGCCCTCGGGCGGCGTCGAGCGCGGGCCGCGCGCTCTAGCGGCGGCGCTCGAGCTCGAGCTCGATCCCGTCGAGCACCCGCTGCAGCCCGCGGTCGAAGCGGTCGTCGTCGCCGAACAGGGCGATGAGCTCGCGGATCGCCTCACGCAGGTCGCGGTCGCCGAAGAGCTCCTTCACGTGCGGGAACTCACCCGTCGCGAGCAGCCCGTCGAAGTACTCGACCACGTGCGCCGGAACGGTGTCCACGAGCTCGCGCGCGTCGGCGGCGCTCGCCTTCATCTCGCCGGCACGGACGACGAAGCCGAGGACGTAGTCGTCGATCGTCGAGATGATCGCGAGCTGCTCCCTCAGGTCGAGGCCGGTGTCGGCCGTCGCGGTGAGCGACTGCTCGAAGTGGCGCAGGCCGTTCGGCCCGCCCTGCGCGCCGCGCAATGCGGTGAACGCCCACGGGTGCCGCTCGAACGCCGCCCGCGTGCGGTGCGCGAGGGCGGTCAGCGCCTCGCGCCACCCCGACGGCAGCTCGTCCTCGGCGACGATCAGCTCGCCCATGATCGCGTCGTCCATCAGCGACACGAGCTCGCCCTTGTTGCGGACGTAGTGGTAGAGCGTCATCGTCCCGGCGCCGAGGTCGGCGGCCACGCGACGCATGGAGACGGCCCCGAAGCCCTCCGTGTCGGCGATCCGGATGGCCGTCGCCGCGATCGAGTCGCGGGTGAAGCGCGGACGCCGCGCGCCGGGCTCCGGGCGGTTCCAGATCAGGTCCGTTCTTGACAACTCGTACAGCGTACTGCTAGCTTCGGCGTACGATGTACGAGATCGACGTACGGAGTACGGATGGAGTGGTCGCGAGCGGGCTCGGCAAGCGCTACGGCGACCTGTGGGCGCTCCGCGACCTCGACCTCGTCGTGCCGGCGGGCACCGTGCTGGGCCTCCTCGGCCACAACGGCGCGGGCAAGACGAGCGCGATCCGCATCCTCACGACGCTCGCGCTGCCGACCACCGGCGCCGCCCGCGTGGCCGGCTTCGACGTCGTCGAGGAGGCCGCGCGCGTGCGCGCGAGCATCGGGCTCGCCGGCCAGCAGGCGGCCGTCGACGACCTGCTCACCGCTCGGGCGAACCTCGAGCTCGTCGGCCGTCTCTACCACCTGTCGCGCCGCGACGCTCGCTCGCGCTCGGCCGAGCTGCTCGAGCGCCTCGGCCTGACGGACGCGGCCCACCGCCTCGTGAAGACCTTCTCCGGCGGTATGCGCCGCCGCCTCGACCTAGCCGCGAGCCTGGTCGCGTCGCCGCCCGTGCTCTTCCTCGATGAGCCGACGACGGGCCTCGACCCGCTGAGCCGGAACGAGCTGTGGGCGCTCCTGCGCGAGCTCGTCCGTGACGGCGCGACGCTCGTGCTCACGACGCAGTACCTCGAGGAGGCCGACCGCCTCGCCGACGAGATCGTCGTGCTCGACCGCGGGCGCATCGCCGCGGCCGGTACGCCCTCCGAGCTCAAGGCGCGCATCGGCGGTGACCGGATCGAGGTCGCCGTCGCGGCCGCCGAGCACGTCGCACGCGCGGCCGATGCGCTGGCACGCTTCGCCGAGGGACCCGTGGCGCGCGACGGGCAGACCGCGCGCGCCGTGGCGGCGGTGCAGCCGGG
>JBKPLI010000225.1:0-3799 GCA_046731555.1 Actinomycetota bacterium | reverse complement strand
CTGGAGGCCCTGGCGCGCCGCGTCGAGCTCGGCCTGCGCGGCGTCGAGGTCGGCCTGCGCCGCCGCGACGTCGCTGTCCGCGTCGTCGGCCCGGCCGCCCGTCAGCACGGCCGCCTTCTCGGCGTCCAGCCGCTCGCTGAGCGTGTCGGCCTCGCCGGCCTTCGCGCGGAAAAGCTCCTCGCGGCTGTCGAGCTGCTCCGCTGCGTCCTGCGCCGCGAGCAGCCGCTCGTTCGCGGCGAGCACCGCGGCCTTCGCTGCCTCGACCCTCGCCTGCAGCTCCTCGACGTCCTGCGCCACCTCGGCGCCACCGCCGGCGTAGACCCGCGCGAGCTGCAGCACCTCGTCGACGTACCACTGCGCGTGGTTGTAGGCGAGGACACCGCGGGCGATGTCCGCCGCGCCACCGGCGGCGGCGAGATACCGCGCCGCCGAATAGATCGCGTCGGCCGCCGTCCACGGGTCGGCGACGCCGTCGCCGTCCGCGTCAGTGCCCCAGCGCTCCCAGGTCGACGGCAGGAACTGCATCCAGCCCACCGCGCCGGCCGAGCTCGGCCCCATGTTGCGGCCGAAGTCGGACTCGATCTTGTTGATCGCTGCGAGCACGGTCCACGGGATGCCGTACTGCTCGCCCGCCGCCTGCCAGATCGGCTGCAGCTGCTCGAAGCTCAGCCCCTGCGTCTGCTCGGGCGGCGTGGTGAGCGCGAGCGGGAACGCGGTCCCGCCCGCCAGGTTCGGCACGTCGGAGCCGGGCAGCGAGAACGGCGTCTCGCCGAGGAGCCGGAAGGAGTCGGCCGAGGCCGTGCCGCACAGGACGAGCGCGGCCAGGCAGGCTGCGGCAACGCGGATCGGGATCATTCTCCGAGGGGTGCGAGGCGCAGCGCGAACTCCTGCGCAGGCTCCGGCTCCGGCTCCGGCTGCGCTGCGACGACCTGCGCCGCGGCCGGAGCGCCGGGGTCGATCCCGGCGGCGCTCGCTTTCTCGGCGTACTCGAGCGCGACCATGAAGTCGTGCTTGTTGGAGGAGGCGTTCGCAGCGACTTCGCGCTCGACGACACCCTCGAGCACCTTGTCGATCAGCGCCTTCTGGAAGGTCTGCATGTGGAAGAACTCGCCCTCCGCCACCGCGTCGGTGATCTCCTCGGGGCGGTTCTCGCGGATCAGGTCCGCGATGCGCGCGTTGTTGATCATCACCTCGACCGCCGCGACGCGGCCGCCCCCGGCGCGCGGGAGCAGGCGCTGCGAGATCACGCCGCGGAGGACGCCGGCCATGATCGAGCGGATCTGGAGCTGCTTCTGCTCGGGGAAGAACTCGATCATGCGGCCGACCGTCTCGGCGGCGTCGATCGTGTGCAGCGTCGAGAAGACGAGGTGGCCCGACTCGGCCGCCTGCAGCGCGGTCTGCGCCGTCTCGGCGTCACGGAGCTCGCCGATCAGGATCGTGTCCGGATCCTGGCGGAGCGCGCGCCGGAGCGCCTGGCCGAAGCTCTCCGTGTCGAGCCCGATCTCGCGTTGGTTGACGATCGAGAGGTGGTCGGGGTGCAGGATCTCGATCGGGTCCTCGATCGTCACGATGTGCGAGTGCCGGGACCGGTTGATGTAGTCGATGATCGCGGCGAGCGTGGTGGTCTTGCCCGAGCCCGTCGCGCCCGTGACGAGGACGAGCCCGCGGTGCTCGTCGGCGAGCTTCTGGATCCCCGACGGGAGGCCTAGATCCTCGAACCGCGGCACGTTCTTCGGGATGACGCGGAGCGCGAACGACACGGCGCCGCGCTGGCGGAACGCGTTGACGCGGAACCGCGGCAGGTCGCCGGCCGTGTAGGCGATGTCGAGGTCGCCGGTCGCCATGAACTGGTCGTAGCGCTGCGGAGCGATCGCGGTCACCGTGCGCAGGTACGCGTCGAGCAGCGCGTCTGTGAGCTGCGGCCCGCCCTCCATGGGCGCTACGGCGCCGTCGCGGCGCAGCATCGGCGGCCGCCCGAGCTTGAGGTGGACGTCGGAGGCCCCCATCTGGACCGCGGCGAAGAGAAGCGTGTTCAGATCCATGCCGGTTCTGTGTCGGCAGGCCGCGAGCAGGCCTTTAGCGGCCGAGGGCCGCGAGCGCCTTCAGCGGCAGGCGCGCCAGGCCCCGCTGCTCACCCGGATGGGAGAGGTCGCCGCGCAGCAGCCGCTCGACGCTCGACCACGTCAGCCGCGCGCTCGCGAGCCGCCACGACGCCGCCGGCCACCGGTCGAGCGCCTGCTTCAGCTTCCAGGAGGCGTTGTGGAGCGGCATCAGCGCCGCGTCGACCGCCGCCTCATAGGGTTCGAGGCTCGCCGCGCGCCCGCCGAGCAAGTCGATGACCGCGGTCGCGGCGAGCCGCGACGAGACGAAGCACTCGTACATGCCGTCGCCGGACACCGGGTCGATGAGCCCCGCCGCGTCGCCGACGAGCAGCACGCGATCGCCCGCGATCCGCGTGCCGGGCCGGCGCAGCGGCAGGCGGTGCCCGCGCAGGTGCTCGAGCCGCGCCGGGTCGATGCCGTGCGCCTCGCACACGCGCCGCAGGTGCTCGCGGATGCGCGGCCCCTCGTGCTCCCACGCGCCGACGCCGACGTTCACGTGGTCGCCCTTCGGGAACACCCAGCCGTAGCCGCCCGGGATGTCGCCGAGCTCGATCACCGCGCGGTGCTCGTACCGCCCGCGCTCGACGACGCCGTGCGCGACGTTCCCCTCGAACGCGACTCCGCGCACGATCCCCTCGCCGAGCCCGAAGGTGCGCGCGACGGTGCCGTTCGCGCCGTCGGCACCGACGACGACGTCGGCCGGCGCGTCGGCCGGGTCGATCGTCGTCCCCTCTCGCACCTCGACGCCCCGCTCGCGCGCCGCGTCGAGCAGGAATGCGTCGAGCCGTCGACGCTGCGTCATCCACACGACCGGCCCCTTCGCACGCCGGACGACCCCGTCGCCGTAGCGGAAGCGCAGCTCGACGACGTCGACCTCCTCCTCGACGACCGGCGACGGATCGACGGGGCACTGGCGCACGGCGCGCATCGTCAGCCCGCCGCCGCACGGCTTGTCGCGCGGGAAGCGCGCCTTGTCGACGAGCAGCACGGACGCGCCGGCGTCGGCAAGCCGCCACGCAGTCGTCGAGCCCGCAGGCCCGCCCCCGACCACGACCGCGTCGAAGCGCTTCACCGGGCACAAAGCTACAATGCGCCGTCTTCCCGGGGGTGTGCCCGAGCGGCCAAAGGGAACGGGCTGTAAACCCGTCGGCTCAGCCTACGGAGGTTCGAATCCTCCCGCCCCCACTCTCCCGCCGCGAAATGCCCTCTCGCTTCGCTCGAGGTATTTCGCGGCGATTTGTCTGCGGGCGGTACCGGGCGAAGCCCGGCACCGCGTCGGGGCGCTCGCTAAGAATCCCGCGTGATGCTGCTCGTGCTTCGCGTTCGAGACGTCGCTGCGTCCGAGCGGTTCTATCGCGCGCTCGCGCCCGAACTGCAGGTCGAGTTCGTCGCGACGGACGACGCGCGGACCCAGAACGTCGAGCTGCGGTTCGTGGTCGACGACCTCGCGGCCGTGGATGCGCGCGCCGCCGCGGCGGGTGCGACGGTCGAGGGCGTCGGGAGCTACCGCGACCCGGACGGCAACCTCGTCACGTTCACCGAGCGGGTGCGCGACCTCCGCGTCGCCGGGGTCGACCTTGCGCGCGGGGCGCTCGCCGTCGTCGTACTCGAGGGCGACCTTGTCGTCGACGCGTTCCGCTGCGAGACCTTCGCCGAGGCGCTGCTCGTCGATGCCGCCGTCGTGGGCGTCGACGTGC
>JBKPLI010000224.1:0-21727 GCA_046731555.1 Actinomycetota bacterium | reverse complement strand
AGCTCGACGCGCTCGTCGCCGCGCTCGAGTCGGCGGGCGCACTCGGCGCGCGGCTCACGGGCGCGGGCTTCGGCGGCTGCGTCGTGGCCCTCGCGCCGCGCGAGGACGCGGACCGCATCGCCGCCGACGCGGGCGAGCGCTACCGCGTGCAGACCGGCCTCGAGCCGCGCGTCTTCAGGTGCCGCGCCGTCGACGGCGCCGGGGCGGCTGCCGACTAGGAGTGGCGGTCGATGAGCTCGCGCGCCATGAGCTGCGCGCGGCGGGCCGCGTCGCGGTCGCCTTCTGCCGCCGACACGATCGAGCCCTTCATGAGGATGTGCCACGAGCGCGCGAAGTCGTTCGTGTCGCGCAGCCCCGCCTCGTCGGCGAGCATCCGCACGACGCCGCGGATGTTCTCGAGGTGCGTCACGCACGCCTCGCCCGCCGGGTGGCCCGCTCCGAGCTCGAGCAGGACGTTGACGAACGAGCACGCCTCGAAGTCGTCGCGGTGGAACCACTCGTCGAACACGTCGAAGATCGCGAGCAACTGCTCCGTGGGCGTCGTGCCGCGCCGCCGCGCCTCGGCCTCGACGTACTCGCGCGTCCAAAGCTGCTCGCGCCGCTGCAGGAAGGCGAGCACGAGGTCGTCCTTCGACGGGAAGTGCCGGTACAGCGTCGCCTTCGCCACGCCTGCGTTCCGGATCACCTCGTCGACGCCCACCGCCTGGATGCCGCGCCGCGCGAAGAGGTCGTAGGCGCTGTCGACGATCCGGCGGCGCGCCTCCGACTCCATGGCCTGGGCGGCGGGGGGCACCCGCCGATCGTACAGCCGGATCCTCGCCGCGTCGCTTGCGCGGACGTGGTTGCGCGGGCAAGAATCGGGACGGATGGTCGTCACCCTCCCGCAGCCGGACGCGGCGCGCGCCCAGTACGTGCCGCTCGGCGCGCACCTCGTCGGCAGCGTGCCGCTCCCGAGCGCCGAGGTGGTCTTCCGCACGCTCGGCGCCGAACTGGGCGACCGAGTGCGCCGCATCCCCGACGGCGAGACCGGCCCGCGCGCGGACTGGATCGTCTGGCAGTACCCGGTTCTGAGCTCGCGGTCGCAGTTCGAGGTCGCGCCGCCGGCGCCGTCGTCGTACCGCGCGCTGCCGCGCCTCAAGCTCCGCACCGGCGAGGACGGGAGCGACCTCCGCTTCGACTCGCTCGGCTACGCGTCGGCGGCGCTCGCGTCGTACGCGACGTTCGGTGTGCTGAAGCGCGACGGCGCGATCCCGCGCGGCTGCCGCTTCCAGGTCTCGCTGCCGACCCCGCTCGCGCCGATCAGCGCGTTCGTCGCGCTCGAGGACCAGGAGGTGGTCGAGCGCGCGTACGAGGCCGCGATGACGGCGGAGCTCGACCAGATCCTCGACGCGATCCCGCACGACCAGCTCGCGCTGCAGTGGGACACGAACTTCGAGTTCGGGATGCTCGAGGGCGACGTCCCGGTCTGGTTCGCCGACGTGAAGGGCGGGATTCTCGAGCGGCTGATCCGCATCAGCCGGCCGATCCCGGCCGACGTCGAGCTCGGGTTCCACTTCTGCTCCGGCCACGACGAGCAGACGCCGCGCCACGTGCCGCAGGACATGAGCCGGATGGTCGAGGTCGCGAACGCGCTCGCCGCGAGCCTCGGCCGCCCGCTGAACTGGATCCACATGCCCGTCGCGCGCGAGGGGGCCGGCCCGGAGTTCTTCGCGCCGCTGCGCGAGCTGCGCGTCCACCCGGAGACCGAGCTCTACCTCGGCGTCGTCCACCTCGGCCAGAGCGACGAGGACGCGCGCCGCACCGTCGACGCCGCGCGCGACGCGGCCGGCGACTTCGGCGTCGCGACGCCGTGCGGCTGGGGCCGGCTGTCACCGTCGCTCGTGCCGGAGCTGATCGCCGCGCACGCGCGTCTCTCCCGGCCGGTCGCCGACACGTCGGCCGCGGAGCCGTTCGCGTGGCCCGAGGGCTTCGCGCGCGTGCCGGCCGAGGATTGGGTCGACAAGCCGCCGGACGCGTTCGGCCTGCACTACGACACCGTCGAGAACCACGGCTGGTACCGCAACCTCGACCTGACGGTCGAGCAGCTCGCGGCCGACCTGCGGCCCGGCGACATCATGATCGACTACTCCGGCGGCACGGGCATCCTGCTCGACCGGCTGCGGCTGCGGATCTTCGACCGGCCCGTCGGGATGATGATCGTCGACAGCTCGCCGAAGTTCCTCAGCGTCGCGTTGCAGCGGTTCCGCGCCGACGAGCGCGTCGCCTTCCGGCGGCTGCGCTTCCTGAAGGAGGAGCGTCGCCTTGAGTTCGTCGACGAGGTGCTCGGCCCCGACCTCGTCGAACGAGGCGTCGACGCGCTCGTGTCGACGAACGCGATCCATCTCTACGACGATCTCGACGAGACGCTGCGCGCGTGGGCGCGCGTGCTCAAGCCGGGCGCGATCGTGCGCATCAACTCGGGCAACCTCCGCAACCCGCGCGCGCAGGAGAACGAGTGGATCATCGACGAGACCGTGTACGTCGTGCACGAGGTCGCGACCGGGCTCGTGCGCACCGACCCGCGCTGGGAGGCGTACCGTGCCGTGCTCGAGGACGAGGAGAAGATGCGCGCGTACCTCGACTGGCGCGACCGCGTGTTCCTCGCGCCGCGGCCGCTCGACTTCTACCTCGACGCGCTGCGCGGCGCGGGCTTCGACATCGAGGACGTGAGCGAGCGGACGATCGAGGCGGACGTCGAGCAGTGGTACGAGCTGCTCGCGGCCTACGCGGACGCCGTGCTCGGCTGGGTCGGCGGCTCGCAGAAGGTCGACGGCGAGCCCGCGACCGAGCAGGCTGCGGCCGACCGGCTCGAGCTGCTGCGCGCGTCGCTCGAGACGATCTTCGGCGGCCGGCCGACGTTCCTCTGCTCGTGGACGTACATCAGCGCGACGAAGCGCTGACCGGCGCCGTGTAGACGAACGGGCGGAAGTGCCGCGGGACGATCACGGTCGTCTCGGCCGACGCGACGAACGCGCCCGGGTCGCCGGGGTTGGCCGCGAACATGTCCCAGTGCAGTGGCACGACCGCGTCGGCGTCGACGTCGCGTGCGAGCTCGGCCGCCTCGTGCGCGTCGAGGTTGCCGACCAGGCCCTGCGCCTCGCGCTCTGCGTCGCGGCCGTTGATCGGCAGCAACGCGAGGTCGACGCCCACGTCGCGCAGGCGTGGCACGAGGCCGTCGTGCGGGATCGTGTCACCGGCGTGGTAGACCCGTACGCCGCCGGCGGAGATCACGTAGCCGAGGAACGGGCCGAGGCGGTAGGCGTCCTCCGGCGTCTCCCCGTGGCAGGCGGCGACGGCGTCGACCGTCACCGGCCCGAGCTGCGTGCGGCCGTCGGCCCCGAGCCCGACGACGCGCGACCGGTCGATCCCGAGCGCGACGACGCGGTCGACGAGCTCCTCGTGCACCACGAACGTCGCACTCGGCGATGCGGACGCGATCGCAGGCAGCGCCTCCTCGTCGAGGTGGTCGAGGTGGTCGTGGGTGACGAGCACCGCGTCGACGCTGCGCGCGTCCGCGCCCGCGAAGGGCGGCGGCACGAGCCGGTCCGGCTGCGGGCTGAGGAACGGGTCGACGAGCAGCGTCGTCCCCTCGAGCCGTAGCGCCATGCTCGACTGGCCGAGCCACGCGAGCGCGGCGGCGCGCGGCCCGGGCTCGATCGCCGCCAGGTCGTCGAGGATCACCGGAGCGCCTGCCGGAACTGCCAGTCGTCCTCGAACAGGTCGAACCGCACCGCCGTGCGCGGGTGCTCGGCGATCACGTCCTCGTCGAGCGTGACGCCGAGGCCCGGCCCCCGCGGGAGCGCGAAGTACCCGTCGACGACCTGCGGGTTCCCGGGTGCCGCCGCGTTGACGAACGACTCGCCGAAGTCGTTGAAGTGCTCGAGGATCTTGACGTTCGGCGTGCACGCGGCGAGGTGCAGGCACGCGGCGGTCGAGACCGGCCCGCCGACGTTGTGCGGCGCGACGAGCACGTAGTACGCCTCGGCCCACGCGGCGAGCTTGCGCGTCTCGACGATGCCGCCGAACATCGACGGGTCGGGCTGGATCACGTCGGCGGCCTGCAGCTCGAGCAGCTCGCGAAACTCGGCGCGCGCGTGGATGCGCTCGCCGGTCGCGACCGGAACGCGCACCGCGTCGGAGACCTTCTTCAGCGCGGCGAGGTTCTCGGGCGGCACCGGCTCCTCGATCCAGCCCGGCGCGAAGGGCTCGAGCTCGCGCGCGACGGCGATCGCGGTCGCAGGCGTGAAGCGTCCGTGCAGCTCGACCAGCAGCTCCGCGTCGGGGCCAGTGGCGTCGCGCACCGCCTCGACGAGCGCGACCGCCTCGACGAGCTCCGTGCGCGAGAGCTCCCACCGCGCCGCGCCGAACGGGTCGAGCTTGAGCGCGCGGTAGCCCTTGTCGACCACGCGCCGCGCCGCCGCGTGGAACTCGGCCGGCGTGCGTTCGACCGTGTACCAGCCGTTCGCGTACGCCTTGATCCGGTCGCGTACCGCGCCGCCGAGCAGCCGGTACACGGGCTCGCCGAGCGCCTTGCCGACGATGTCCCAGCACGCGTTCTCGAGGACGGCCACGCCCGACATCTCGACCTGCCCCGGCCGCCCGTAGTCGCTGCGCGTGAGCCGCTGCACGAGCGCCTCGACCTCGAACGGGTCGGCGCCGAGCACGTGGTTCGGCACGGCCTCGGCGAGGTAGCCGAGGAGCGCGTCCGTGTTGTTGATCATCCGCACCTCGCCGACGCCCTCGAGGCCGTCGTCGGTCCGCACGACGACGAAGGTCAGGTTGCGCCACGGCGTCCCGAGGACGAGCGGCCTGACGTCGACGATCCGCATCGATACATGCTCGCGTGCGCGCGCCCGTCGGCGCAACTAGGGTCGGCAGCTTGCGAAGCTCGGCGCGTGCGGTAGTGATCGGGGGAGGAGTCGGCGGCACGTCGATCCTCTACTGGCTCGCGCGCCTCGGCTGGGACGACGTGCTGCTGTGCGAGCGCGCCGACCTGACGAGCGGGTCGACGTTCCACTCGGCCGGCCTGGTCGGGCAGCTGCGCGGCTCGCTGTCGCTGACGCGGATGATGACGAGCTCGGTCGAGCTGTACCGCCAGCTCGGCGACGAGGTCGGGCTCGAGACGGGCTGGCGCGAGGTCGGCTCGCTGCGGCTCGCGTCGTCGCGCGAGCGGATGGAGGAGCTCGCGCGACAGGCGGGCTGGGCGAAGACGTTCGGGCTGCCCCTCGAGCTCGTGTCCGCCGAGGAGGCGCAGCGGCTCTTCCCGCCGATGTCGACCGACGGCGTGCTCGGCGCCGCGTACCTGCGGAGCGACGGCTACATCGACCCGAGCCAGCTGACGTTCGCGCTGGCCGCCGGAGCGCGTTCGCGCGGCGCGGAGATCGCGACGAACACGCGCGTGACCGGGATCCGCGTGGAGCGCGGCCGCGTCACCGGCGTCGAGACGGACGCCGTCGACGTCGACACCGAGGTCGTCGTGAACGCGGGCGGCATCTACGCGCGCGAGATCGGCGCGCTCGCGGGCGTGAACGTGCCGGTGATCCCGTTCGCGCACGAGTACCTCGTCACGCGCCCGAGCGGCGTGCCGCTCGACGTCCCGACGATGCGCGACCCGTCGCTGCTCGTCTACTTCCGCGGCGAGTCGGGCGGACTCGTCATGGGCGGGTACGAGCGGACGCCCGCGGCGTGGGGGCTCGACGGCGTCCCGGGCGACTTCAACGGCAAGCTGCTGCCGGAGGACTGGCCGCGCTTCGAGGAGCTGATGGAGAACGCGATCGTCCGCGTGCCGTCACTCGCCGACGCGGAGGTGATCCGGCTCGTGAACGGGCCCGAGGCGTTCACGCCCGACGGCGAGTTCATCCTCGGGCCGACCGACGTGCGCGGCTTCTGGGTCGCCGCCGGCTTCTGCGCGCACGGGCTCGCGGGCGCAGGCGGGATGGGACGGCTCGTCGCCGAGTGGATCGTCGACGGACAGCCGGGACTCGACACGTGGGAGATGGACTCGCGCCGCTTCGGCCGCCACTACACGAGCCGCGAGTACACGCTCGCGCGCACGACCGAGGTGTACGCGACGTACTACGACGTGAAGTACCCGGGGCACGAGCGCGAGGCCGGTCGGCCGCTGCGCCTGTCGCCGACCTACCCGCGCCTGCAGGAGCTCGGCGCTGCGTTCGGCGAGAAGTCGGGCTGGGAGCGGCCGAACTGGTTCGAGCCGAACGCGTCCCGCGGCGACGAGTCGCTGCGCCCGCGCGGGTGGGCGGGGCGTCTGTGGTCGCCGGCGATCGGCGCCGAGCACGTCGCGTGCCGCGAGGCGGCCGCGCTCTTCGACGAGACGTCGTTCGCGAAGATCGAGGTGTCCGGGGAGGGCGCGGCCGCGTTCCTCGAGCGGCTGTGCGACAACCGCGTCGCGCGCGACGTCGGCGCGATCACGTACACCCAGATGCTGAACCCGCGCGGCGGCATCGAGTGCGACTTCACCGTCACCCGCCTCGCCGAGGACCGCTTCCGCATCGTCACCGGGACCGCGTTCGGGCAGCACGACCTCGCGTGGATCCGCTGGCACGCGCCGGACGACGGCGGCGTGCAGGTCGAGGACGTCACGTCGAGGTACGCGTGCCTCGGTCTGTGGGGGCCGGCCGCGCGCGACGTGCTCGCGCCGCTCACGACCGACGACCTCACGTTCCCGTACATGCGCGCGCGCGAGCTCGCCGTCGGGCCGGTGCCGTGCCTCGCGCTGCGCGTGACGTACGTCGGCGAGCTCGGCTGGGAGCTGTACTGCCCGATGGAGTTCGGCCTCCGGCTCTGGGACGTGATCTGGGAGAGCGGGCGCGAACACGGCCTCGTCGCGGGCGGCTACAAGGCGATCGACTCCATGCGGCTCGAAAAGGGCTATCGCGTCTGGGGCGCGGACATCACGCCCGACGAGACGCCGTACGAGGCCGGGCTCGGCTTCGCGGTGAAGCTCGACAAGGACGACTTCGTGGGGCGCGAGTCCCTCGCGGCGGCGGGCGAGGCCGAGCGGAGGCTGTGCTGCCTCGTGCTCGACGATCCGCGCGCCGTCGCGCTCGGGTCGGAGCCGGTGCGCGTCGGCGACCGCGTCGTCGGCCGCGTGACGAGCGGCGGCTACGGCTACACCGTCGCGCGCTCGATCGCGTACGCGTACCTGCCCGCCGGCGACGCGGACGAGGGAACCGAGGTCGCGGTCGAGATCTTCGGCGAGTGGGTGGCGGGCGCGGTCGCGCGCGAGCCGCTCTTCGATTCGGCAGGCGAGCGGATCCGGGCATGATCGACGGGATCGTCGAGCGCGTGTGGCCGGGTTCCGCCGCGAGCGTCACGCCGCTCGGCGGCGGCATCACGAACCGCAACTTCCGCGTCGACGTCGGCGGCGAGTCCTTCGTGCTGCGGATCGGCGGCAAGGACACGGAGCTCCTCGGCATCGACCGCGACGCCGAGCACGAGGCGTCGGTCGTCGCGGCGCGGCTGGGTGTCGGCCCGGAGGTGGTCGCGTTCGTCGAGCCGGAGGGCTACCTCGTTACGCGCTACGTCGAGGGCGAGGCCGGGCGGGTCGACGCCGAGCGCGCCGCGCCGCTCCTCCGCCGCGTCCACGACGGGCCGCGCATCCCGGCGCGGTTCGACTCGTTCCGCGTCGTCGAGGCGTACTGCTCGACGGCGACGGCGAGGGGCACGCGCGTCCCCGGTGCGTACGACCGGGCGAAGGAGACTGCGGACGCGATCGAGCGGCGGCTCGGGCCGCGTCCGTTGCGGCCGTGCCACAACGACCTGCTCGCCGCGAACTTCATCGACGACGGCGAGCGCCTCTGGATCGTCGACTGGGAGTACGCCGGCATGGGCGACCCCGCGTTCGACCTCGCGAACTTCGCCGTCAACAACGGGCTCGACGACGAGGACGAGCTCGCGCTGCTCGCGCTCTACGGGAGCACGGAGCGCGACGCGGTCGTCCTGATGCGCTTCATGTCGGACTTCCGCGAGGCGATGTGGGGCGTCGTGCAGCAGGCCGTCTCGGAGCTCGACTTCGACTTCCGCGCCTACGCGGACGAGCACTTCGAGCGCCTCGGGCGAACCGCGGCCGAGCCGCGGTTCGCCCATGCGCTGAACGGCTAGGCGAGCTCGGGGTCGGGACGGCCCGACGGCCGCTCGTACTCGGCCTCGATCCGCTCGAGCTCGGCCTCGTCGCCCTGCCGCACCGGGCCTTTGAACCACTTGCGCCCGGAGAGCAGGTACCAGCCGCCGAAGAGGACGAACGCGGTGCCCACCGTCAACGGCGTGTAGTTGACGAGGTTCCAGTCGAAGTCGTCGTTCCACGGGATGCCGCCGTGCGCGAACGGCAGCAGGAACACGATGCAGATGAAGACGATCCAGAGGATCGCGAGCACGTCGATCCACTTGTAGTGCTCCCCGAGGTGCCACGCGGAGCGCTCGAACCGGTCGCCCGCCCGCAGCCGCAGGATGATCGGGAGCATGAACGCGATGTAGAGCCCGATCACGGCGATCGAGGTGCCGACGGCGTAGCCGACGATGCCGTTCCAGAGCGTCGGGATCATGAGCGCGAACGAGAGCGCGCAGATCGCCCACACCGTGTTCACCGGCACGCGGTCGCGGCGCGAGACCTTGCGCCAGACCCGGTGGCCGGGTACGGCGCCGTCGCGCGAGAACGCGAACATCATGCGCGACGCCGACGTGACCGAGGCGATCGTGCAGAAGACCTGCGCGACGACCGCGATGAAGAGGAGGAACTCGGCCCAGTTCCGGCTCATCGACGTCTCCCAGATGTACGTGACGATGTTCGCTCCCGCGCCGGCCGCGCCGTCCGTCGAGGGCACCGCGAACGTGACGGCCACGAGCAGGAAAAAGCCGAAGATCACCGACACGACGACGGACATGACGATGCCCCAGGCCGCGCCGAGCTGCGCCTTGCGCGTCTCCTCGCTCATGTGCGCCGACGCGTCGTACCCGGTGATCGTGTACTGCGCCATCAGCAGGCCGGTCAGGAAGACGTAGAAGAACGCGATGCTGCTGAAGTTGTCGCCGGAGAAGCCGGTGTTGTTCAGCGTCTTGCCGAACACGTACCCGAAGGACTGGTGGTGGTCCGGCACGACGATCAGGATCAGGACGATCAGCGCGACGCCGACCATGTGCCACCAGGCCGAGAACCGGTTGAGCCCTGCGGTGATCGGCACGCGCAGCATGTTCACGAGCCCGGCGCCGAGCATCAGCACGCCGTACGCGACGAAGATCCAGCCGACCGTGTTCGGATAGTCGAAGAGCAGGTTCAGGAGCGACGTGCCGAAGACGGCGCACCCGTAGCCGATCGCGGCCGTGACGGCGATCTGGCCGACGAGGTTGAACCAGCCGGTGAACCAGCCCCAGGCCGGGCTCCCGAGCTTGGACGCCCAGTAGTAGAGACCGCCCGCCGTCGGGTAGGTCGACGCGATCTCGGCCATCGCGAGCGCCACGACGACGCAGAAGAGCCCGACGATCAGCCAGCCCCACGTGACGGCCACGGGGCCGCCCTGATTGAACGCGATGTAGTACGAGGTGAGGCACCCCGCGAGGATCGAGATGATCGTGAACGAGATCGCGAAGTTCTGGAACCCGTCCATCGAGCGGAAGAGCTCCTGCGCGTATCCCAGCTTGTGCAGTGTGCTCTCGTCGTCCTCGTAGGTGCGGTCAGCGGCCGCAGGGCCGGTGCTCATACAGCCTCCTTGGTTCGGAAGTCCCCGGTTGTGCTATTTGGGACATGGCGGCCGATTCCTGTCAAGGAACTAGAGTTGGCCGATGCTGAGCCTCGACGAGCTGCGCGCGTCCGTTGACAGCGGTGACATCGACACGGTCGCCGTCGCGTTCACCGACATGCAGGGGCGGCTGATGGGGAAGCGCCTCGAGGCGGGCTTCTTCGTCGAGGAGCTCGACGGCGGGCACGCGGTCGAGGGCTGCAACTACCTGCTCGGGCTCGACATGGAGATGGACCCGCAGCCGGGCTACACGATCGCGAGCTGGGAGCGCGGGTACGGCGACTTCGACCTCGTGCCGGACCTCGCCACGCTGCGCCTTGTCCCGTGGCTCGCCGGCACCGCGCTCGTGCTCGCGGACGTCGCGTGGCACGACGGCTCGCCGGTCGCCCCGTCGCCGCGGCAGGTGCTGAAGGCGCAGGTCGAGCGTGCCGCCGCTCTCGGCTATACGGCCATGTTCGGCTCGGAGCTCGAGTTCTTCCTCTTCCGCGAGACGTACGCCGAGGCGCACGCGAAGCACTACCGCGAACTGACGCCCTCGGTGCCGTACATCCTCGACTACCACCTGCTCGCGACCTCGTATGACGAGCCGTTCCTGCGCCGCATCCGCACCTCGATGCAGGCGGCCGGGCTGCGCGTCGAGTCGTCGAAGGGCGAGGCCTGGCCGGGGCAGCACGAGATCAACTTCCGCTACGCCGACGCGGTCACGGCCGCCGACAACCACGTCGTCTACAAGAACGGCGCGAAGGAGCTCGCCCAGCAGAACGGCTGCTCGATCACCTTCATGGCGAAGCCCGACCACTCGTCGATCGGGAGCTCGTGCCACATCCACTCGTCGCTGTGGCGCGGCGACGAGAGCGCGTTCGCGGGCGAGACGGAGGTCTTCAAGCAGTTCGTGGCCGGGCAGATCGCGTGCGCGCGCGAGCTCGCGATCTTCTTCGCGCCGGCGATCAACTCGTACAAGCGCTACGCGGCCGGGAGCTGGGCGCCCACGACGCTCGCGTGGGGCTACGACAACCGCACGTGCGGCTTCCGCATCGTCGGCCGCGGTAACGCGCTGCGTGCGGAGACGCGCATCCCGGGCGCCGACGCGAACCCGTACCTCGCGTTCGCCGCGCTGCTCGCCGCCGGCCTCTACGGGATCGAGCAGGGACTCGAGCTCGAGCCGGCGTTCGAGGGCAACGCGTACGAGTCCGACGTCGCGCGCTTCCCGTCGAGCCTGCGTGACGCGATCGCCGCGCTCGAGTCGGGGACGATGGCGCGCGCCGCGTTCGGCGACGAGGTCGTCGACCACTACCTCAACTACGCGCGCACGGAGCAGCGCCTCTTCGACGAGGTCGTGACGTGCTACGAGCGCGAGCGCATGTTCGAGCGTGGCTAGGCCGCTGATCGGGATCACGACGTACGCCGAGCCCTCGGTGAGGTGGGGGGCGTGGGACCTGCCGGCGGCGTTGATCCCGCTGGACTACGTCGCCGCGATCGAGCGCGCGGGCGGGCGGCCGCTGCTCGTCCCGCCGTCGGCCGAGGGGATCGACGAGACGCTGGACGGGCTCGACGGGATGATCTTCTCCGGCGGCTCCGACCTCGACCCGGAGACGTATGGGGCGGACGCGCATCCGGAGACGAACGGCATCCGCCCGGAGCGCGACCGCGCCGAGCTCGCGCTGCTGCAGGCGGCGCTCGCGCGCGACATGCCGGTGCTCGCGATCTGCCGCGGCTCGCAGGTGCTGAACGTCGCGCGCGGCGGCGACCTCGTGCAGCACCTGCCCGAGGTCGTCGGCCACGAGGAGCACAAGCACACGCCGGGCGTGTTCGCCGACCACGACGTGGCGATCGATCCGTCCACGAGGCTCGGCTCGCTGGTCGGCGAGCGCGCGCCCGTGAAGTCGCACCACCACCAGGGCTTCGGCAGGCTGGGCGAGGGCCTGCGCGAGTCCGCGCGCGCCGACGACGGCACGGTCGAAGCGCTCGAGGACCCCTCCAAGCGCTTCGCGATCGGCGTCCTCTGGCATCCCGAGGCGGCCGAGGACGCGGCGCTCTTCGAGGCGCTCGTCGCCGAGGCGCGCGAGTACCGGGCCGCGCGCGGCTGACCTCGCCGCCGCTGTCCGTTTCGGACACGTCCGCACTCCGGACTGCGGACAGGTCCCGAACGGACAGTCCTCGTTGCACTCTCGACTCACTCGGGCGGCTCGCGCCGCTTCGTTGAGCGGCCGCCCTGTCCGTTTCGGACATGGCCTCACTCCGGACTGCAGTCATGTCCCGAAGGGACAGGTGGCGCCCAGCCCGGCCGGGGCTTCCAGAGGACGAGCTCGATCTCGCGCGCCCGCTCGGCGAAGCGGCCGTCGGGAGACGTGCGTCGCAGCAGCGCGCGCAGGTCCGCCTCGAACGCGCCGAGCCGGTCGCCGAACAGGTGCGGAGCGGCGGACGAGAGCGAGAACACGGAGGCCACGACGTCGTCCTCGCTGCGCTCGAAGACCTCGCCGCGCGCGATCTCGATCCGCCGCGGACCGGCGAACCCCGTCGCCGCCATGACCGCCTCCTCGCCCCGGACCGTCGCCTCCGGCGGCGACCCGCGCCCGGCCCTGCGCGCCGGACCGAGATAGCCGCGGACGAGCTCCTCGATTGCGTCCCGCGGCGGCGGCGGTGCGGGGAGTCCGGACTCGTCGTCGGCGCCGCGGTGGGTGGTCGCGCCGACGTGCACCCAGGTGCCGCCCGGCTCGAGCATCCGACCGACGCTCGCCGCGACGCGCTCGCGGTCCATCCAGTGGAACGACTGCGCGAACGTCGCGACGCGAAAGGTCCCGAGGCCGGCGGGAAGATCCTCCGCACGCAGTTGCACCCAGCGCACGTTCGCCGCGCCGGCGCGCGCGGCCTCCGCCAGCATGCCGGCGTCCGCGTCGACGCCGACCGCCTCGGCGAAGAGCGGCGCGAGGAGGTTCGTCAGCGAGCCCGGCCCGCAGCCGACATCGAGCAGCCGGCCGGTGCCGTCGAGCTGCAGCTCGTCGCGCAGCGCGTCCGCGAGCGCCGGCGGATACGGCAGCCGGCCGCGGGTGTAGTACGCCGCGCTGCCCGCGTACAGCGTCTCGTCCCACTCCCACACGCGGCCACGCTACCCCGTGGTTGAATCGCGGCGTGACCCTGCACGTCGTCAACCCCGCGACCGAGCAGCCGATCGCCGAGCTCGAGTCGGCCGGGGTCGAGGAGGCCGACGCCGCCGTCGCGCGTGCGAAGGCCGCGTTCCCTGCGTGGCGCGCGTTCACGCCCGACGCCCGCGCGCGTGTCATGCGCCGGCTCGCGACGCTCGTCGAGGAGCACGGCGAGGAGCTGGCGCTGCTCGAGACGCGCAACGTCGGCAAGCCGATCGCCGACTCGCGCGGAGAGGTGCAGATGGTCGCCGACGTGTTCCAGTTCTACGCCGGCGCAGTCGACAAGCACCACGGCGAGACGATCCCCGTCGCGGGCGGCGTCGACGTGACGTTCCGCGAGCCGCTCGGCGTCGTCGCGTCGATCGTGCCGTGGAACTTCCCGGTCGCGATCGCGTCGTGGAAGCTCGGCCCGGCGCTCGCGTGCGGCAACACGGTCGTGCTCAAGCCCGCCGAGCTCACGCCCCTCACCGCCGTGCGTCTCGGCGAGCTCGCGCTCGAGGCCGGCATCCCCGAAGGCGTGCTGAACGTCGTCGTCGGGCCGGGCTCGGTCGTCGGCCGCCGGCTCGCCGAGCACCACGACGTGGCGAAGATCGGCTTCACCGGCTCGACCGAGGTCGGCCGCGGTGTGATGGAGGCGGCGGCCGGGACGATCAAGCGCGTCACGCTCGAGCTCGGCGGCAAGTCCGCGAACGTGGTCTTCGCCGACGCCGACCTCGAGCGCGCGGCCGCGCAGGCGCCCTACGCCGTGTTCGGCAACGCGGGCCAGGACTGCTGCGCGCGCTCGCGTATCCTCGTCGAGCGCTCGGCGTACGACCGCTTCCTCGAGCTGCTGGTCGACGCGACCCGCGGCGTCCGCGTCGGCGATCCCGAGGACGACGCGACCGAGATGGGCCCGCTCATCACCGCCGCGCACCGCGAGCAGGTCGCGTCGTTCGTCGACGGGAACGTCGCGTTCCGCGGCGACATCCCCGACGGCGCGGGCTTCTGGTTCCCGTGCACGCTCGTCGAGGCATCGAACGAGGACCGCGTCGCGCGCGACGAGGTGTTCGGCCCCGTCGCGGCGGTGATCCCGTTCGCGGACGAGGCCGACGCGATCCGCATCGCGAACGACACGCCCTACGGCCTCTCGGGCTCGATCTGGACGCGCGACGGCGCGCGCGCCCTCCGCGTCGCGCGCGCGATCGACAGCGGTGTGCTCTCGATCAACGCGAACACGTCGGTTCGGGTGCAGACGCCGTTCGGCGGCTTCAAGCAGTCTGGCTTCGGCCGCGAGCTGGGCCTGCACGCGCTCGACGGCTACTCGGAGGTGAAGAACGTCTACTACGCGACGGACGCCTGATGGGACGCCTCGACGGCAAGGTCGCGGTGATCACCGGCGCCGGCGGCGGGATGGGCCGCGAGGCCGCGCAGATGTTCTCGGCCGAGGGCGCGTCGGTCTGCGTCGCGGACGTCGACGGTGCAGCCGCGGAGGAGAGCGCTGCCGCGTGCCGCGACGCGGTCGCGGTCGCGGTCGACGTGGCCGACGAGGAGAGCGTGCGCGCGATGTACGCGGCGACCGTCGAGCGCTACGGCGGCGTCGACGTGCTCTACAACAACGCGGGCATCTCGCCGGCCGACGACTCCTCGGTGCTCGAGACCGGCGTCGAGGCGTGGGACCGCGTGCAGGCGGTGAACACGAAGGGCGTCTTCCTCTGCTGCAAGCACGGCATCCCGCACCTGCTCGACCGCGGCGGCGGCTCGGTGATCAACGTCGCGTCGTTCGTCGCGATCCTGGGCGCCGCGACCTCGCAGATCTCGTACACCGCGTCGAAGGGTGCGGTGCTGTCGCTCTCGCGCGAGCTCGCCGTCCAGTTCGCGCGGCAGGGCGTGCGCGTGAACGCGCTCTGCCCCGGCCCGGTGGAGACGCCGCTCCTCCTCCGCATCTTCGGCGACGACCCGGCGGCATACGAGCGGCGCCGCATCCACCTGCCGATGGGCCGCCTCGCAAAGCCGCGCGAGATCGTGAACGCCGCGCTCTTCCTCGCGAGCGACGACGCCTCGTACGTGAACGGCGCGACCTTCCTCGTCGACGGCGGCCTGACGGCTGCGTACGTGACGCCCGAATGAGGTACCGCAGGCTCGGCAAGACCGGCTGGGACGTCTCCGAGATCGGGTTCGGGGCGTGGGCGGTCGGCGGCAGCTGGGGCGAGACCGACGACGAGGAGTCGCTCGCCGCGATGCACGCCGCCGTCGACGCGGGCGTGACGTTCTTCGACACGGCCGACGTCTACGGCGACGGCCGCTCCGAGCGGCTGATCGCGCGCCTGCTGAAGGAGCGCTCCGAGCGACTCGTGGTCGCGACGAAGTTCCTGCGCCGCGAGCCGCTCGACGTCTCGCGGCTGACGTACGAGAACCTGCGCCGGTGGCTCGACCGCTCGCGCGAGAACCTCGACGTCGAGACCGTCGACCTCGTGCAGCTGCACTGCCCGCCGTGGGACGCGTACTACGAGCCGGCCGTCTTCGAGGCGTGCGAGCGCCTCGTCGACGAGGGGGTGCTCCGCAACTACGGGGTCAGCGTCGAGAAGGTCGAGGAGGCGCTGAAGGCGATCGAGTATCCCGGCGTCGCATCCGTGCAGATCATCTTCAACGTGTTCCGGCAGCGGCCGGCCGAGCTCTTCTTCGAGCAGGCGCAGAAGCGCGACGTCGGGATCATCGTGCGCGTGCCGCTCGCGTCGGGGCTGCTCACGGGCAAGTTCGACCGCGACTCGCAGTTCGCGGCCGACGACCATCGCGCCTTCAACCGGCACGGCGAGTCGTTCGACGTCGGCGAGACGTTCTCGGGCGTCGACTTCGAGACCGGCCTCCACGTCGTCGAGCAGCTGCGGCCGCTCGTGCCCGACGGCGCGACGATGGCGCAGCTCGCGCTGCGCTGGATCCTCGACTTCGACGCGGTCACGACCGTGATCCCGGGCGCGAAGACGGAGGAGCAGGCGCGCGCGAACGCGGCCGCGTCGGACCTCCCGCCGCTCTCGCCGGAGACGAGCGCGACGATCGGCCGGCTCTACACCGAGCGCGTCGCGCCGCTCGTCCACCACCGCTGGTGAACGGCTGACGCGTCGATCCCGCGCAGCGCGAGCGTCGTGCGACGGCGCAGGACGTCCTCCGGCGTGACCGCCCACTCGCGGCGGTAGGCGTAGGCGATCTGCGCGGGGATCTCGGGCGCGCGCGGGTGGAGCGGGCGCACGTCCTCCTCGCCTGCCGCCTCCGCGAGCACCTCGCCGGCGAGGCTGCCGTAGAGGTGCAGCAGGTGCGCCCGCACGTGCGGCTCGAGCTCGCCGAGCTCGCGCGAGTAGGCGATGCGGCCGGCGCCCGGCAGTGGGCGCGGGCTCTGGTCGAGGCGGTGGACGCCGAGCTGCGAGCGCAGGACGTCGAGCGCGTCGAGCGCGATGCGGCGGTAGGTCGTGAGCTTGCCGCCGGCGACCGAGAGCATCCCGGCCGGCCCGACGGAGTAGACCGTCTCACGCCGCGTGCGAGAGGTCTCGTCCTCGCCGAGCGGCAGCACGCGCAGGCCGGCGAACGACGCGCGCACGTCCTCGACGCGTAGGCCCTCGACCGCCATTGCGGCTTCGGCCACCACCTGCACGACGTCCCGCTCGGTCGGTGCCACCTCGGCGAGGTCGCCGTCGAAGAGCGTGTCGGTCGTCCCGAGCAGCAGCATCCCCTCCCACGGCACCGCGAACGTGACGCGCACCTTGTCGCGCGGGATCGTGAGCGCCGCCGACCACGGCCGTTCGAGGTCGACGAGCACGTGCACGCCCTTGCTGAGCCGGACGGACGGTGCCGCGTCCGGGTCCTCGAGCCGGCGTATGTGGTCGACCCACGGACCCGTTGCGTTCACGACCGCGCGGGCGCGCACGGAGCCGACGCCCTCCACCTCGGCGCCGGCGACCCGGCCGCGCTCGATCCGCAGCTCTGTGACGGGCGCGTGGTTCAGGACCGCGGCGCCGCGGTCGGCGGCCGCGCGGACGTTCGCGAGGCAGAGGCGCGCGTCGTTCGTCCACGCGTCGGAGTAGACGCCGCAGCCGCGCAGGTCGGCGAGCCGCAGGTCGGGCACGGAGCGCGCGGCGCGCGACGGCAGGATGAAGCCGCCGAGCCGCTCGCGCGCGAGCGTCGAGTACAGCCAGATGCCGGCCTGCACGGTCGCCGGCCGGTGCGGCCCGCCGCGGTAGAGCGGCAGCAGGAACGGGATCCGCCGCACGAGGTGGGGCGCGACGACCGACATGAGCGCGCGCCGCTCGGTGTGCGCCTCGCGGACGAGGCGGACGTCGCCCATGCGCAGGTAGCGCAGGCCGCCGTGGATCAGCTTCGACGAGGCGCTCGACGTCGCGCCGGCGAAGTCGCCGCGGTCCACGAGCGCGACCGCGAGGCCGTGCCGCGTCGCCGCCTCGGCGATGCCGGCGCCGACGATGCCGCCGCCGATCACGAGCAGGTCGAACTGCTCGGAGGCGAAGCGCTCGCGGTCACGGTCTCTCACCGACCCGAAGCATAGGCTGCGCGCGCCGTGCCGCTCTCCGCAGTCTTGCTCGCGCTCGCCGCCGCGTTCGTCCACGCCGGCTGGAACATCCTGCTGGCGCGCGCGCCCGACACCCAGGCGGCGACGGCCGTCGCGCTCCTGACCGCGGCGATCGTGTTCGCGCCGATCGCGGCGCTCGTGTGGGACGCCGACGCATCGGTGTGGCCGTACGTCGCTGCGAGCGCCGCGCTCGAGCTCGTCTACTTCGCGCTGCTCGCCTTCGCGTACAGCCGCGCCGAGCTGTCCGTCGTCTACCCGCTCGCGCGCGGGAGCGCCCCGGTGCTCGTCCTCGTCGTCGGCGTGGTCGCGCTCGGCACCGGCACGTCGGCCGCGCAGGTCGCGGGCGTCGTGCTCGTCGCGTGCGGGATCGTGCTCGTGCGAGGGCTCGGCCGCGCACCGCACGGCGGGGGCGTCGTGCTCGCGCTCGCGATCGGCGGGTGCATCGCGGCGTACACGCTCGTCGACAAGCGCGGAATCGAGCACGCGAACCCGGTCACGTACCTCGAGCTGACGATGGTGCCGCCTGCGCTCGCGTACGCGGCGTTCGTGACGCGCGCGAAGGGCGTTGCGCGCGTGCGGGCGGCGGCGAACCTCGCGTCCGTCGCCGCGGGTGTGGCGACGTTCGTGGCCTACGGCCTCACGCTCGCGGCGCTGCGGCGCGGGCCGGCGGCGGGCGTTGCGGCAGTTCGCGAGACGAGCGTCGTGATCGCGGCCTTCCTCGCGGCGCCGCTCCTCGGCGAGCGCGTCGGCCGGCTGCGGATCGCCGGCACGTGCCTGGTCGCGCTGGGCATCGCGGCGCTCGCGCGGTGAGAGCCTGGGTTGTAAGTCAGGGCGCTCCGCGCCACAATCAGTCGAATGACGGCGACGGCAGGCCACGCGGTCGAGCCGCGAGGCCCGATCCGGCGCCTCCTCCACCGCTACGCACACGCCCCCTGGTGGGTGCACTCGATCGCGACGCTCGCAGTCGTGTTCATGCTCGTGGTCGCCGCGGCGGGCGTCGGCGCAGCGTTCTTCGTCGACTTCGTCAGCGAGCGGACGCCGCTCCGCCCCGGCACGCCGCCGCAGACGGACGTGACCGGGCAGGAGGCGGCCGACCTCGCGGCGCGCTTCGCGCCCGAGCTCCGCTACGCGAACACGGAGCTCTTCTCACCGATCCCGCGCTCGGCCTACCTCAAGACGACGAGCCTGCGGCTACAGGAGGCAGGGAAGCTCAGCCTGCTGGGGGACGTCGTCGACGAGGACAAGCTGCCGGACTCGCTCGGCATGTGCCTCGCGTCGTGCTTCCTGTTCCTCGACGTGCGCAGCGCCGAGCCCGATCCGCCGAAGCACTCGCAGGGCGCGTACGCGCCGATCCAGCGGAAGATCGAGCGCTCGGGCGTGCGGCCGACGGTCTACTACCACGTGACGAAGTACGAGGACACGGACGAGTACGCGATCCAGTACTGGTTCCTGTACCTCTTCAACTACCGGCTGAACGAGCACGAGTCGGACTGGGAGCAGATCACGCTGCGGCTCGACGGCGACAAGCAGCCGGTCGACGCGCTCTACTCCGCGCACGAGGGCGCGAACACGCGCGCGTGGTCGGCGCTGGAGACGGCGGGCGAGCACCCGGTCGTGTACGCGGCGCTCGGGTCGCACGCGAACTACTTCAGGCCGGGCCGGCCGCGCGTCGAGATCGTGTGCAAGCGCGTGATCGGCAGCCTCAAGCAGTGCCTCCGCGGCCGGAAAAAGATCGTCGACATCGCGGACGGCCAAGGGCGCGTGCTCAAGGCGGGCGAGTACGACCTCGCGCAGCTGCAGGGCCCCGTGTTCGCAGGCAGCTACGGGACGGGGAACTACGTCGCGCTGATCCGGAAGGCCGACGTGCTCCGCGATCCGCGCGCACGGTCGGCCTGGCGCGACCCGCTCGCCAGCCTGCGTTAACCGTTTCCTTACCGAACCTGGTCCGGGACCAGGTTCGGTAAAGGCGCCTCGGCCCGGAAGGGCGGCGGGTCGAAGACCTCGTAGGCGCGGGCGATCATCTCCTCGCGGCTTGCGAAGCGACGCTCGTCCCAGCACGCGAGCGGGTGCTCGAGGAGGTTGTAGAGGCAGTAGTTGCAGTACGTGCACGGCTTCTCGGGGCGGTCGCGGCCGGCCCGCCACTGCTCGAGCAGGTCGGGGCTCGCGATCAGCGGGCGCGCGATCGTGACCGCGTCGCAATCGCCGGCGATGAGCGCTCCGCGCACGACCGACGCGGTCTGGAAGCCGCCCGTCACGAGCACCGGGATCGAGACCGCGGCCTTCACGGTGCGCGCGTCGGCGAGGCTCGCGCCCTCGATCGGCTCACCGGGGCGCTCCCACCGCCGCTTCATGAACGTATTCACGAGCGGCACGCGGTAGAGCAGGTAGTTGCGGAACGCGTGCACGCCGCTCGAGATGAGGCCGTCGTAGTTGTCGCGCACCTGCTTCAACGGCAGGCCGCCACGCGGGTTGAGCGGGTGCGGGAACGTGCTGCCGGCCGACACGTGGATCGCGTCGGCGCCCGCCTCCTCGACCCACCGCGCGACCTTCACGGCGTCGTCGACCGTGTTGCCGCGGCCGAGCCAGGGGAGGAACGCGTTCGCGCCCTCCGTCGCGCTGATCTTCACCTGCAGGTGGAAGTCCGGTCCCACGCGTGCGCGGATCGCGCGCACCGTCTCGACGAGCAGCCGCGCGCGGTTCTCGAGCGACCCGCCGTACTCGTCGTCGCGACCGTTGATCGCCGACGAGAGGAACTGCGTGAAGAGGTAGCCGTTCGCGCCGTGGATCTCGACGCCGTCGAGCCCGGCCTCGCGCGCGCGGTGCGCAGCGGCCGCGAAGTCGTCCACGATCTCGCGCAGCTGCTCCTTCGTCGCGTTCTCCGCCTCGAAGCCGTGCAGCGGGTCGGACTTGGAGGTCGACGAGAGACCCTTCGCGTACTCGATGCCGGGGATGTCGCGCTGCCGGCCGGCGTGCGCGAGCTGCAGCACGTACTTCGAGCCGGCGTCGTGCACGGCCTTGCCGAGCTCGCGCCAGAACGGGATGCGCTCGTCGGTCTCGATCGACGCGAACGCGGGCACGATCATCCCGCGCCGGTTCACGCCGCACCACGACGAGAGGATGGCGCCGACGCCTGCGCGCGCGAACCGCACCTCCCAGTTGATGCGCGCCTGCTGGCCCGAGCCGTCCCAGCCGTCGAAGCGGCCCGCCACGTTCGAACGCAGAACCCGGTTCGCGATCTCGAGGTTCCGGAACGCCAGCGGCTCGAAGATCGCGTCGCTCACGACACGAACTGCGGCGGCTCGTACACGGTGAGGATCTCGCGCACCATCTCCTCGCGCGAGTCGAAGCGGCTCTGGTCGTAGCACCCGAGCGGGTTCTCGACCTGGTTGATGAGGCACTTGTTCGAGTAGGTGCACGGCCGCGCCGGGCGGTCGTGGCCCTCGCGCCACAACTCGACGAGGTTCGGGTTCGCGATCAGCGGGCGCGCGATCGTCACGCCGTCGCAGTCGCCGCGCTCGATCGCCGCCGCGACGACCGACGCCGTCTGGAATCCGCCCGTGCAGACGACCGGCACCGACACCGCCACCTTGATGCGTCGGCAGTCGGCGAGGTTGATTCCCTCGATGTGGCCCTTCGCGGCGCGCGTCCACATCCAGCGGAAGACCGCGTTGAGCGGCCAGAGGCGGAAGATGAGGTAGTTGCGGAACGTGTGCCGGCCGCTCGAGATCATCGAGTCGTAGCCGCGCACGGTGTCCTTGACCGGGAAGTCGCCGGCCGGGTTGCGCGGGTGGGGGAACGAGTTGCCGGACGAGACGTGGAAGCCGTCGACGCCCGCTTCCTCGAGCCACTTGCACACCTGGATCGAGTCCTCGATCGTCGTCCCCTTCTTCCACCAGAAGAAGAGGTCGTCGCCGTAGTCGACCGCGGTGATCTTGAACTGCAGGTGGAAGTCGTCGCCGACCTCGGCGCGGATCGCGCGCACGATCTCGAGCGCGAAGCGCGCGCGGTTCTCGAGCGAGCCGCCGTAGTCGTCCTCCCGGTCGTTGATCGCGGACGAGAGGAACTGCGTGATGAGGTAGCCGTTGCAGCCGTGGATCTCGATCCCGTCGGCGCCCGCCTCGCGCGCGCGGCGCGCGGCCTGCGCGAAGCAGCGCACGATCTCGTGGATCTGGTCGACGGTCATCCGCTCGCAGCGGAGACCGTGGATCGGCTCGTCCTTGTCCGTGGAACTCCAGCCCTTC